>CAZRCE010000010.1:0-25434 GCA_964598465.1 uncultured Clostridia bacterium | reverse complement strand
AAAATTCTTTAAATATCAGCAAGTATAATTGCGAATATAGAGCCGTAAAAAGAGAAGAATTAACGCAACACCTTCTTTCTTGCGGTTTTACAAAAGTTGATTGGAAATTACCCGAAGAAACGCAATTTTATCAGCCTATCGTAATAGCAAAGAAATAGCTTACATACGGTTAAATTTTAATATATCGGATAAATATAAAAAGCGAAGAACATCAAGTTCTTCGCTTTTCTGTAATCCCTACGGGAAGCGAGCTTTTCAAGCTCCGCCGCTTTAAATTTAATTTTTGAAATACCCGTCCAAATCGAAATACGGGTCGAGGTATTCGCGCGTGTTAAAGCTCATTTCTTTAAACAGCGCCTTCGCCTCCTCAAAGCCGAGATTTCCGCACAGCGGCTGATTGATAAACGAGGCGAAAATCTTATTCAAATCCCGCTCCTTTATGCCGTTATAACAGGTGTCGATATTAAGCCAGTTTCTGTACACGAGATTTAAAACCGCCTCGGGCAGAGGGTCGGAAACGACGGGTTTTACCTGGTTATGGGTAAACACGCAATTAGTTTCCACTATCGCGCCGTAAGGGAGCTGAGGCATTTGCCCGCGGTTGGGCATATTCACGTTGGAAACGCGCGTTTCGAAGCCGAGAATACATTTTATCAAATCCACCGCTTCCTCTGAAGATTTTACGACGGGGAACTCCTTGCGCCCCTCCGCCATTTCGATAGTTTCCAGAATTTTTTCGTCCTGAACCTTTTCGCGGAAATCGACGGTAGTCAGATTAAACGCCCACTTCTTAACCGTTTTATCGTCCTTTAAATACCAGCTTTGCGGCATAAATTCGACGAGGTGTCTGTCGCCCGCCGCGCCGAGTGCGCCGTAGCGCATATAAGTATCCATCTTAACCTTGTTGCCGTAGGCGAACGGGTCGTGCCGGAAAGCGTATCTGTCCGCGTATTCGTAATACCCCTCGTCGAAAAACTTTTCGTAAAACTCGGGAATAAGCGATAAAATATCGGTATCCTTATACGTCGCTTTAGTTATCCAGGTAAAATGGTTTATTCCGCACGCGTCGGTGTAAATATCCGTGCGCTTAACTTCCTCGCCCTTTATTTCCTTTAACACTCTGCAAAGAAATTCCTGCGCGTGGAAGACTTCGTGACAGCAACCGAAAGCCTTGATTTCGGGAAAAATATCGTAAAGCGTCTGCGTGCATATCGTCATCGGGTTGGTGAAATTTATTACCCACGCGTCGGGGCAGACCTTTTTAATCGCCTTGGCGAACCCCTCGTACAAGGGCACGGTGCGCATAGCGCGGAGTACCCCGCCCGGTCCTACCGTGTCGCCGACGGACTGAAAAATCCCGTACTTTTCGGGCGTGTGAACGTCGCTGCGCATTTCCTTAAAGGTTGCGGGCAGTATCGATATGACCACGAAATCCGCGCCGTCAAGCGCCCGTTCGAGCTCGTCGTAAACGACGTAATCGAACTTGCTTTTCGCGCGTTTATCCTTATTGATAAACCCGCCGATTTTCGCGTTTCTTTCCGCCGCTTCCCTGTCGATATCGTAAAGAGCGATTTCTCCCGACAGCCCCTCGGAACAGGCGAGGTCGCCCATAAATATTCTGCCCCAAAGCTTAGAGCCGCCGCCGATATAGGCGAGCTTTATTTTCTTTTGCATAATCCCCCTTCCCGCGCGTTTACTTTATCATTTCCGCAAACGCGGCTTCGTCTATTATCTTGACGCCGAGCTTCTGCGCCTTTAAAAGCTTAGAACCTGCGGCTTCGCCCGCGATGACGAGCGTCGTCTTATTCGTCACGGACGACTGACATTCGCCGCCCCTGTCCTCTATGAGTTTTTGCGCTTCGCTGCGCTTGAAATTTTGCAAAGTCCCCGTTAAAACGACGAATTGCCCCTCGAATATGCCCGATTTAACGGCTTTTTTAGGCGACGACGGCGAAATGCGGGACAACAATCTTTCAAGCTCCGCGGCGTTGTCGTTATCCTTGAACCAGCCCGAAATCGTCGCGGCGGTAACTCCGCCGATATCGTCGATTTCAAACAGCTTTTCCTCGTCCGCTTCCGCTAAGGCGCGGATATCCCCGAACTCCCTCGCAAGCGATTTCGCCGCGACTTTACCCACGCCCTCTATGCCGAGCGCGAAGATAAATCTGTCCAAGGGCACGCTTCTGCTCTTTTCGATAGCGTTTAAAAGATTGTCCGTTTTCTTCTTTTTGAAGCCGTCCAAAGCGGACAGCTTTTCGCCGTCGAGTTCGTATAACTGCGAGCAGTACTTTAAACCAAGCTCGTCGTAGAGCTGACCGGCGGTCATCTCCGAAAAGCCCTCTATATCCATCGCGTCCTTCTGCGCGAAGTGCGCGAATTTACCTATAATTCTCTCGCGGCAGAATTTGTTCGGGCAAAAAATATTCGCACCGTTTTCGTACGTCCTCTCCCCGCACGAGGGGCAGAATTCGGGCTTGGAAATATCTACGCTCTTGCCCGTATGCTCTATACAACCGAGAATTTCGGGTATGACCTCGTTCGAGCGACGGATAGCGACCTTACTGCCTATCTTTATATCCTTTCTCGTGATGTCGCCGAAATTGTTCAGCGTGGCTTTTCTTACGGTAGCCCCCGCAAGCTCCACCGGCTCGACGAGAGCGAGCGGCGTTAATTTGCCCGTTCGTCCCACCTGCCATATAACTTCGTTTACCGTCGTTTCGGCTTCCTCCGCCTCGAACTTGTAAGCCATTGCCCAGCGCGGGAATTTGTCGGTATAGCCGATTTCGGCGCGAACCGAGCAGTCGTTCAGCTTTATCACCGCGCCGTCCGTTAAAACGTCTATTTCTTTTCTCTTTATATCTATTTCCTCAATCGCTCCGAACACCTCGTCGCGGGTTTTGCACACTTTGAGGAAGGGGAAAACCTTGAAGCCGTTTTCCTTTAAAAAAGAGAAATGCGCCTCCTGCGTGGGAAGTTCCAAGCCCTCGGAATAATTCACGTTATAAAAAAGTATTTCGGGCTTTCTTTCGGCGGTGACGCGCGGGTCGAGATTCCGTATCGCCCCCGCCACGGCGTTGCGCGCGTTTTTAAGCGGCTCTTTCGCCGTCTTATTGTACTCGTCGAGTACGCTTATTCTTATTACCGCCTCGCCCTGCACTTCCAAAAGCCCCGTATAGTTTATGGTCATGGGGAAGCTTTTCACCGTAAGGCACTGCGCGGTTACGTCCTCGCCGTAAACGCCGTTGCCGCGCGTGGTGGCGCGGACGAACTTGCCTTTATCGTAGGTTAAACACATAGTAAGCCCGTCGAACTTATATTCCACGGTGTAGGACGCGCCGTTCACGCTCTTGTCTATTCTGTCGAAAAAGGCGTTGAGCATATCGTAGGAAACGGATTTGTCGAGGCTGTACAGCCGCGCTATATGCTCGTGGCGGGCGAAAGCCTTAATAGGCTCGCCGCCGACCCTGCGCGTGGGGCTGTCGAATTCCACCACGCCCGTGTCCTTTTCTATCTCTTTAAGCTCGTCGTAAAGCCGGTCGTATTCCCTGTCGGGCACGGACGGATTATCCAGGACGTAATACTCGTAAGACCATTTGTTGAGCGTATCTATAAGATATCTTACCCTTTCGTTTGCCATAATTTTATCCTATAATTTCGAGCGGGGCGAGCGCGGCGGACAGCTCCTTTATGCCCTGACCGTCGAACGCGATGTTTATTACCGTGCCGCCGTTTTTAACCGCGATTACCGTACCCACGCCGAAGCGGGCGTGCTTTACTTTCATACCGACCGAATACGATTTGGGCTTGTTTTCCGCCTTATTCCCGAACCCGAGCGGCGTGACCTTTTTATACGTCTGTTCCGAAGCGGGGAAGTCGCTCTCGTACCCCTCGTCGGACGAATAGAGGCTTTTGCCGAACGAGCGGGCGCTTTGCCTCTGATAGCTTCCGCCGTAGGAATAGCCGCTTCCGTAAGACGAGCCGCGGGAATAGCCGAACGCGGGGCGCTCCGCTTTTACGCCCAGCTCCGCCGAAAGCTCCATAATAAACCGCGACGGCGTGGTTATATCCCTGTGCCCGTACAGATATCTGCTCTTGGAGCGGGTGAGATACAGCCTGCTTTTCGCCCTCGTTATCGCGACGTACATAAGCCTGCGTTCTTCTGCAAGCCCCTTTGCGTCGTCGGACGAGCGGGAAGTGGGCATAATTCCGTCCTCCAACCCGCAGATTATTACTTTGTCGAATTCCAGCCCCTTTACGGAATGAATGGTCGCCAAGGTCACGTATTCGCCGTCCGTCATCTCGTCGGTGTCGGAAGCGAGCGTTACCTGATTTAAGTATTCGTCGAGAGTGGCGGTGGGATTGAGCCGCGCGTAATCGTCCACCGAGGCGATAAATTCGTCGAGGTTGGCGAGCTTGCCGTCCCCCTCGTCCGTGCCGTCGTCGTAAGCCGACTTTAAATCCGCGCCGTTAATAATATCCCTCACGAGCTGAGCTACGCTATCCTCCTGCGCGGTAATGACGAAAGACTTTATAAGCTCGGCGAAATTTTCTATCTTAGATTTCGCCGCCGCGGGGAGTTTAAGCATATCGACGTCCAGACACGCGTCGTACAGCGACAGCCCGTTTTCGCGGGCGTATTCGTCCATTATTTCGATAGTTTTCGCGCCTATGCCCCTGCGCGGAACGTTGATTATTCTCGTCAGCGCTTCGTCGTCGAAGGGGTTGGATATGATGCGCATATACGCGAGCACGTCCTTTATTTCCTTTCTTTCGAAGAACTTAAAGCCGCCGAAAACTTTATAGGGTATGCCGTATTTCGTGAACTCCTGCTCGTACGAGCGGGTGAGCGCGTTTATGCGCATCAGCACGGCGAAATCGGAATACCTGCCGCCGTGGTAAATGCTGTCCGAAATAGTCCTTGCGGCGAAAAGCGCCTCGCCGCTCTCCTCGTCCGCCTGATAATATTCGGGCTTTATTCCCTCCTCCGTTTCCGTCCATAAGGTCTTCTGACGGCGGTTGCCGTTATGCTTGATTATGGCGTTTGCAAGGTTCAAAATGGACTTCGTGGAGCGGTAGTTTCTTTCGAGTTTATACACCTTCGCCGCGGGATAGTCCCTATCGAACCGCAGAATATTCTCTATTTCCGCGCCGCGCCAGCCGTATATGGACTGGTCGTCGTCACCGACGGCGAAAAGGTTGCCGTGGGCGGACGAAAGCAGTTTTATTATCTCGTACTGAACGGCGTTCGTGTCCTGAAACTCGTCCACGAAAATATACCTGAATTTTTCCGAAAGGTATGCGCGCGCTTCCTTATCCCGCCTTAAAAGGCGCAGAGTTTCCAAAAGCAAATCGTCGAAATCCAGCGCGTTGTTCGAGCGCAGATGCATATCGTACTTTTCGTAAATTACGACTATTTTGTCCATATCCGCTTCGCCCTTATAGCGAGCGCCGTACAGGTCGGGGTCGAGCCCGAGCATCTTCGCGTTGCCGATATGGTATTTCGCGTTCTTTAAAAGCTTCTCGTCCGAAAAGCCGAGCTCCGTCATCGTCTTTTTTACGACGTTGTTTCTTTCGGTATCGCTGTAAATGGAGAAGTTGGGCTTTATACCCGCGCTCTCGGCAAACTGCCGCAAAATCCTTACGCACATCGAGTGAATGGTGCATATCCACATCGAGCCGATATCGCCGAGCATATTTTCCAGTCTTTCGCGCATTTCGCCCGCCGCCTTGTTGGTGAAAGTTATCGCGAGAATCGCCGACGGTGCGCAAAGCCCCTTATCGAGTATATACGCAATGCGGGAGGTGAGCACGCGCGTTTTGCCGCTGCCCGCGCCCGCAAGCACGAGCACCTGCCCCTCCGTATCGCATACGGGTTTTATCTGTTCTTCGTTTAAATTTGCAAGTATCGGATTCATTTTCTACCGCGCCCAAACAACTTCAAAAAAGCATTTATACGCTTTCTATAAACGAGCAGAACAAGGCGAACGAGCAATTTCGAGTGGCGCGTACACGGACGTACGTAACACGAGAAAAGCGGAGTTCAACGCCGTTATGCGACGTTTAGGGAAGCGCAAATATATTATAGCATATTTCGGATTGGGCGCGCAACGGTTAAACCGATAATTCTTTTTCCTTCTTGTATTTTTCAAGCGCTTTGAGATATTTCGCCGAAAGTTCGAGCGTGTACCTCTGCCTCTCCTCGTACGAAAGCGTGGCAAAATACTCCTTGTCGGTGAGCCTGCCTATCGCGTCGGACACCTCGCCGTAAGTATCCAGAAGCTCTTTGACTTTAAGGTAAAATTCGTCGGGTTCTTCACCCTTTATCGCGCTTTTAACCTTGCCGTAAAGATTGCTTTTAACCTTGTTGCCGTTCTTGCCGAGCTTTGCGGCCCTGTCGGCGCTCTCGTTCATATCGAGCTTCACCGTATGCCAGAAATCCGTTTTAAGCCTTTGCTTTGCCTGCCGCGCGAGAATTTTCAAATCGTCCATAACCGCCTCCGCCACTTTTTGATATAATTCGACTTTTCCGTAAATGAAAAAACTCTACCGAACGGTATTCCGTTCAGTAGAGTTTTAAATTTTAATTTTTGCTTCTCTTTCTTGCCGCCTCGGACTTTTTACGTCTTTTTACGGAAGGGGATTCGTAGAATTCTTTCTTCCTGAGGTCGCCGATGATACCGTCGCGCGAGCACTTTCTCTTAAATCTTCTGAGAGCGCTTTCAACCGATTCGTTTTCTCCGACTTTAATGGTTGACATTCTGTTCACCTCCCTTCGCCTAAGCGTGAGCCGCCGCTTTCGCAACGCTTACAAATTATACCAAAGGTCGCACGCAAAAGTCAACGCTTTTCCTAGCCGAAATTAAATTTTTTATAACATTCCGCAAGCGAGCATAACGCCGTTTACGGCTATGCCCGTCACCACCGCAATCGCATAGACGGTGACTATGAGAAGTATATTCCTTTTAATCTTTTTCGTGTTCTTCAAGAGCACGACCATACCCAGCCCCGCGTTCGTACATAGTCCCGCGATAAGGCTTCCGAAAACGATGCCCTCGTTCACGTACGCGGAAGTTAGGATAACGCTGGAAGCGCAGTTGGGAATTAAGCCTATCGCCGCGGTGATAAACGGCTGGAAGTACGCCCCGCCTATCAGCACGGACGAAATCGCGTCCTCGCCGACGGCGAAGATTATACAGCCGAATACGAGGTTTACGATAAGAAGATACAGCGCGACCTTTAACGAATGTATCAAAGGCTCGATTAAATATACTCTCGTCGTGCTCTTGCCGTCGTGCTCCCTTCCGCACGAATAGGAATGGTCGTGTTCGTGCAGAGGCTCTGCAAAGGAAGTATCGGCGAGTTTTTCGTTAGATAAAATGAAATTGATAAGATAGCCGAATACCGCCGCCACGCCCAGCTTTACGAGTATGAGCGGTAAAATGGCCTGCGCGGCGTGCGCGCTCTGCGTGCTGCTGCCGAGGAGAATTATAAGCGCTTCGTCGCTCGTTGCCAGAAATACTGCGATTATCGTGCCCGTGCGGATAAGCCCCTTGTCGTAGAGCTTTGCCGCCATAACCGAAAACCCGCACTGCGGTATTATGCCCGTCGCCGAGCCGATTAGCGGCGCGAGCGGTCCTTGCAGCGTGCGGCGGCTTTGGGAAAGCGGAGTCGCATTTTCCAAAAGCTCGATAAGTATATATATTATTAAGATAAAAGGAAAAACTATTAAAGTATCCTTAAACGAATCTAAAATTACTTCCCACACAGTCGCACCGAAATAAGCTTTTTATAAATTTATTGCCAGCCTCGCGCACTTTATTCTGCACGGGCGAAAAAATCGGCTGCGAGAGCCGACTTTTTGTTTTTACTTCTTCTTTTTGTCCTTGGGCTTGAACTTGGATTTTTCAACCAGGCTCTGCTCCTCGTCGTAAGGCAGCGGAACGAAAGCCGCGTCCGCAAAACCCGTTTCGGTATATCCCCCGTCGCGCGACAACAGCGAAAGCCTCGATACGGAGTCGAAAATATACAGCCCGTCCTTATCGGGCGTGAACGAAACCTTATCGCCCTTAGCCGCGTCCGTTTCCATAACGAAGGAAAGCCCGTCGCCCGTGTCGCAGTCGGCGAATTTCCTGCCCGCAATTTCCTCGGTGGCGGCAACGGTCGCTTGGTACGCGCCGCCCGCTTCCGCCTTGATATCCTCGGGGCGGATACCGAGTATTACTTTTTTATCCGTGCCCGCATATTCGTCAACGTTAGCAAAACGCGACTTAACCTTGTCCGACAGCGCGATTTTGAACGAGCCGTATTCGGCAAAGTAATTTTCGCCGTCCTTGACTATCTTCGCGTCGTTTATAAAGTTAATCGTGGGCGAGCCTATGAGGAACGCGACGTACGCGTTCGCGGGGTAGTCGTAAAGATTTTTCGGCGTATCTATCTGCTGAACGAAGCCCTCGCGCAGAACTATGAGGCGGGTCGCCATAGAGAGCGCCTCGTTCACGTTCTTTGCCGCGTACACGAACGAACCGTTCATTCTCGCCTGCAAGTTTACTATGACGTTGCGCATCTTCATTTTCAGCTCGCCGTCAAGCCCCGCTATCGGGTCGTCGAAAAGGTACAGCCTCGGCTCTCTCACGATAGCCCTGCCTATCGCAACCTTCTGTCTTTGCGCCGCGGTAAGGGTTTTGGGCTTTTTATAGAGGCATTCCGTAAGCCCCAGAATTTCGGCAACCGTCTTAACCCTTGCGTCGATAAGCGCGTGAGGGGCTTTTCTCAGCCTTAAACCGAACGACATATTGTCGTACACGTTCAACGACGGATAGAGCGTATCGTTGCGGAAAATCATCGCGATATCCCTGTCCTTGGGGTCAACCTCGGTTACGTCCTTTCCGTCGATTATAACCTGACCCTCGGTAGCTTCTTCAAGCCCCGCTATAACCTTTAACAGCGTGGACTTGCCGCTCTTTTCGCCGCCGACTACGGCGACGAACTCTTTATCCGCAAGCTCGAAGCTTACCTTTCTCAACGCCATCGTGCCCGAAGGGTAAAGTTTGTCTATTCCGACCAGTTTCAATCCTGCCATAATTTTTCCCTGTTCATTTTATTATCTTAATGATTATAACACAACCGCACCCTTATATCAAAGGATTTTTTCCGAAAATTAAATAAAATTTATCCTTACTTGATTTTTGCCGCCCGAAGCGGTATAATTTTATTTATGAAAACGAACTACGATAAACTGTTCGAAAAGGAAATAAGTCTTATCGGCGGCGAAAGAAAAAAACTTTTACTGCACGCGTGCTGTGCGCCCTGTTCTTCCGCCTGCCTCGAAAGGCTGAAAGAGCATTTCGCCGTGACGGTGCTTTTCTACAACCCGAATATCGAGGACGACGAGTACGAAAAGCGCAAAAAGGAGCTTATCCGCTTTATTTCGGCAACGGGCTGGGCGGAAATTATCGACTGCGACCACGACGTCGCGGAGTTCTACTCTTGCGCGGCGGGGCTTGAAGGCGAACCCGAGGGCGGAAAAAGGTGCGAAAAGTGCTTTTACCTGCGCCTCGAAAGGACGGCGGAAAGGGCGGAAAAGCTCGGCTTCGACTACTTTTCCACTACTTTGACCATAAGCCCTTTGAAAAACGCCGAGCTGATAAACGAAATAGGCAGCGGACTTGCCGAGGGCAGAAAAGTAAAATGGCTGTATTCCGATTTTAAGAAAAAGGACGGTTACAAGCGGAGCTTGATACTATCAAACGAGCACGCGCTTTACAGACAGAATTACTGCGGCTGCGTTTTCTCCCGCAAAACGATTGATTAAATGCTTTTAAAATGATATAATGCATATGTATTGAGGTGCAGATAATGGATATTAACCGCTACTCGCCGTGCTACGGCTTAACGACGAAACATATGACCAAGCTCGCAGATTTCTCCTCCGAGGAGATTTTCGAGCTTTTGTATGCGACCAAGGCTATGAAAGAGAAATTCATAGCGCACGAGAACACCGAAATTTTAAAGGGCGTTACCATCGCCCTCCTGTTCGGCGATACTTCTTTGAGAACGCGTTCCGCGCTCGAAATAGGTATTAAACAGCTCGGAAGCGAATGCATTAACCTGCCTTACAGCGAAAACGATATGCGCGCGGGCGAAAACATAAGGGATATCGTCAACGTTTTAGCGAGATACGGCGTAGGCGCACTCGTAACGCGCGGAATCGACCAGCAGAGTTTAGACGATTTCACGCAGGTTTCGCCCATTCCCATAATAAACTCCACCAACGAGGACTTCGTACCCATGCAGACGATTAGCGACCTGTACACCATATGGGACAAAAAGCGCAGACTCGAAGGGCTGAAAATAGCGTATATCGGCAAGGGCACGAACGCCGCCGCTTCGCTTATTATGGGTGCGGTAAAGTGCGGTATGGAAGTTACCGTAGCCGCGCCCGACGAATTTGCGATTAAGCGCTGTCACGTCGAGCGTGCGGAGCAGTTCGGCACGATAGAGCTTACCGACAACCCCTCCGTCGCCGCAAGGAACGCGGATATAATTTATACGGACAGCTACCACTACCACTCGCAGGTACAGGAACAGGAAGCGAAAATTCTCGCGCCGTACAGGGTGAACAATTCGATTATGTCGCTCGCGGCGGTGGGCGCTATGTTTATGCACCCCCTCCCCGCCTCGCGCGGAATGGAAGTCACCGAAGACGTTATCGACGGAAAATTCAGCGTCGTTTACGAACAGGCGGAAAACAGACTGCACGCGATAAAAGCCATATTGGCGTTACTAATCAAATAAAAAGTAAATTTAAGGCGGAGCTTCACGCTCCGCCTTTTTTTATCGTAATTATTACCGCTTCCGGACGGTTAAAAAGCCGCAAAGGACATTCGGAATTGCCCAACCCGCGCGATATAATCATATGCGTTCCCCCGCATATATGCCGCCCCGAACAGTATTTCGGGAAGAGCCCCTGCCCCGGCGCGTAAATCCCTACGCGGGTAAACGGTATGCGCCACTGCCCGCCGTGCGCGTGCCCGCTTAATACGAGGTCGTAGCCCGCGCGTGCGTACCGCACGAAAAACTGCGGCATATGCGCGAGAAGTATTTTAAACTTATCCGTCTTTGGCGCGATTTCGTAAACTTTATTGTTTTTACAGTCCGCGGCGTTCAGCCCCGTGACCGATAAACCGCACTGCTCCGCCGTTTCGTTATCGAGCACGACCGCCCCCGCCGCTTTAAGCTTTACCTTTAAAGCGCGGAAGCTCGTCTTGCGCATTTCGTGATTGCCTGAAACGTAAACGAAAGGCGCGACGCGCGACGCCTTTTCCACGAACGCGAGCGCGACGGCGATATCCTTTTCGCGGTATTTATGAATAATATCGCCCGTAAACGCGATAAAGTCGGGTTTTACTTTTTCCGCGATTTCTAAAAGCTTTGCGTTGTCCTTGCCGAAGCTCTTGCCGTGCAAATCGGACAGGTGAAGAATTTTTACCCCCCCTTCGGGCGCTTTATCCGATAATTCTTCGTATTCGGAAAGAGTAAGCTTTTTATTCGAAAACCAGACGAACCACACGGCGAGCGCGACGAAAGCCGCACAGCCTATTGCAATCAGTACGATATATAAAGGCGGCATATTACTTGACCGCCCTTATAAAATATATGGGCAAGCCCTGCTCGGAAAACTTTTTTTCGTGCTCCGTTTCCACGTTGCCGACGATGCCCGAATTTTTTAAATCCTCGCAGGTTTCCGAAACAGTAAAGCCGCACTCCTTAAAGCTTTCGAGCGAGAAACGGTAAAAATCCCCGTTATCCGTCTTTTGCCGTATTTCGCCGTTTTCGGCGAGAAGCTTTTTGTAAGCTTCTAAAAATTTAGGGTGCGTGAGGCGCTGCTTTGCGTACCCGAGCTTGGGCAGGGGGTTGGAAAAGTTGAGATAAATCACCTCGAAGCTCCCGTCCCTGAAATACTTCGGCAGAACTTCCGCCGCGCAGTTGAAAAACACGATATTAGTCAGTCCGCGGGCTTTCGCCTTTTCGCACGCGTCGATAATGACGTTGGAAATCTTTTCCACCGCGACGAAATTTATATTTTTTTCTTTTTCCGCCGTTTCGCAGACGAATTTGCCCTTGCCGCAACCGATTTCCAGCCTTACGGGATTATCATTCCCGAACGCTTCGCGAAAATCGAAATACTCCTTGCTTTCCACCGCTTCCTTCATATTTTTGTTGCCGAGGTCGGCGGTTACGAGTATATCCGAACACGCGGCAAGCCTTTCGTCCAAATGGCTTTTTCTGTGCATTCTCATAGTAAAATTTTACCATAGCGCGGACTTTTATGGCAAGTGAAAAGACCGCGTTTTATTTTTAATTTTATTTTGCCGCGGCGCGTTTTATTACCACCGCCGCGCGTTATATAAAAGGGTCGGGTGAAAAAAATTTTATAAGAGCCTTAACCCCGCGTCGGGGAAAGCGGAAAACGCTTTCGGGAAATGACTTGAAAAGGGGAAAATTATGAGCATTATAAAACTTTGCGACACCTTTGCTTTTTACGGTTTGGACGTCGCCGTCGCCGCGGCGCTGTGCTGTATTATCGTGCAGATACTCAAAAAGACGCTGTTCAAAAACGCGCAGAAGAAGATTTTAACGCTTCTGCCCTTCGTGATAGGTACGGTGATATACGCCGCCTACGGCGCGATTGTGAGAATGAGCTTCGATTACCTTACTAACTTTTCGGAGCTTGCCGAGCACGGTCTTGCCGTGGGTTCTCTTTCCACGGTGATGTACGTTTACTACGAGCAGTTCGTGCGGAAGGAAAACAAAAGCTCCGCGTCAGAGGAAGTCATTTGCGCGTTAATCGAGGGGTTCGTGCCCTCCGATATGGTCGAAGAAGCCGCGCGGCGCATATCCGACGCGCTGTTAAAAGACGTCACGGGCGGCGGAGCGGACAAAGCTTTGGCGATACTTAAAGAAGCTTGCGGCGAGGACGCCGACGAGAACGATATGAAGCTTTTATCGCGGCTGATTATCGAAACCCTGGCGCAGATTGCGGCGGGCAAAAACTGAAAAAAGCAAAAAACGGGGCGGAAGAAATTCCGCCCCGTTTCACCGTAAACTCAGCCAGTCGCTTTAACGTTTACGTCGTAAATTATATTTTCGGTATATAAATTCGCGTCCTTGTATTCCTCGAATTTGTCGTAATGGTTTGCATACAGCTCGGATTTAAGACCGAGCGCGTCGCAGCCGCTGTCGCCGAGCGCCTTCATAAGCGAAGCAAAGCTCTGTTTAAGCGAAAGGTTTGCGCCGTTAAGAAATTTTTCGGGAAGCGCTTTATCCTGCGAATTATCCTCTGGATTATACTCGGCTTTTCTGTCCTGCATACTCGCATAAGCGGTAAAGGAAATTTTGACCTGCGGGCGCGAGTTTTCGAAATCCACAGAGCTTCCGCCCGAAATAGAGCGGATACCGAGAGTGTACTTTATCCCCTCGTTCTCGCACTTTATCGTCGTATGACGGATATCCGCCGTGAGAAGATTTAACGCGAACGCCTGGTCCTCCTCTAAAAGAGCGGCGAATTTGCCGTCCGTGAACAAGGCGGTTCTTTCGCAGGTAAATTCCATAATCTCATCGCCCTTGGAAGTACTCTGCCCGCCGCCGTCGCCGCTGCTGCCGCCTCCGCCGCCCGAGCCGCTGTTTTCGGGGCTTCCGCCGCCGCACTTGTGCGACTGAGCCACTATATAGGGCATAAAGCACGACTTGCTTTCACCGAAATTGCTCTGCCCGATTTTTTTCAAATCCACGAGCGAAACAGTGCCCGACTTCTGAGATTCGGCTGACAAAAGCCTTTCCAGCGCCGTCGCCGCGTCGTCGCCGTAGGGCAGCTTACATTCGAGAAGCTCGCTCGCGTCGCCCTGACAGGTAGCTACGCTCGCCGTAAGCGAGCTGTATTCGTTCCTGTAAAAGAAATCGAGTATTTCGAAAATATCGCGCCCGTGACAGCTTTCGCCGATGATAATCAAATCGCAGAACAACAGCTTGGGGTAAAAGCCCGTCTTGCCGTTTATCTCTTTAAGCGCGTCGGCGACGGTGTCGCCCGTGCCCTTAACGAACGCGAACTGCGTGTTCTCGCCCGCGGCGGACGGCTGGGATACCGCCACCTGCGCGGTGACTTTAAGCTCGTCGTCCTCGCTGTCTAATCCGAGTGCGACTATAACCGAGGTTTTGCGTATATCGACCAGACCGAAGTCGTTCGTAAAGAACATAAACGAGAGCACGGCGATAATTATGAAATATAAAAATCCCGAATACTTTTTTAAGTTAATCTTCTTCATTTTCATTGCCGCCTCCTGAGCGCCCACGCCGTGAGCGGGGCGATATACGCGAATACGAGCGCCGCTATCCAGAACCACTTGCCCGCGGCCGTGAACACGGCTGACGCGCGGTAATTGAATATGAATACGAGCGCAAGAAGGACGGCGTTTATAAGCACCGAATACAACGCGTTAAGCTTTTTGCCAAACACCTTGGAAAGGCAGTACGAGCTTGCCTGAATATTTAAAACCAACGCAAACAGAAGCACGATTTCGAGCGCGTACAGCGCGATAAGGTCAATTCTGCCTACGTAGCTGATTGCCGAAAAGAATATGGAAATACTGCTTATCGCAAAGCTCTGCGTAGGCGCAAGATTGCCGTAAACCGCGTAATATATGCCCGCGAACAGCAAAACCACCAGTCCGCCCGCGATATACGCAAGCGTGATTTTAGCCGCGTCGCCCTTCCTATATTGATAGTGCCCCATAAACATTAAAAGGAACGCGCTTTCGGTAAACCTGTACGAGCCGGACAATGCCGAGCCGGCAACTTCGCCGAACGGCTGTTTTAAAACGGGCATAAAGACGTCCGTCTTGCATTCCTCGAAAGACATAACGAAAAGGCACACGAGCACCGCGATAAAAATCGGCAGGCATATGTCCGCGCTCCTGCCCGTGTTCGTAAAGCTTTTCGAGCCGGCGTAAACGGCGAACACGAAGAAGGGCAAAAAGGTTATCAGCGAGGGTATCGTATCGTAGAAGGTGCTGTGAATAAAGAGCTGCTGTTCGAGCATCGGAACGATAGCGTTGAAGATAAAGAACAGCGCGAAAAACGCGAAAATAATTCTCGTCGCTATTTTGCCTATCGTCCCCTCCAACAGCTCGTAAAAGGTCTTATCCGTTCTCGACGACAGATAGGACACCGACCATATGACCACCGTCTGCAAAAGCAAGTCGAACAGAATGGGAAACAGAAGCGCGTTTCCGCATTCCGAAGCGAGCTGTACGGGATAAACCAAAAGCTTGGTAACCGCGCCGTAAGCGAAAAGTATTATGCAGATTTGTCTAACGCTTATCCTGTTTGCCATTTTTCACCTTCAACCTTACGTTATTTTTAAGCCCGAACACGCGCGGGCGAGTTCCCAGCGAGAACATATTCGCCTTGTACGCGCTGTCCGATAAATCCTTGGGTATGAGCGGCGCGTAGGGCGCGAGCAGAGGTGCGCCGTAGGACTGCTCGGTCACGAGATAACATATAAGGAACGCGCACGAGAGCACGAGTCCGAAAGTTCCCACCGAGCCCGCCACGATAAGAAACAACATTCGCAAGGTCGTAGTCGTTTCCACCAAATCGGGCACAGTGTAAAGACAGATTGCCGAGAACGCGACGATAATAATTGCGGGCGTTGAAATTATACCCGCCTTAACCGCGGTATCGCCGAGGACGAGCGCGCCGACGACCGACAGTGCAAGCCCGACGTACTTCGGCATTCGTATCGATGCTTCGTTCAGTACGCCGAGAATAAAGAGCGTTAAGAACATTTCCACGCTCGGCGAGAGCGGTATGCCCGCAACAGAGCTTGCTATTCTGAACAGCAGTTTTTCGGGAATTATCTGAATTTTGAAAAGCTGTGCGCAGATATAGACCGCGGGCAGAAGAAGCCCCACCAAAACGGCGGCGACCCTGACGAAACGCACGATTGTAGCGCGGAAGCTCGTGACGTAGTAATCCTCCGCCGCCTGAAAATCCTCCTGCACCATATAGGGAACGGTTAAGGCTATCGGCGAGCCGTCCACGATAAGCCCCACCCTTCCCTCGCATATTTTCGCGCAGAAGATATCGGGCTTTTCGGAAGTCGCGCAGCGCTTAAAAAGCGAGCGCGGGCGTTTCGAGATAAAGGACGCGACGTACGACGAATCGGGCACTATGTCGATTTCGTTGTTGGCTATCTGTTTTTCGAGCGTTTCGGGGATTTTATCGTTGCATATCCCTTCCATATAACACATAGCTACGGAAGTCGTGCTCTGGTTGCCGCAGGTAAGCATTTTTACTTTGAGCTTTTCGCTCTTTAAACGCTTTCGGACAAGCCCTAAATTTACCTTTATATCCTCGGTAAACCCCTCCCTCGGTCCTTTTACGGTTACCTGCGTGGGAGGCTCGGCAACCGAACGGCCGGGGGGATTTTTAAGACCTAAGGTAAAGAACTTTTCCTCGCCGTCGATATAGAGAACGACGTCCCCTTCGAGAACGGTCGAAACGGCGTCCTTTAAATCCTTGCCGTCGTTGACCTCGGGCGAGGCGAGAAGACTTTTAACCTCGTCCGCGGAAATATCATCTTTCGCCGCGCGGAGGGGTTTGATTACCAGCTCGCCGAGAAGATTTTTATCCGCAAGTCCGTCCAAAAAGACTACGACGAATTTCTTGCCCGCAAGCGACGCAAATTCGAAAGTTAAAATATCCTGTGAGGTGAGAATTTTTTTGATGCTTTCCACCCTTTCCTGTATCGAGTATGACATATTGAAAATAATATCTGCAAAAAATGCAAAAAAATACTTGACATTCCATACTATGCAATGTATAGTATTATTGAAAGCGGGGTATTCAGCGTGGATATACAGATAAAAAAAGGTCTGCTCGACGCCTGCGTTTTATACGCAATTTCTAACGGCGAGAGCTACGGCTACAAAATAATAAGCGATTTAAGCGGAATAATAGAAGTATCCGAAAGTACGCTGTATCCCATACTTAAAAGGTTGGAGGCAAGCGGCGCGCTTACTACCCGCACTAAGGCTTTTAACGGGAGATTGCGACGGTATTACAAGATTACCGACGCCGGATTTAAGAAACTTAACGAATATAAACGGGATTTCGAAGCGATTAACGCGCTGTATCTCAAAATTTTCGGGGGCAGAAAATGACTTATATTGAATGGCGCGACGAGCTGGAGCGTTACCTCGTCGCCTTACCCAAAGACGAAAAAGAAAAAATGCTTTCCTACTTTTCGGAAATGTACGCCGACAAAAGGGACGCGGGACTTTCCGAAAGGGAAATAATAGCCGAATTCGGCGCGCCGTACGACGTGGCTCAGCGCGCGCTGAACGAAAACAGGTACGACGACGCGGATATCGTCATCGACGAGGAAGAGCTTTCTAAGGCGGATAAAAAGAAACGCGAACGGCGGGAAAGAAAAAGGCGGCTTAAAAATCACAGAAACGAACCTTTTTACGATAAGCCGCATAAAAAACGCGAGCTCAGCGCGTTGGGCGTAATACTCGTAATAATTTTCGCTATCCCCGTCTTCTGCCTGATGCTCGCCGCGGTAATCGTGACGATTGCGCTGTCGGTTGCGCCGATAGGCGTTATCATAGGCGGCTTCGTAGAAATAGGCGCGTCGATAGGCACGATGGTTGCGGGCTTTTCGGCGGACAGTCTGGTTTCGCTCGGAATGGGCGTAATTCACGTCGGCGCGGGATTCGTACTTCTTCCGCTCTTTACTTTGATAGTCAAATTAATATGGAAAATAATTCGGACGGTCGGAAACGCCGTTCTTTACAGGGAGGCGTAAAATGCACGGTCTTACCAAATGCCTTATCGCGGGCATAATAATATTGTTTATTGGCGCGGGAATTTTAATTTGGGGGCTTGCCACCAACGGCTGGAAATTCGACGTCGATTGGAAAACCGAGGAATTCGTCTGCGAAAACGGAATAACCTCGACGGATTTCGGCATAGCCGCGGGTAAAGCGAAAGTCGTTTTTACCGACGACGAAAAAGCCTCGGTAACATATCCCGTTTCCGACAGATACTACTATTCCGTAAAGGAAGAAAACGGAACGCTGAAAATCACCACCGAACACGGTTCGTTCTGGTTTATTACCCCGGGATATATGTTCGGCGGAATACCCGACCTTATAATACGACTGCCCAAATCGCAGGCGTGCGATATCAAACTGGGAATGTCTGCGGGCACGGTTGAACTGCCCGACGGCGCATACGGAAATATCGATATCTCGATTTCGGCGGGCGTTCTGAACGCGGGCAGGCTCGATTGTGAAGATTTCAAAATGAAGCTTTCCGCAGGCTCTGCCGAAGTTACGGAGCTGACCGCCGACGCGGTTGACGTAAAGCTTTCCGCAGGCTCGGCAACCGTCAAGGGAATACAATCCGATAAAATAGACGCTCACCTTTCGGCAGGCTCGCTCGACCTTCGCGTCGTGGGAAACAGAACGGACTATACCGCCACCGTGGATAAATCGGCGGGAAGCTGCAATCTGACCGAACGCGACGGAAACGACCCGAACAAGCGAATTGCAGTAAAGCTTTCCGCTGGCTCGGTCAACGTAAGCTTCACCGAAGGTTGACAGTTTTATAGAAAAATGATAAAATACAGCTCGTATAAGAGCTGTATTTTTTTTGTTCACAAATTTTCTTTTCTATTCTGCGAAAAGAAAATTTCGTGATTTAAGGGCGCTGCCCTCGCGATTGCAATCCAAGGGCACACGATAATATAAGTGCAATCGCTCACCTACTGCGCGAGGAGCGAAGCGACGCTGCTTTGCGCACTTTATTGTAAAAAGCTTCAGATAATAAGGCGCAAAGGCGCAGGTATGCGCAAATTGAGGCTGCTCGCCGAAAAGTGCGATTTTCGGCGGCAACATTATAATACGGAGAAAAACAAATGAAATTCGATTTCGACGCGACTTATTTCAATCCCAAAGACGTCCTCGAATGCGGGCAGGTTTTCCGCTTCGAGCCGTATAAAGAGGGCTACAAAGTTTTTACCGCGGACAAGGCGTGCTACCTTTATACAAGCGGCGTAAAGACCGTAGTCGAATGCGAGGACGCGGATTATTTTTATAAATATTTCGACCTTGACAGGGACTATTCCGAAATCATAAAAAAGGCTTGCTCGTTCGGCGTTACCTTCCTCTCGGCGGCGTGCGAAAAGGCGAAAGGCTTGCGGCTTTTAAACCAGAACCCCGAGGAAATGATATTTTCCTTTATAGTGTCGCAGAACAACAATATTCCGCGCATAAAGGGCATTATTTCGCGCATATGCGGGGGTCTGGGCGAAAAAAGGGAGTTTATGGGCGAGGAATATTTCACCTTCCCCTCCGCCTCCGTGATAGCTTCCAAGCCGCCCGAATTTTACAAATCTCTCGGCGCGGGCTACCGCGACGTTTTCCTTTGTGAAACGGCGAAAAGGATTGAAAAAGAGGGGTTGGAACGACTGTTCCCGCTCGGCGCGGAGGAATTAAAGAAGGAGCTTTTGACCTATAAGGGAATCGGTCCGAAAGTGGCGGACTGCGTATGTCTTTTCGGCTTCGGCAAGGCTGACAGCTTCCCCGTAGATACCTGGATAGAAAAGCTGTACAGGGAAGATTTCGGCGGGCTTGAAAAGGACAGAAAAAAGATAAACGCCTACTTTACGGGTATGTTCAAAGAGTATTCGGGTTTCGTTCAGCAGTATTTATTTTACGCGAAACGGCAAAACTTATAGTATGCCCGACTTCTTTTCACACTGCATTACGGCAGAACTGATTTACGAAAATCTCGACAGAGAGCATAAAAAACTGATAGAGGACAAAACGCTGTACCTGCTCGGTGCGCAGGGCGGCGACGTCTTCTTTGCATATAATCTTAAATTCAGAAAGACCAACCTCGGCAGAAAGCTGCATAATATTCCCGCAGTCGATTTGTTTTCCGCGCTGTGCGAGGGCGATAAAAGCTACCTTGCGGGTTTTGCCGCGCACTACGCGCTGGACTGCACCCTCCACCCCGTCGTTTACGCGTTCGAAAACACGACGAAATCGCCCATGGCGCACCACTCGTTCGAGAGCGATTTGGGGCTTTATATAAGCAGAAAATACGCCGTGCCGCGCAAGATATTGCCGCGCGATAAAGTCGTCGGGGCGACCTTCCCCGTCTATGACAGCGTAAAGCTTTTGGACGACGGAGTAACCGTCACGGGCGTAGAGCGCTGCCTTAAAAGGTATTTCACCTACACCCGCTACGTTTACCGCAACAAGAAACAGACCTACAAGTTCGATTACGACTACGCCTCGCTTTCGGGCGCGGTCGAGGACGGCGTCAGGTTCGGAAAAGATGCCGTAACGCACGCACTCGACGGCGATATAGACGAACGGGTATTTTCAAGAAGCTTTCTCGAAAAGTGACGGCTCGGGCAACGGATTTTCCGTTGCCCTTTTGTATTCCGCGAAAACTCTGTCGTAAACTCCGCTTTGCGACATTCTCTCGTACAGCTCGTCCTGCGTGATTTCGTCCGCTATGCCGTCGTCGTAAAGCTGTAAAACGAGATAATATTTTTCGCTTAAATGCTTTGCCGCGTCCTTGAAAGTCAACCTTTCGTCAACCAAAACGTACTTCACCCGCACTCCCCTTTTCAGCTTGTTTGCGGAAGTGAAGTCGATAAGCCGCGCGCGCGTGCGCTTTTCGAATACTGAGCACAGTAAAAACAGCGCGAAGAAAAGAAAGGTCAGGTTGTACGCGAACACGAAAAAGAGCGCTATAAAGCAAGCGGACAGAGCTACCGACAAAGACTTCTGAACGATATCGGCAACGCGCTCGCCGAACAGTGCGCAAAGGGCGCACCGCGCAACTCTGCCGCCGTCGAGAGGGTACGCGGGCAGAAGATTGCATATAAGCATTGCAAGGTTTGCCTGCATCACCGTGTCCGTATAGGCGTAGGCTTCGGGGAAGAACCACCAAAGCCCCGCCACCGCTACGCAGAGGGCGGCGTTTACCGCAGGACCTGCCAAGGCGAGAACTATTTCGTCCTTTGCAGAAATCCCGTCGATATCGCACACCGCCGCCGCGCCGTACGGCATTAGCTTTATTTTCTCGCACGCATAGCCCATTCTCGCCGCGCAAAAAACGTGACCGCACTCGTGAAGGAGCGCGGTCAGCACGTATATTAAAGTCATTATCAGCCCGCCGAACAGCGCGCAGAATATTATGACCGCAAAGAAAAGCGGATGTATCGTTACTTTCACGAATTCCAGACGGGAACCGCGCCCGAAAGCTTATAGCAGTTTAAAAGCGTTTCGCCGTCGTACATAGCCACGCGGACCTCGGTATTGCCGTCGCTGTACGCGAAAGGCAGGTTGGAAGCGACGGTGTCGCCCACGCCCGAATATACCGTGGAAAGTCCGCTTACCACGCTCGTAAAGGTCGAGGTGTGCGCGATTTCAACCGTAAATACGCCCTCGTTTTCCGTAATCTTCTTGATTTCGCCCTTGCATACGGGATAGACGGAAGCTTCGTCCGTGAAGCAGAGCACGCCGTCCTCGGTCTGGGTGATTTCCGCGTCCGAAAGCTCGCTTACGACCGAAGTGAGCGTGAAGTCCGTATATGCGGCTTCCTGCTGTTTAACCGCCGTCAAAGAACCCATAAAGGTGTTTATAGCCGTGTTCTGAACGAGCATATTCGTCACGAATATACCGCCCGCGATAAGGCACGCCGCAACCGCCTCGATAAATACTATCTTACTGCCGCCGCGCTCGCCGACCGTCTTAAGCTTTGTCTTTTCGGGCTTTTCGGAAAGGTCTTCCGTGCGGGCGTAAATATCGTCGTTCAATTCGCTTGCGAAAGAATAATAATTCTCGCTTTCATAAGCGTCTGCGCCTACGCGTTCGTTCACGCTTTCCACTACCATATCCTTTAAATCTTCCTTAGCCTTGGGCTTTCTTTTAAAAAAGCTCTTTTTCTTAACCACGCTGACCGTACTGACGGGTATTTCCAGCATTTGGGCGTAATCGAGTTCCTGTTCCATATGTTTACCTCCGAGAAATTTAACCGATGTACCATAATATACGCGGTGGACAAGCAGTATAGAACAAAAAATTTTACCGCGGAATATATTAAATACCCGCGGCGTTAAAAATATTATTTAATTATATGTTTTGCGACGGAGGCGGCTAAAAGGGAAAAGTCCTTAGGAGATAGCGTTTCCCCCCTCGTCTTGCCGTCCAACCCGCATTCGGTCAACGCCTTTTTCGCGCTTTCCCTGTCGGTTTTGAAGAAATTTACGAGGTTGTTTTCGAGCGTTTTCCTGCGGGACGAGAACGCCGCGCGCACGACTTTTTTATATAACTCCGCGTCCGCAACCTTCACCCCGCCCGAAAGAGTGATTTTAACGACCGCACTGTCCACGTTGGGCACGGGATAAAAATTTTCCCTGCCGACGCGCATAACCTTTTCACACTTGCCCCTCAGCGCGATATTTGCCGTTATCGCGCCGTATTCGGGCGTTGCGGGCGCGGCGCACAGCCTGTCCGCGACCTCCTCCTGCACCATTACCGTCAGCGATTGACACTTTTGCGAATGTTCGACGAAAGTCATAACGAGCGGCGTGGTAACGTAATATGGAAGATTTGCGATAACGATATAGGGCGGCAAGGTCTTTTCCAGCTCGTCGAGGCGGATTTTTAAAAAGTCCTTGAAGATGACTTCCGCGTTTTCCACGCCCGCAAGGGTCTGCGCGAGCACGGGGCGCAGTTTTTCGTCGATTTCGTAGCCGTAAACGAATTTAACTTTTTCCGCCGCCGCCCGCGTGAGCGTCCCCGCCCCGCAGCCGATTTCGATTACGGTGGAATTTTCGTCCGCGCCCGAAGCGTCCACTATGCTTTTAAGCAGCTTTTCGTCCGTTATGAAGTTCTGCCCGTACTGCTTTTTGAAGGCGAACCCGCTCGAACGGATAGCTTCCCTTATATTCTTTTCCATAAATCACCTGCTAAATTGGCGCATACGCCGCGCCTTATTGCGGATATTAATATCGTAAACGGTTAAGTTTACCTCACAAAAGATTAAAAAAGCCGCCCATAACTTTGGGCGGCTTTCAGCTTATTGCAGTTTTTTAAACAGTCTTATTGCGTTCCGCCGCACCGTTTCCGCCATTTCGGCCGCCGTAACGCCCTTGATTTGCGCCATATTTTCCGTAATTTCGGGAATTGCGCACGGAGTGTTGGGAAACGAGCCGTACGCCGAGGAAGGCGGTAAATACGGGCTGTCCGTTTCGGTAAGCAATCTGTCCGCGGGAATTGCAGCTATGCATCTTTGCGGCTTTTTGCTCCGCTTATAAGTGGAAGTCCCGCCGAAAGAAAAATATAAGCCTAGCTTTAAAAGCTCCTGCGCAATTTCGGGGGAATGGGAATAACAGTGCATAAGCGCGCCGTTCGTTAAAAGATTTTTATTTGCTTTCAACGCCGTCAGCATATCCTCCGCGCAGTCGCGGGAATGTATCTGCACGGGCAAACCGAGCCGAGAGGCGAGCTCCAGCTGCTTTACGAAAAATTCCGTTTGACGGAGCTTGTCCGTATCCGGATAATGATAATCCAGCCCTATCTCGCCCACGGCGACGCATTTGGGGTGAGCGCAAAGCTCCTCAATCCTTTGCAAATCGCCGTCGCGGTATTTCTTAAGTTCCGTCGGGTGAAAGCCCGCCGTAAAATACACGCCCGCGTACTTTTCCGCGAGCTTTCGGGAAAGGTCGGAAGAAGCCAAATCGAACCCCGCGGCGATTATTTTCGTTACGCCCGCGCCCATACATTCGGACACGAGCGCGTCCAAATCGCCGTAGTCCTCGTAATTCAAATGGCAGTGAACGTCCGTGTACATATCAGCCGAGGTCGCTTCCGTCGGGAATATCCTTTTCTGGAACGACGAGCGACAGCGTTCCGTCGGGCGCTTCCGCGCAAACTATCATACCTTCTGAAATCAGCCCTTTCATTTCGCGGGGAGGAAGGTTGGTAACGACCACTACCTTCTTGCCTACCATTTCTTCGGCGGTATAATGCTTCGCTATTCCGCTGAGTACGGAAATGGTCTTAGAACCGACCTTAATCGTTTCGTGTAAAAGCTTGCTCTTTTTAACCGCCTCGCACGCGATTACCGTGCCGACCTGCATCTTTACTTTTGCGAAATCGTCTATGGTAATCTCGGGCACGCTCTCGTTTTCGTTTTCCACGGGGGCTTCCTCCTTTTTGTTTTCCTTTATAAATTCGTTCTTCTTTTTGTCCACGTCCTCCGCTTTAAGCCTCTCGAAAAGCGTAGAAGGCGCGTTAGTTACGGTATATTCGGGGGTTAAACCGAATTTATCGAGCTTTGAGTACTCGGTACGGTCAACGCCGATTTCCTTTAAAATCTTACCCGAAGCCTCGGGCATAAACGGATATAAAAGGCTTGCGCCTATTCTTATGCATTCCAAAAGATTGTACAAAACCTCGGAAAGTCTTTCGCGCTTTTCCTCGCTCTTTGCAAGAATCCAGGGGGCAGTTTCGTCGATATATTTATTCGCCCTGCGGAATATCTGCCACAGTCCGTCGAGCGCGTCCGCAATTTTGTACGCGTTCATCTTTTCTTCGACCGCGCCCTTTACGCTTACCGCTACGGCTTTAAGGCTTTCGTCGATTTCTTCCGCAGCTCCCGTACTCTTTACGCTTCCGCCGAAGTACTGGTTGGTCATCGAAACGGTACGCTTGACGAGGTTGCCCAAAACGTTGGCAAGGTCGGAATTGTTACGTTCGGTCAAAAGCTCCCAGGTTATTACGCCGTCCTGCGCGTAGGGCATTTCGTGCAAGAGGAAATACCTTACCGAATCCACGCCGTAAACGGAAACTAGGTCGTCCGCGTACATAACGTTGCCTTTGGACTTACTCATTTTATCGCCGCCCTGCAACAGCCACGGGTGACCGAAAATAGTTTTGGGAAGCGGCTCGCCGAGAGCCATTAAAAAGATAGGCCAATATACCAAATGGAAGCGCACGATATCCTTGCCGATAACGTGCAAATCCGCGGGCCAGAGCTTCTCGTAGCGGGCGGTCTGCGCGCCGACCTCGTAGCCCGCGCCCGTGATATAGTTTGCGAGCGCGTCCAGCCATACGTAGATGACGTGCTTATTATCGAACTCCACGGGAATACCCCAGCTGAACGAAGTGCGCGAAACGCACAAATCCTGCAATTTCGTTTTAAGCGTGCCTTCTTCAACCGCCTTTAAAAGCTCCTCGTCGCTCTTGCCGATAAACTCGTCGGCAAGAAGGAAGTTGTTCATCATCTCGTTCTTTCTCGAAACGGGCTGAACGAATTCGGGGTGGGTTAAGATATGCTTGACGAGCC
>CAZRCE010000009.1:0-25554 GCA_964598465.1 uncultured Clostridia bacterium | reverse complement strand
AGGCAAGAGCGACAGGGAAGTTATGGCGTTCTGCCAGAGCTTTATGACCGAGCTTTACAGGCATATCGGCGCGGATACGGACGTTCCAGCGGGCGATATCGGCGTAGGCGGCAGAGAAATTGGATATCTTTTCGGACAGTATAAGAGGATTCGCGACGAGCACGTCGGCGTTCTTACGGGGCGCGGACTTACTTACGGCGGCTCGCTCGTTAGAACGGAAGCTACGGGCTACGGCCTCGTATATATCACCGAGGAGGCGTTAAAGGCGCGCGGCGACAGCTTTAAGGGCAAGACGGTAGTAATTTCCGGTTCGGGCAACGTTGCGATTTACGCTTGCCAGAAAGCACAGGCTCTCGGCGCGAAAGTCGTTGCTATGTACGACTCGAACGGTTACGTTTACGACGCGGACGGAATCAAGCTCGATATTATCAAGGATATTAAGGAAGTTAAGCGCGGCAGAATTAAAGAGTACGCCGAAAGAGTTAAAACCGCGAAATATACCGAAGGCTGCAAAGGCATCTGGACTATTCCCTGCGACATCGCATTGCCTTGCGCAACTCAGAACGAAATTGACGAAGAAAGCGCGAAAATCCTCGTTAAAAACGGCGTGAAGTACGTCGGCGAGGGCGCGAATATGCCTTCCACGCTCGAAGCTATCGCGGTGTTCCAGAAGGCGGGCGTAGTGTTCCTTCCCGCAAAGGCGGCTAACGCCGGCGGCGTTGCGACGAGCGCGCTCGAAATGGCGCAGTCCTCGGGCAGAATGTTCTGGTCGTTCGAAGAAGTGGACGCGAAGCTCAAAAACATTATGGTCAATATTTATCACAATATCGACGACGCGGCTAAGGAATACGGCTACGAAGGCAACTACGTTATGGGCGCAAACATTGCGGGCTTCATAAAGGTTGCAACCGCTATGATGGCGCACGGCATCGTTTAATTTCGATATAAACAAATCAAAACCACCCGCTCGTCGGGTGGTTTATTTATTTGACTAATTATGCGTAATTGCTTATAATATTCACAAAGGAGCTATTATGAGATTAGTGATAAAGGTGGGTACGTCAACGCTTACGTATTCCTCGGGTTGGCTGAATATCCGCCGTATGGAAAGTCTTTGCAAGGTTTTAAGCGATTTAATGAACGCCGGCAACGAGGTTATTCTGGTTTCCTCGGGCGCAATCGCGATGGGGGTGGGCAAGCTCTCGCTTAAATCCCGCCCGCAGGATATGCCGACGAAGCAAGCGGCGGCGGCAGTCGGTCAGTGCGAGCTTATGTATAATTACGATAAGCTGTTTTCCGAATATCACCGCACGGCGGCGCAGATACTCATTACCGCGGACGACGTGGACGACGGCACGCGCCGCGAAAATTTTATAAATACTTTATCGAGGCTTCTGGAGCTCGGCGTAATTCCCGTAATTAACGAAAACGACACCGTCGCCACGGGCGAAATTACTTCCGTCGGTGATAACGATACTCTCGCGGCGATAGTCGCGAAGTGCGTGAACGCCGACCTCGTAGTTCTCCTTTCCGATATAGACGGACTGTATTCCGCCGACCCGCATATAGACGGCGGCGCGCGGCTCATTTCAGTAGTTGAAGATATCACCGACGATATAATCGCCTTGGCGGGCGGAACGGCGGGTTCGCTCGGCACGGGCGGTATGATAACAAAGGTACGAGCGGCGAAAACCTGTACTCGGTTCGGCGCTGATTTGGTAATCGCAAACGGCGCCGAACCCGAAAAACTTTACGATATTATCGGCGGCGCGCCCGTAGGAACGCGGTTTAAAGGAAAGAGAAAATGACGACTGCGGAAATTTTAAATAAGGCGGCGGAAGCGAAGCGCGAGGTTGCGGCTCTGTCCGAAGTAAAGAAAAACGAAATACTGAAATCGATGGCTTCCGCGCTCGTTGAAAATACCGACGGGATACTTGCGGCAAACGCCGTCGATATGAAGAACGCGGCGGGAAAAATTTCTGAGGTTATGCTCGACAGGCTCAGACTTGACAAAGCGAGAATTAAGGCTATGGCGGAGGGAGTTGCCGCCGTTGCCAAGCTTCCCGACCCCGTGGGCGAAACGCTCGGCATAACCGAGCGTGCGGACGGTCTGCTTATCAAAAAGATTTCCGTGCCGCTCGGCGTGGTTGCGATAATTTACGAAAGTCGCCCCAACGTCACCTCGGACGCCGCCGCGCTCGCTTTAAAGAGCGGTAACGCCTGCGTTTTAAGGGCGGGCAAGGAAGCGCACTTATCTTCCGCCGCGATAGTGGAAGCGTTAAGGTCGGCGTTAAAGAAAAACGGAGTAACGCCGTACGCCGTAAACCTTTTGGACGATATCACCCGCGCGGGCGCTAACGAACTTATGTCCGCGGTGGGTTTGGTGGATTTACTCATTCCCCGCGGCGGCGCGGGGCTTATAAAAGCCTGTGTGGAGAACGCGAAAGTGCCCTGCATACAGACGGGAACGGGCGTTTGTCACGTTTTCGTTGACGGCGACGCGGACTGGGATAGTGCATTAAAAATTATAGAGAACGCCAAGTGCAGCCGCCCTTCCGTATGTAACGCGATGGAGGTGTGCCTCGTCGATAAAAAAGTGGCGGAAAAGTTTCTTTTAAGGCTTTGGGATAAGCTTTTCCAAAGCAAAACGGTTAATAAAGTAAAATTCAAGTGCGACCCCGTTAGTTTCGGCATATTAGGGGGTCTAAGCGGTTGCGAACCCGCCGAGGAAGGCGATTTCGACAGGGAATTTCTCGATTATATTATGTCGGTAAAAGTAGTTGACGGAGTGGACGAAGCAATCGCGCATATCGCCGCTCATTCAACGGGACACAGCGACTGCATAGTCACCGAAAACGCGGAAACCGCGCAAAAATTTATTGCGGCGGTGGACAGCGCGGCGGTTTACGTAAACGCTTCCACGCGCTTTACGGACGGCGGCGAATTCGGGCTCGGCTGCGAGATGGGCATTTCCACCCAGAAGCTGCACGCCCGCGGACCTATGGGGCTCAGGGAGCTTACGACGTATAAATTCGTCGTTACGGGCAACGGCAATATAAGATAGTGGTTTAATAAACGAAATTATAATTTCTTCGGCGATAATATTTGCCATTATCGGAATGCTATGATAAAATATCGTTATGGAAAAAATTAATTTCAGAGAACGCACGGGAATCGTCGGTAAAAAAAGAAATAAGCCGAGCTTGTCGGAGCGTATCAGTCTTTATTTCTATATCAGGCGTTGCAAAAAAATAAAGCTCGCTTCGGAAAAATGGTATAAAGAGCAGGATATAGTAAACTCTTTGCCGTCGGCGGGAATAGGACCGAAAAAGCGTAAAATTTTTTATAAATTCACTATGCCGGGCGGCGTTGATTTTCAGTTCATTCATCCGGGACTCGTAATAAATTTTCCCGAAAACGTAAGGCTCGGAAACAATCTTATTTTCAACCGAAACGTAAGCATAACCGCGCGCAGCAAAGTCAGCTTGGGCAACGACGTACTTCTTGGTCCGAACGTCGTGATAAACGACAGTAACCATCTGTTTATCGACAGGGATACGCCGATAAACAAGCAGGGGCATACCGCCGAAGAAATAGTGGTAGAGGACGACGTCTGGATAGCGTCCAATTCCGTAATTTTAAAGGGTGTGCATATCGGTAAAGGCGCGGTGGTGGCTGCGGGAAGCGTAGTTACAAAGGACGTGCCGCCTTACGCGGTAGTTGCGGGAATTCCCGCCCGCCAGATTAAAAACAGGGGCGAATAATTGAGTTTACTTAGGAGCAACGGGAGTAAATGAAAGAAATTGCAAAGAACGTTTATTACGTCGGCGTAAACGACAGAAAGGTGGACTTTTTCGAAGGGCTTTATAAAGTTCCGAACGGCGTTTCCTACAATTCGTACGTAATTGCGGACGAGAAAGTCGCCGTTATGGATACGGTCGATGCCGACTTCGGCGGCGAATGGCTCGAAAATATCAGAAAAACGCTTGCGGGCAGAAAACCGGACTACCTTATAGTTCAGCATATGGAGCCCGACCATTCCGCAAACGTTAAAGTTTTTGCGGACGCATTTCCCGAAGCGGTAATCGTCGGCAACTCGAAAATATTCGTTATGCTTTCGGAATATTTCGGAACGGACTTTTCCGAAAGGCGTTTAGTCGTGGAGGACGGGGATACGCTGTTCCTCGGCAAGCACGTCTTAAAATTCGTGTTCGCGCCTATGGTGCATTGGCCCGAAGTTATGTTTACGTACGACGAGTACGCGCAAACGCTCTTTTCTGCGGACGCATTCGGTAAGTTCGGCGCTCTCGACTGCGACGAGGACTGGATAGACGAGGCGAGAAGATATTATATCGGCATAGTCGGGAAATTCGGCAAACAGGTAACCGCGGCGCTTAAAAAGGTTTCCGCGCTCGATATAAAGACGATTTGCCCGCTTCACGGTCCCGTTCTCGGCGGCGACCTTGGCAAGTATCTGTCGCTTTACGTTAAATGGGCTTCGTACGAACCCGAAACCGACGGCGTTATGATTGCTTATACTTCGGTTTACGGTCATACGGAAGCCGCGGTTAAGGCGCTTGAAAAGGAGCTTAACGCCCGCGGCGTAAAGACGGCGGTGCGCGACCTTATCCGTTCGGATAGGTCGGAGTGCGTGGCTAAGGCGTTCGAGTACGGCAAGCTCGTTCTCGCGACCACGACTTACAACGCCGATATTTTTCCCGAAATGGCGCGGTTTATCGATTGCCTTACGGCGAGAAATTATCAAAAGAGGACGGTTGCGTTTATCGAGAACGGAACTTGGGCGCCCGTCGCCGCAAAAGCTATGCGTTTAAAATTAGATAAGTGTACGGATTTGACTTTTTCGGAAACAAGTGTTAAAATCAGGTCGAGTCTTAATTCGGAAAGCGAGGAGCAAATAAAACTTCTTGCCGACGAATTGAGTAAATAAAAAATTTTTTGTACGGAGTGACGAAATGAAAAAACTCAAACAACTCGCGGCTGAATTCAAGGCCTTTATCACGAGGGGCAACGTCGTAGATATGGCGGTAGCCGTAATTATCGGCGCGGCGTTCGGCGCAATCGTAACCGCAATGACCAACGGCATTATCAAGCCTTTGGTGGATTGGGCAATGAGCGGTATGAGCGGCGAAGCGGCAGGTCTTATCACTATGCTTAAACCGGTTTATACCGAAGGTATAGACGCTGTTACGAAGTTACCGATAGCAGTATTGGATATGGAAAAATCCATCTATATCGACTGGGGCACGCTGATTATGAAGATAATCGACTTCATTATCATTGCTCTCGTATTGTTCCTAATAATAAAGACGTTTATGAGCCTTAAAAACGCAGCGACCAACGCAAACGAAAAAGCTAAGGCAAAGCTTGCAAAGAAGTTGCAAAAGCAGGGTATGAGCGAGGAAGAAGCTCAGGCAGCGGCTGAAACTCAGGTAGCAGAAGAACCTGCGGCACCCGTGGCTCCCACGACGGAAGAATTGCTAGTTCAAATCAGGGATTTACTTGCCGAAAAGAAAGGCAACGATACCGAAGCTGAGTAATTAAAAATCGCAATACATACCGCCCGCGGAAACTCCGCAGGCGGTAGTTTCGGTTTTTTGATTTAGTAAGTTGAAATCGGTTGATTTTTTCCCGTTTTGGTTGTATGATAGTAAAGTAAAAATACGCTTCCGTAGTTAAATGGATATAACAGCCCCCTCCTAAGGGGCAGTTCCGGGTTCGCGCGAGCGAAGCGACGCTTTGCCGAGGGTGCCCTTTTAAGGGTTTCGGCAAATTCCCAGCGGGAGTACGACAACTAAATAATGCTTCCGTAGTTAAATGGATATAACAGCCCCCTCCTAAGGGGCAGTTCCGGGTTCGATTCCCAGCGGGAGTACCAAAAACAACCCGTTGCTTTTTGGCAACGGGTTGTTTTTATTTGCATTGGGCGGCAAATGAAAGCGGTGGTTCGCGCGAGCGAAGCGACGCTTTGCGCTTAAAGCGCAAATTCCCAGCGGGAGTACCAAGAAGCCCGCGCTATCGAATGATAGCGCGGGCTTTTCAATTATCAAAAATCAGATTGCTTCAACTTTGGAATAGCCCTTTTTCGGTTTGTAATCGATAAACAGCTTGTATCTGAATACGTACAACACGACCGCCAAAGCCGCCGCGCCCGCAATGCCTGCGGTAACGCCTATCGCCGCGGGCGAGATATCCTTAGCGTCCAGACAGCGCACGTTTATCCACATTTTATTGATAGCCGCGAGCTTGTCGCCGAAATCGAGCATAACTACGCATCGGTCGATTATGTTTTTCGGAGGGTATTGCGCGAACAACTGTCTGCCGCGGTTTATTTCGCCGTTTTCCCCGATATCGAGCGTGTTTTTATCCGCGCTGAGGACGTAACCCTCGCCGAAAAGGTGGGATAAGTCGTATTCGTAAACGTCAGCTTCGTCGATATCGTCCTCAACGCCGTAATTGTCTTTCAAATATTCGAATACGGTGTCACCCGCGATAGAGGAGGTGTAGCCGATATAGTTCATATTCCTTATCGCGTTGTCGGGGCGGGACAAAAAGTTTACGAAAGCTTCCGCGGCAATCTGCTTCTGCGCGTTGCCGCCTATGCCGTCTTTAAGCATAACCCAACCGTCGAACCAGAGATTCGAACAGCCGTTAGGCACGGAATACCAAAGCTCGTAGGGGTTGCTTTCGTCGTCGTCCGCTTCGTCGAGAATGAATACCGAGTCGCCCGACCACTGATAGTTTGCTACGACTTTGCCCGTAACCATATCGGCCTTTCCGCTGTCGGTTTCGAAAGAGTAAACGTTTTCCTTGATTTCTTTCAGCTTTTCCTGAGCGGCGGCGATGGTTTCGTCGCTCGTGTCGTTCAGAATTTTGCTGTATTCCTCGCCCGCGTTTTCGCCCGATATCGCAGAAAGTTTTTCTTCGTTTATCATGGCTAGGGTCGCGAAGTACGAATCGCGAACGTTGTCTTTAATCGTAAGCTGTTTTTTGTAATTTTCGTCGGTCAGTATGCTCAGCGAGTTTATATCTTCGTCGTTGACGAGCTTGTCGGGATTATAAACTAGCCCGGTCGTTCCCCACATATAGCAAGCGGCAATTCCGCTCCAACCGTAGGTTGAAAAGATGCTGTCGTCGTCCATATCGATATATCTGGAGACGTATCGCGCGTAATAATTTTCTTTCACGCTCTCGTCCGAAAATGACTCCGAGTAGGGGAGAACCTTATCCTCGTCCACGAGCTTCATAATCATATAGTCTGAGGGGCAGACGAGGTCGTACGCGTCGCCGAGCGACAGTCTGTTGTACAAATCCTCGTTCGTGCCGAAGGTGGAGTATTCCACGCGCACGTTAAAGTCGTGGTTTTCGTTGAACCATTCGGTGAAATCGTCAACTATCGAGTTTTCGCCAAAAATACCGTCCTCGGCAAAATCGCCCTCGATTTCGATTAATTCGTCATCGCCCCAGCCGCCTTCGTCGATATATTCTTCCCAACTGTTCACCCTTAAAACGACGGTTTCTTCGCCCGCGCCGCAACCGAAAAGCGGCATACAGCCGAGAGTGACAAGACAGGCGGAAGCCGTTAAACTGATTACTCTTTTAAGCTTTTTCATTTTTGTTACCTATCTTTTTCGCGGAGAATACGTTCATTCCGACGACAACTAATACTACGATTAAAAATATTAGCGTGGAAAGCGCCCAAAGTGCGGTTTTCGCCTCCGTCTGACCGCCTTTAGTAGCGTTTACGACGTAAGTGCTTATCGTGTCGAAGGTGGAGGGCTTCGTATAAGTCGTTATAAAATAATCGTCGAGCGACAAGGTTATCGCAAGCATAAAGCCCGATAAAATTCCGGGTACGAGCTGAGGGAGCACCACCTTAAACAGCGCCTGCGCGGGGGTTGCTCCGAGGTCGAGCGCCGCCTCGTAAAGGTTGTTGTCGAGCTGCTTCAATTTCGGCATTATCGAAAGATAGACGAAGGGCGCGCACAGCACCACGTGACCTATGCCGAGCGGTACGAACGTATCTTTGCTCATTCCCATAAGCACGATTAAGAGCACGCACACGGAAAACGCCGTAACTATGTCCGCGTTTACGACGGGTATCTGATTTGCGGTATTTATCAGCGTTTTGGGCAATTTTTTCGAATAAAACGCTCCGATTGCGCCGAAAGTTGCTAAAACCGTAGCTATAACCGCGCAGATTACCGCGAGCAGTACCGTACCGAAAATCATATTCCTCAAATCGTCGTTTTTAAAGAGGTTGATATAATTCTGAAAGGAAAAACCGCTCATTCCCGCACCAATCATCGTTGCGTCGGTGAAGCTGTAAACTGCAAGCATGAGCACGGGTACGTATAAGAATATGAGAATTAAACACAGCCAGACTATGCGAAGCGCTTTTTTCATAGTACGGACCCTCTCTGATTGCTTTCGTTATCGCCGAACCTGTTCGTTACGAGCGTGATTATCAATATTATTACGAGCAGTACGAGCGAAATCATCGACCCGTTGTGCCAGTCGTAAGCCGAGAAATAGCTCCAAATAAGGCTGCCCATAATATACGTGGAGTTGTAGAGCATATCCAAAACGACGTAATTCGTCATCGACGGCAGGAGCACCATCGTCACGCCCGAAATAATTCCGGGGAGTGACAGGGGGAGGGTAACGTGCAAAAATACCGTAAATCTTCCCGCGCCGAGGTCGGAAGCCGCTTCCAAAAGGCTCTTGTCGAGCTTTAAAAGCGAAGTGTAAAGAGGCAGTATCATAAAAGGAAGAAAGTCGTAAGTCATTCCTATTACCGAGTTAAGGAAGGGATGCAGAGCGATATTGCCCTCTATTGCCGTAAGTATTTCTTTAAGTGCGGTAATTCTGAGCGTGAAGTTTATCCACATAGGCAGAATAAACAACATTAAAAGCACGTGTTTTTTCTTGAAATTACTGCGCGCGAGAAAGTACGCCGTAGGGTACGCGATAACGAGGCATACCGCCGTGGTTACGAGCGCAAGCGCAAAGCTGTACAAAAGCGTGCCGAGCGTGTTGGTGTTCGTGAAGAACCCCGCTAGGTTTTCGAAGCTGAACTGACCCTGACCGTTTGTGAACGCGTAATAAAGCACTACGACGAGCGGCGCTATCACGAACAGAATTAAAAACGCGGCGTAGGGAATACACAGCTGTTTTCTGTTAAAATTAAACTTCTTCATTTCAGTTTGCCTCGTCGTTCGGGGCGAGTTTAAGCTTTATCTTCTCTTTGGGAATAAGCAAACTTACTCTGTCGCCCGTGTTCCAGGTATCGGGGCAGGAAAGAACGAAGTCTTCTTCGTTTTCTTCCGTTCTTACGATATAGCGGTAGTGGTCGCCCTTGTAAATCATCGAAATAATATTACCGACTACGCCGCCCGCGTCCTCGTCGTCGCTCATTGTTATGTCGTGCGTATCGACTTCGACTTCCACGGCAACGTCCGTCAGGTCAAGCTTTTCGCCGCTTGCGGTTATAAGATAGCCTTCCTCGTCGAGGTGAGAGGAGGGGTATAACTGCGTAACGTCGCATTCGAATAAGCCGTCGCCGAATTTGACCGCGTTGTTTTTCGTGATATGTCCGCGGTATTTGTTTACCGTGTAAACCTTTTCCATTATGTGAATGCCGTCGGGGTCAACGTTCATTCCAATGACGCTGCCTACCTGCGCGGAGCGCGTGCTCTGAATTACCATTTCGAAATTATCTATTTCGACGGTTATTTCGTAGTGCACGCCTTTGAATACAGTGGAAAGGACTTTGCCTTTAAGCTTGCCCTTGTCGGGCGCGCAGATTTTTACGTCCTCGGGGCGGACTACTACGTCAACTTTCTGATTTTTTTCGAAATCGTCAAGACAGTCGAATTCCGCTCCGCAGAAGCTTACTTTCAGTTTTCCCGTAATAACGCCGTTGAATATGTTGCTTTCGCCTATGAAGTCCGCAACGAAGGTGTTCACCGGCTCGTTGTATATTTCGGTGGGAGTGCCTATCTGCTGAATATCGCCGTCGTTGATTACGACTATTTTATCCGACATCGTAAGCGCTTCTTCCTGGTCGTGCGTGACGTAAATAAAGGTAATGCCAAGCTTTTTGTGCATATTTTTAAGCTCTATCTGCATTTCCTTGCGCATTTTGAGGTCAAGCGCGCCGAGCGGTTCGTCCAAAAGAAGAATTTCGGGCTCGTTTACGATTGCCCTCGCAATCGCGATACGCTGCTGCTGACCGCCCGAAAGGGTGGAAACGCTGCGCTTTTCGAAACCTTCGAGGTCAACTATTTCCAAAGCCTTTTTAACCTTTGCGTCGATTTCCGCTTTGGAAAGCTTCTGTTTTTTTGTATAGGTTTCGCCCTTATCGTTCACGTAAGTGTTTTCAATCTTTTTAAGGCGCAGTCCGAACGCAACGTTGTCGTAAACGTTGAGGTGGGGGAATAGCGCGTATTTCTGGAAAACGGTATTTACGGGGCGCTTGTTGGGCGGAAGCCTCGATATGTCCTCGCCGTTTAAAAGAATCTGACCGCTCGTGGGCAGTTCGAAGCCCGCAATCATTCTAAGCGTCGTGGTTTTTCCGCAACCCGACGGTCCGAGGAAGGTGACGAATTCGCCTTTCTTTACTTCGAGGTTAAAGTCGTCAACGGCGATAGTTTCGTCGTCGAAAACTTTCTTTACGTGTTTAAGTTCGATTATGTTACGGCTCTCGTTCATTTCAGTACTCCTTAAAAGTTCGGCGGGGTGGAAATCCACAAAAATTTCGCCGTATTTTTGCCAGTGTTGCGTATATTATGCGCTTTATTGGCGGTGTAGTAAAAGGTTTCGCCCTTTCGGCAGACGTATTTCGTTCCGCCTAGGTCTATCGATATTTTGCCTTCGAGCACGTAGCCGAATTCCTCGCCCTCGTGCGGGAAATCGACTGCGGTTTCCGCTCCCGAAATCAGCTCGACGAGTACGGGCTCCATTTCGTTTTTCTGCGCGTTCGGAATAATCCATTTCAAAAGCATTCCGTCCTCGTGCTTTTCTATAAAATCGTCGGCGGAAAAAACCACGCGTTTATCGTCGTCGCGCCTGAAGAATTCCGATAAATCCGTGCCTAAGGCGGCTAAAATATCGCATAGAGTCGCAATAGAAGGGGAAGTCAAGTTGTTTTCGAGCTGAGAGATATAGCCCTTCGTAAGCTCGCACCTGTCGGCAAGTTCCGCCTGCGAAAGGTTGAGCTGTAACCTCAGCCGCTTTATTTTAAGTCCTATGTCCATAATTCCTCATTAAACTATTTGTTTAAAAACACTAAACGGTTAGAATTTTTAAACAAAAAGTTTAGCAAAAATAAACTCAAACAAGAAAGATTATATAATTTAGTCACCGTTATGTCAACTTTTTATAGCGTAGCCGCAATATGTTATTTAATAACAGCGTAGCAACCCGTTTTGTTGCGATTTTACAAAATTCGCCGCCTTCCGACAGGGTGGAAGGCGGCGAAAAAATAAGCGGACGCATATGCGTCCGCTTTTAATTTTTAATTTAATTCTTTAAGCCATAGCGTTGAGCTTTTTTGCAAGTCCCGATTTCTTGTTGGCGGCGGTATTCTTTTTCAATACGCCCTTGGAAACCGCGCCGTCGATGGTGGAGCAGACGGAAGGGAACATTTCGGTTGCGGCAGCTTTGTCGCCCGCGGATACGGTCGCAAGGAATTTCTTGACTTCGGTCTTAACCTGCGATTTGATTATCCTGTTCTGTGCGGTCTTCTTTTCGATTACCAACGTACGCTTTTTTGCTGATTTTATATTAGGCACTTTTATGTCTCTCCTTTGGAAATATTCAACTTTAAATCTTGTGTAATTTTATCATAAAAAAATATCGTTGTAAACTGTTTTTGATTGCTTTTTAAATTTTTTTAATATATTTTTCCCGAATATAATAATTATATAAATATGGTAACGGATAAAATGACAAATCCTTTGACGGTATGCGTTTTCGACAGCGGAATAGGTGGAATCAATCTTCTTCACGAGTGCGCAAAAAAGCTGCCTTGCGTAAATTTATATTACTACGCCGACAATTACAACGTTCCTTACGGCAACCGTACTGACGGCGAGCTGTTTCCGCTCGTGGAAGCCGCGTTCGAAAAAATATCGCGCGTAAACCCCGCCGCGGCGGTCGTGGCGTGCAATACGGTCACGGCGCGCTGTATCGATTATTTAAGAAAAAAATATACCTTTCCGATAGTGGGGATACAGCCCGCGGTAAAACCCGCCGTAAAGGTAGGGGGCAAGTGCCTCGTGCTCGCAACGGAGGCGACCGTTGAAAGTACCGCTTTTAAAAATCTCGTTGCAAGATTTCCAGAAAGCGATATTACGGCGTACGCCTGCCGCGAGCTCGCTTCGTTCGTGGAGGAGAATATTTTCTCGCTTCCCGAAAGTCTGCCTTCAAAACTTTTACCCCATTTTTCCGCGGACAGCGTCGTTCTCGGCTGTACGCACTACGCGTTCGTGCGAAAACAGATAGAAAAAGCTTACCGATGCCCCGTTTTTGACGGAATGTTAGGGACGGCTGACCACTTAAAGCAAATTTTAGGGATTTCCGACCACTTTTACGCTTCGGAACGGAAAATTGCATTTTTTGGTGGTGATTTTAACAAAAATAGCAACATATTTGATAAATTAAACAGTGGTAAGATTTGACTATAAAAACGCAAAGTGCTGAAAAAACTAAAAATTTTTAAAATTTTAGTAATAAATTTTCAAAAAGTGGTTGACAGTGGTCAAAACCTATGCTAAGATTGTAGTACACTAACGAGCAAGGAAAAAATTATGTTTATGCTTACGGGTGAGTACAATCACCAACTCGATGCGAAAAACAGAATAAGAATTCCCGCCAAGCTCAAAAAGGAGCTGGGCGACGAATACTATTTCGCAAAGGGTGCGAACGGATGCATATCGGTTTTTCCCAAGTCCACGGTTGACGCTCAGTTCGAAAAACTGAAGGAGGTCAAGATTACCGACCTCGAAAAGCAGAAGAGCCTCCGCGCTTACGCAAAATCTTACGTAGCGGCAGAGGAGGATAATCAGGGACGCGTAGTGTTAAATCCCGAACTCAGAAGATACGCGGGTATCGATAAGGACTGCAAAGACCTCGTTATCTGCGGCGCGGTCACGAGGGTGGAAATCTGGTCGAAGAAAGTTTACGAAGAATACTTCAAGGACGAGGACGAAAACTTCGACGAACTGTTCGCCCAGCTCGACATTTAAAAGATGGCAGCGTTTTCACATATCCCCGTTATGCTCGGCGAATGTATGCAGGCTCTCGATATCAAGAGCGGCGGAGTATATTTCGACGGAACGGTCGGCGGCGCGGGACACTCCCGCGAGATTTTAAGGTTATCGTCGCCGAACGGAAGGCTTATAGCTACCGACCTCGACGAGGAGGCGATAGCCGCGGCGACGGAAAGGCTTTCCGAATATCAGGGAAGATTTACGATTTACAAATCGAATTATAAAGATTTCGAACAGGTTCTCGAAAAGGCGGGGGTCGATGAGCTCGACGGAGCAATCCTCGATTTCGGAGTTTCCAGTCATCAGCTCGACAGCGGAGAGAGGGGTTTCGCTTATATGTCCCCCGACTCGCCCCTCGATATGAGAATGGACTTATCCGCGCCCCTCACGGCGGAAGACGTTATTAACGGTTATTCGCTTTCGGAGCTTGTAAGGATATTCCGCGACTACGGCGAAGAAAAATTCGCTCACCCGATAGCGGCGAACGTAGTAAAAGCACGGGAAAAGTCGCGCATTAAAACGTGCGGCGAATTTACTAAAATTATAGAGGAAAGCATACCTAAGAAGTTTGCGCAGAACGGCCCTCCCGCAAGAAAATGTTTTCAGGCGGTAAGGATAGAGGTTAACGGCGAACTCGACGGGCTCTACGAATGCGTGGTCGGCTTAACCCGAAAGCTTAAACGCGGAGGTAGAATAGCAATACTCACTTTCCATTCGTTGGAGGACAGAATAGTCAAGCGGGCGTTCAAAGAGCTCGAATGCGACTGTATCTGCGACAAGAGTTTGCCCGTGTGCGTATGCGGAAAGAAAAAGGAAATAGAAATTATAACGAAAAAACCCATTACGGCAACCGTTGAAGAAATGGTTGTCAATTCCCGCTCTAAGTGTGCTAAGCTCAGAGCGGCGGAAAAAATTATTTAGCAGTTTTACGCGATAAGGAGTAAGGAAAATGGCAGTCGCAACCCCCGTTCTTGAAAGAAAAATAATTTCCGACAAAACAAGCGAAACGGTAACGTACCAAGGCAGGAGTATGTCCGCGGAGGAGATTCACAACAGCCGTATCAGCGAAAATTATTCCAGACTTATAAATCCCGATTATACAATCGCGGATATGTTTGGCGAGCGTGAAAAGGAAGCCGCACCCGCGGTTTACGAACCCGTTCAGCTTGCCGCCGCTCCCGTAAAACCTTATCTCGTAGAAAACGCAAGGGCTACCGCCGATATTTTCCGCGCGGACAGCTCCGTCAACAAAAAAGCCGAAATGGCCGTCGCTCCCGCGCAGAATACCGAGGAGGAGGAAAACGAGGACCTTCGTCCCACGCCCACGACCATTCAGTACAAGACGCTCGGTGAAAGCAACAAGAAAACTACGGTTAAAATCGCAAGCTCCGAAAAAGAGCATATTCTCGGAAAGAAAGAAAAGATAATTATCGCCGCGTTTGTTGGCATAGTTATCGCTCTGTTTGCATTAATAATAATAAATTCCGCGGTCATAGCAAATCTCCACGGCGAAATCAGCGCACTCGAACACGGCATAACGACCGTTCGCGGCGCGCTTGCGGGCGTTAATTCCGAAATCAGCGCAATTATCAGCCCCGAAAGCATCGCTCAGTTCGCTCAGGACCACGGTTTGGTATTAATGAGATAATCGGAGACAAAACAATTAAAAATTCTAATTTTTCGGTAACTGTTTTACAAAAGAGGTTATTGTCGGTATCGCTGGCAATAACCTTTATTTTTTTCATTATTTTCGCAAGGTTTTTCTATATTCAGCTCGTTTGGGGTAAGGAGCTCGTTTACCGCGCCACCGACCAGTGGAACAGAGAAATTCCGATAGTCGCTTCGCGCGGGCTGATAACGGACAGAAACGGTCAGATACTCGCTGGCAACGAAACGACTTACAGCGTTTTCGCCCGTCCCAACGCGATAAGGGACAAAGAGTATGCGGCGACCGCAATAGCGGAAATTTTTTCGCTCGACCGCGAAGAAATATTCAAAAAAATATCCGCGGGCAAGGTTTCGGAAGTCACGCTCGCCAAGCAAACCTCGAAGGAGTGCGTCGAAAAACTCGTCGGCTGTAATATCGACGGAATTTACTATTCGAAGGACAATACCCGCGTATATACCTACGGCGACGCGCTCTGTCAGGTGCTCGGCTTCACTTCGGGCGACGGTACGGGCGTTTCGGGAATAGAGAAGTATTACGATTCCGTGCTCGGCGGCGTGAACGGCGAAATAATGTACACGACGGACATAGTCGGCGTGCAGACGGAAAATTCGAAAATCGTATATAAAGAAGCGGTGTCGGGCGACGGCATAAGGCTGACTATCGATATGGATATTCAGCTCGCCGCCGAAAGCGCTATGCGCTCCGCTTACCAAACGAGCAACGCAAAAAGCGTTTCCTGTATAGTGCTCGACCCGCAGAATTTCGATATTCTCGCTATGGTCAACTATCCGTCGTACGACTTAAACGCCGTCCCCCGCGACGATACCGAGCTTTTGAACGCGCTTTCGCGAAATTCGCTCGTGTGCGATATATACGAGCCGGGCTCGACTTTCAAAATTTTGACCGCCGCGGCGGACCTCGAAGAATACGTCAGGGGCAACGCTAAGGCGTTTTCGCCCTCGTATATATTCAACGGAAGCCGAACGCGCAGCGTGGGCGGCACTAAAATCAAGTGCTGGTCGGACCATTCCAACGGCAAACATTCCAATCAGACGCTGGCGGAAGCCTTAAACAACAGCTGCAACCCTTGCTTTACGGATATCGCGATGTCGCTCGGCAGTTCCTGCTTTTACGATTATCTCACGGCGTTCGGACTCGGCAACGTAACGGGGCTGGATTTCTCGGGCGAAGCCGTGGGTATGCTCGTTCCGCAGACTGCGGTAAGGGACTGCGACTTGGCGCGCATAGGCTTCGGTCAGTCCGTAGCGGTAACGGGGCTTCAACTCGCCTGCGCCGCCGCGGCGGCTGTAAACGGCGGGAAGTACTACGTCCCGCACCTTTTAAAGAGCGTAATTTCCTCCGACGGCAACACGGTGGCGGAAAACGAGCCGATACTCAAAAATACCGTCATAAGCGAAAGCGCTTCGTCGCTTCTCCGCACTATGCTCGAAGGCGTAGTCAGGGAGGGTAGCGGTAAAAAAGCGTATATCGAAGGTTACCGCGTCGGCGGCAAGACGGGTACGGCTCAGAAATACGAGAACGGTCATATTGCCGCAGGCAAATACGTTTCTTCGTTTTTGGGCTTCTTCCCCGCCGACAACCCGCGCTATCTCACGCTGATTATCGTGGACGAACCCGAGGGCACATATTACGGCAGTGCGGTAGCCGCTCCCGTAGCGAAAGATATATTTTCAAATATAATCGCGGTCAAAAACATACGGCCGCAAACAGAGGTTGGTTAAAATGAAACTCAGCGAACTCATTAAGGACTTGAACGCGCCCGCAGCCGACTGCGGGGAAACGGAAATAAAGGGGCTTTGCACGGACAGCACGCGCGTTGCGGCGGGCGACTTGTTTTTCTGCTATGCGGGCGGCAAACACGATTCCCACGAATACGCGGCAGATGCGGTAAAGGCGGGCGCGGTCGCGCTCGTCTGCGAAAGACCGTTAAACTCGGGCGTGCCCGAAATAGTAATAGGCGACGCCCGCGCCGCAGTAGCCGTTCTCGCTCGCAGATTTTACGGGTTTGCCGATAAGAAATTGAAGCTCGTCGCGGTTACGGGAACGAACGGGAAAACGACGACGACTTATATGCTTAAAAGCATTTTCGACGCAAATTCCGATAAAACGGCAGTTATAGGCACGCTCGGCATAGCGTACGGTGATAAATTTATTTCACCCGAGCTAACCACGCCCGACCCGATATTTTTACATAGCGTATTTTCCGATATGGTCGAATGCGGGGTGAAGTACGTCTTTATGGAGGTTTCCGCCCACGCGATTTATTTCGATAAAATCGCGGGCTTGAAATTCGAGGTCGGAATTTTTACCAACTGCACGCAGGACCATCTCGACTTTTTCGGAACGATGGAAGAATATTCGGCTTGCAAAGCTTCGTTTTTCCGAAACGGAGCGTGCGGGATTTCCGTGCTCAATTCGGACGACGCTCTCGGTGCGCGCCTCGCGTCGGAAACGGAAAAATCTTATCTTTACGGACTTGAAAACCCCGCCGACACTTTCGCCGTCGATATAACGGAAAAGCTCGATAACACGACCTTCGTTCTCAATCTTTTCGACGAGCTTTACGAAATAAAGCTTGCGCTTCCGGGGCTTCACAACGTTTACAACGCTCTCGCCGCGGCGACCGCGGCTAAGCTTCTCGGCGTAAAAACCGAGGTCATAGCCCGCGGGCTCGCCGCGTTAAAAACCGTTTCGGGCAGGCTCGAAAGAGTTGCGCAGTATAACGGCGCGACGGTGTTCGTCGATTTCGCGCACACGCCCGACGGGCTGGAAAAATCCTTATCCTGTCTTAAAAAGCTCTGCAAAGGCAAGCTATATTGCCTTTTCGGCTGCGGCGGTAACAGGGATACGGGCAAAAGACCGATTATGGGCGAGATTGCGGCAAAGTACGCAGACTTCGTAATAATCACTTCCGACAACCCGCGCTACGAAGACCCTTACGACATTATCTGTCAGATTTCCGAGGGGGTTAAAAAGCAGGGCGGGAGCTTCGTGTCCGTAACCGAAAGGGAAGCCGCCACTGAATACGCGGTTAAGCTTCTTTGCGAGGGCGACGTTCTTCTCGTCGCGGGCAAGGGCGGCGAAACCTATCAGGAAATAATGGGAATAAAACACGACTACAACGACAATAAAATAATTAAAAAAATTATAAGCTGAAACCGTAAATGAATACCTATCTCATAATCGTGCTCGTCGCGTTCGCGGCGACGGCGTTGCTTACGGCTGTACTGCTTCCGCTTTTAAGAAAACTCAAAGCGGGGCAGTACGTTTTAAGTTACGTAAAGGAACATAAAAACAAGAGCGGCACGCCCACTATGGGCGGGCTTGCGTTTATTGCGGCGATTATAATAGTCGCGCTCGGTTTTTGCGGTCTGCACGATAAAACGGTAAACCTCGTTTTAACGGTTACGGCGGGCTTTGCGTTCGTCGGATTTTTGGACGACTTTTTGAAAATTTACCGCAAGGACAACGGCGGTCTTAAACCCTATCAGAAAATACTCTTTCAGGTGGCTATCGCCGTGATAGTCGCCGTATATTGCTATGTCAACGAGATTACCGACCTTAAAATTCCGTTTGCGGGCGGGTTTGCGGTCGATATAAGCTGGGGCGTAATTCCGCTCGTCATTCTGGTATTTATCGCGACGGTAAACTGCGTAAATCTCACGGACGGGCTGGACGGGCTAGCGGGCGGAACTTCGCTCGCGTATCTCGCCGCTTTCGGCATAATGCTCAGCTTCAGCTCTGACAATCTCGCCAAGACCGCGTTTGCCGCGGTCGGCGCTATCGCGGCGTTTCTCGTATTCAATACGAACAAAGCCGCGGTCTTTATGGGGGATACCGGCTCGCTTTCTCTCGGCGGGCTTATTTCCTGTCTTTCCGTATTTTCGTCGAATACTTTATATATTCCGATTATCGGAATAATGTTCGTAATTTCCGGAATAACCGTAATCATACAAGTAATATATTATAAACGGACAAGGCGTCGGGTGTTTTTAATGGCGCCGGTTCATCATCATTTTCAGATGAAGGGCTGGACGGAATGTAAAATATCCTACGTTTACGCGCTTATAACCGCGCTTGTCGGAATATTTTGTTTGTTATTTGTGTGAGGGAAAATGTATTTCGGAAATCAGAAGTTTTTGGTGGCAGGCATATCGGTATCGGGCGAGAGCGCGGCGCGCTTTCTTTTGAAGCGCGGTGCTAAGGTGTACGTCTGCGACGACGTCGCGGGCGAAAAGGTTTTGGCTTGCATGCGCGAGCTTGAAAGTTTGGGAGCGGTAATAGTCGCCGAGGATAAGCTCGAAGAATACGCTGCACTCTGCGACGTTTTGGTGTTAAGCCCGGGTATTCCCATAGACAACCCGCTTCCCGTCGCGTTCAGAAAACAGGGTAAAGCCATAGTGGGCGAGGAGGAAATCGCGGCGTTATATCTCCGCGCAACCGCCGTAGCCGTTACGGGTACGAACGGCAAAACCACTACGGTATCTATGCTGAACGAGGTGCTCAAAGCCTGCGGCAAAAACAGCGTTATGTGCGGCAACTGCGGCAATCCGCTTTTGAACGAGGTCGAAAATTTATCCTTCTCCGATTTCGCGGTCGTGGAAATTTCCTCTTTCCAGCTCGAAACGCTTTCCAGTCTGCGCCCGCACGTGGCGGTGGTCACGAATATCACCGAGGACCATCTCAACCGCCATTACAATATGGAAAATTACACTTTCTTAAAGAGCAAGCTCGTCCGCGGACTGCGCGAAAGCGAATTTGCCGTTCTGAATTACGACGACGAGAGGGTGCGCTCGCTCGCGTCGGTAACGAAAGCAAAGGTTGCGTACTTTTCCGCGCGCGGCAGGGTAGAGGGAGCTTACCTCGAAAACGGCGCGCTGTACTATAAGGGCGAAAGGTATTTCTCTGCCGACGAAATGCTTCTCGGCGGCATACATAACGTAAGCAACGCCCTCGCGTGCGTCGCCGTTGCGGGCGTGCTCGGTCTGGACAAGAGAACGGTATCGGAAGCTCTCTGCTCGTTCAAGGGCGTAAAGCACAGAATAGAGGTCGTCCGCGAGGTCAACGGCGTCACTTACATAGACGACAGCAAGGGCACGAATACCGACGCGACCGAAAAGGCTGTGGAGTGTATGACCGCGCCTACGGTGCTTCTCCTCGGGGGGAAGGACAAAGGTTACGACTATTTTCCGCTTTTCGGCAAACTCAACCAGAGCAGAGTCGTTCACGCGGTGCTGTACGGCGAAAACAGATTTAAGCTGTTGAACGCCGCCGTGCGCGCGGGCTATATGAGCTTTTCGCTCTGCGCCGATTTCGTTACGGCGGTCAACCTCGCGGGATTTATATCGAAAAAGGGACAGTGCGTTCTGTTAAGTCCCGCAAGCTCGAGCTTCGACGAATTTAAAAATTACGAAGAACGCGGCAACGCTTTCGCCGAAATCGTAGCGGGTTTTGCCGATGAATAACGGGCTTTTGAAAAAGCGCAAAAAAGCGGGAGATATCCCGCTTTTAATTTGCGTAACGGCGGTCGTGTGCTTCGGCTGCGTTATGATATATTCCGCAAGCTCGTACGTCGGCGAAACTCAATACGGCGACGCGTTCTTCTTCGTGAAAAAACAGCTTATAGGCGTGGTGGTCGGGCTTGCGGCAATGATAGCCGCGGCGTTCTTTCCCTATAAAAAACTCGTAAAGTTAAAGTACGCCGCGCCCGCCGTCGCGTTCGTTCTTCTCGCGCTCGTGTTCGTGCCGGGTATAGGCGTGACCAACTACGGCGCAACGCGCTGGATAGGCTTCGGTTCGTTCACCCTTCAACCCTCGGAGATAGCAAAGTACGCCTACGTCATTTTCGCGGCGGCGTATTTTGCGAAAAATTACGATAAGGTCAAAACCTTCAAGGGCGTTTTGCCGGTACTCGCGATGGGGGTGGGCTTCTGCCTTCTGATAATAATCGAGCCGAATATGTCCATTACTATGTGCGTAGCGCTTTTAATGCTCGGGTTGGTGTTTTTAAGCGGAACGAACTTCAGGACATTTGCGCTTATTCTTATCCCGATTGCGGTCGCAGTGCCCGTGCTTATTCTGCTCGAACCGTACAGATTGCAGAGGCTAAGCGCGTTTATCGACCCGTGGGCTTCGCCCAAGGGCGACGGCTATCAGCTTATTCAGTCGCTCTACGCCCTCGGCAACGGCGGGCTTTTCGGCACGGGACTTTTCAACTCCACGCAAAAGTACAGGTTTCTTCCTTTCGCGGAGAGCGATTTCATTATGTCGATAATGGGGGAGGAGCTCGGCTTTATAGGACTTTGCGTATTTTTCGCCGCGTGTGCGTTTATCGTGTTCCGCGGCTTCAAAATAGCGAAAAACTGTTCGGACAGGTTCGGTTTTCTGCTGTGCGCGGGTATAACGATGGTGTACGGCATACAGGTCGTAATAAACGCGCTCGTCGTAAGCGGAACGATACCGCCGACGGGCTTGCCGCTTCCCCTCGTCAGCAGCGGAAACACCTCGCTTATAATTACCATGGCGTCGATGGGCGTGCTGTATAACGTGTCCGCCTCGAATTAACACGCAGATAAGATTTTCCATATAATATGGTACGGGCCCGATAGGCTTCCCGAAGTATCGGGTCCGTATTTTTACAGTTTGGAGTTAAAAATGGAAAAGTACATAATTAACGGCGGGAACAGGCTGTCGGGAAGCGTTCGTATTCAGACGGCTAAAAATTCCGTTCTTCCCATACTCGCCGCCGCCGTGCTGACGGACAGCAGGGTAACCGTTCTTAACGTGCCCGACATAACGGACGTCAGAAATATGGTTAAGATACTCGCGTGTCTCGGTTGCAAGACGACTTTCGACAAGGATAATATAATTATAGACAGCTCCTGTGCGGACTGCTGCGAGATACCGAGCGCACTCGCCCACGAGCTGCGCTCGTCGGTATTTCTTTTAGGCTCGGTAATATCGCGCTTCCGTAAGGCGAAAATAGCGTACCCCGGCGGGTGCGACATAGGGCTTCGTCCCGTGGATTTACATTTGACGGGTCTTAAAAAACTCGGCGTCGAAATCAGCGAAGAAAACGGATATATTCACTGCCGGTGCGAAAAACTTACGGGCAACGAAATTATGCTCGATTGCCCGAGCGTCGGCGCGACCGAAAATATTATGCTCGCCGCGGTCAAGGCGGAGGGAACTACGGTTATCAAAAACGCCGCGCGCGAACCCGAAATAGAGGATTTGCAGAATTTTCTCAACGCAATAGGCGCGAAAGTTAAGGGTGCGGGCAGCGGCACGGTAGTTATAGAAGGCGTCCAGAAACTGGAAGGAGCGGAATATCTTCCCATCGCGGACAGGATAGAAGCGGGCACGTTTTTAATCGGCGCGGCTTTGTGCGGCGGCGAAGTACAGCTCGAAGGCGTGAATTGCGAAAATTTAAGCTCGCTTTTACATAAACTTTCGGAAAACGGTTGCAAATTATATTATAAAAATGATAAAATAATCATAAGAGTTGACAAAAGACTTTCGTCGGTCAAGAGTGTGGAAACGCAACCCTATCCGGGCTTTCCCACCGACCTGCAAGCTCAGATGACCGCGCTTACCAGCGTGTGTCGCGGCAACTGCATAATTACCGAAAATCTTTTCGAAACGCGCTTCAAATACGTCCCCGAACTGCGCAAGATGGGCGCGGACATAACGGTGCTAGGAAGGAACGCGTTCGTTCGCGGCGTTGAACGCCTTAAGGGCGCGACGGTCGTCGCGCAGGACCTGAGAGGCGGGGCGGCGCTCGTGATTGCGGCGCTCGCGGCAGAGGGCAGGAGCGAGGTGCTCGATATCTCCCACATAGACAGGGGGTATTCGGGGTTTGAATATAAACTCAGGAAACTCGGCGGCGACGTCGTCAGGGTTTCCGTATAAAGGAAATATGGGTTACTTAAGAAAACTTATTGCTTTAATATTATCCGTCGTTTTTCTGGCGGCGCTCGTTATAGGCATAGGCGTAATCTTTTCGGTAAGGAACGTCAACGTTTCGTTTATGGACTATACAGGCAGCCGCACGGAAGAACTCGAAGCCGCGAAAAGCAAGCTCGAAAAACTTAAAGGCTCGAACCTTCTGTTTCTCAGTGACGAGGAGGTTACCGAAGCGGTGAACGGTGAATATATCGCCGTGGAAAAGGTGGAAAAGGTATTTCCCTGTACCGTCGATATCGTTATCGTAGAGAGAATGGAAGCCTTTGCCTGCGCAAATTCAAACGGCTACGATATTTACGACCTTAACGGCGGAAAGATGAGAAGCGATAAGTCGGCTTTGAACAAACTCGATAATTGCCCGAACGTAATGATTACGGGAAGCGCGCAGGACGTTGAGGCGGCAATCAAAGCGTGCGCGGCTTTCAAGAACGAGTTCGGTATGCTCAGAAACGTAGTGGAAAGCGTCGAAATTCAGCACGCGTACGTCGGCTCGACGGACGTCGTGAACTTCAATCTTTACAGCGGACTGAAAATAAGAATTGCCGATTTCGATACGGATACGCAAGCTAAAATCAAGAGCGTCAAGGAGCAGTACGACGCGCTTTCGGAGGCTGAAAAACTCCGCGGAACGATAATGCTCGTTCCCATCGACGGGGTGCAGACGGCTACCGACGCGGTCTATATACCTTAAACGCATTAATTCGGACATATTAACGCGCGAATTTTTATAAAGCGGTCGGTTTTTGTATAAACCCGACCGCTTTTTTTGTGCGTTTCGGTTGACAAAAGTTTTACACTATTATATAATAAAATACGGCGGTGGCGTGACCTCCGCAGGGTGGTATCTGTGCGTAACAAAAGCGTGGCGGTGTTGGATATCCGCTCCTCGGAAATCTGCGCGGTAGTAGGCGAAAAGGGCGTAAACAACACGTTTATTATCAAAAGTAAATATTCCTGCGCATACGACGGTTATGCCGAGGGCGAGCTTATCGATAAGGGCAGCTTTTTCGCCGCGGTAGAGGAGGTCGTTAAAAGCACGCTCTCCGCGCACGGCGACAGAATAAGGATATTCCATATCGGCGTCCCGGGGGAGTTCGTCAAGGTTACGGATTGCGATAAAGTTATCGCGTTTTCCTCGCCCCGCAGAATATCACAGTCCCACGTGGACAATCTCATCGCGCTTTGCCGTCCGGAGGACGACGGCGAATATACGACCGTCAAATACAGCCCCATGTATTTCGTGCTTTCGGACAAGCGCAAGGTTATCGACCCGGTCGGCGCGGTAAGCGACGGAATACGCGGCAAAATAAGTTTTTACCGCTGTAATAAAAAGTTCGTTGACTGTCTTAAAGAAGCGTTCGGCAGGTTTCCCAAAATCACCACGCTCGACCTTATCCCGCAATATTACGCCGAGGCGCAATATCTTCTCGACGAGGAAGTGCGCGACGGTTACGCGGTGCTGTTCGACCTCGGATACATATCGTCGTCGTACAGCGTTATATGTGGCAACGGCATAGCGCTTGCCGAATCCTTTTCGGTCGGTATAGGACACGTAGCATATCATCTTTCCGACGAGCTCGATATTCCTTTCGGGGTAGCCGAAGCTTTTCTGGGTAAAGTAAACCTCAACGCCAAGGAGCGTCTTGCGAGCGTTGTGGAGTATAAATACGGCGATAAGCTTTACAGCTTTTCGACCGTGAAATTAAGGGACGCAATACGCGAAGGGCTGGATTGCATTTGCGAGGTTCTCGAGGAGTGCAGGCAGTCGTTCGGCAACAAGGATTTAAGCGGAAAGACCGTGTACGCCACGGGCGAGGGCATTAAGGCTATCCGCGGCGCGGCGGAACACATTTCGTCGAGGCTCGTTTCCCCAGTGGAAATCGTATCGCCGAAACTGCCGTATTACGATAAACCGCAATTTTCTTCGCTGTTCAGCCTTCTGGCGGCGGCGTTATGCCAATGACAGGCAATTTTCAGATTAACGGAGGTTAAAAAATGTTCAACGATTCGGTAGCGAATATTTCCGGAAAGGCAAAAATCAAAGTAATAGGCGTAGGCGGCGCGGGCAATAACGCGGTAAACCGCATGCTCGAAGCAAACATAAGGTGCGCCGACTATTACGTTGTCAATACCGACAGTCAGATACTCGCGCTTTCCCCGTGCGAGAATAAAATACAGATAGGCACTCAGCTTACCAAAGGTTTGGGCGCGGGTGCGGACCCCGACGTCGGCAGAGCCGCGGCGGAGGAGAGCAAGGATATTCTTTCCGATATAATCAAGGGAACGGACCTTCTGTTTATTACCGCAGGTATGGGCGGCGGCACGGGTACGGGCGCAGCTCCCGTAATCGCGAAAATAGCCCGCGATATGAAAATTCTCACGGTTGCCGTCGTTACCGAGCCTTTCAGCTTCGAAGGCAAGCAGAGAATGGACAATACCGCCAAGGGTCTGGAAAATCTTAAAAAGTACGTAGATACGCTCATTATAATCCCCAACGACAAGATAAGGACGGTAGTCGCGCCCAAAACTCCGATGGTCGAAGCTTTGCGCGTTGCGGACGAAATCCTCAAACAGGGTATAAAGGGGCTTGCCGAGCTTATCGTAAAC
>CAZRCE010000008.1:0-25786 GCA_964598465.1 uncultured Clostridia bacterium | reverse complement strand
CGGAATATCACCCCGACAGAATTTTAATCGAGCCGTCGGGCGTGGGCAAGCTTTCCGACGTGGCGCGCGCGGTCGAGCGCGCCGCCCTTCCCGACGCAAAAATAAATTCCTTAACCTGCGTAGTTGACGCGAACAAATGCAAGGCGTATATGCGCAACTTCGGCGAATTTTTCAACGACCAGATAAAGACCGCGGCTTGTATCGTTTTCAGCCACGCGGACGTCGCGGGCGCGGACAAGCTCGCCGCGGCGGTAGAGCTGGTAAAGGCGCAGAACGCCGAAGCTACCGTTGTCACGACCGAGTGGTCCAAGCTCGGCGGAAAGCAGATTCTCGACGCGATGGAGCATTCTTCCACGCTCGCCGCGGAGCTTGAAAAGCTTGAAAAAGAGGAACACGGTCATTGCTGTCACCACCACGACCACGACGAACACGAGCACGAACATTGCCATCACGACCACGACCACGACGGGGACGAGCACGAGCATTGCTGTCACCACCACGACCACGACGGGGACGAACACGAGCATTGCCATCACCATCACGACCACGACGAACACGAACACCATCACCACCATCATCACGCGGACGAGGTGTTTACGAGCTGGGGCGTGGAAACTTCCAAGCCGTTCACCAAGGCGAAAATCGAGGAGGCTCTCGCCGCGCTTTCGGACGCCGTGCGTTTCGGCGTAGTACTGCGTGCAAAGGGCATAGTTGCGGGTGAAAACGGCAAATGGCTGCATTTCGATTACGTTCCGGGCGAAATAGACGTAAGGGAAGGCGCGGCTGATTACACGGGCAAGCTCTGCGTTATCGGCACTAAGCTCGACGAGGAAGAACTCAAAGAGCTTTTCGGGGTTTAAAACAATTCCGAACTGAAAAGGATTTTATATGCAGGATATTTCCGTTTATTTATTTCTCGGATTTCTGGATTCGGGAAAGACGAAATTCATACAGGAAACGCTCGAGGACGAGCGTATGGAAAACGGCGAAAGGACCTTGCTTTTGATATGCGAGGAGGGCGAGGAGGAGTACGCGCCCGAACGCTTTAAGGTAAAGAACGTCGCAATCGAAACGCTTAAAGACGAAAGCTATCTCAACGAACGGCATTTAAGCTATCTCACCCGCAAGTACAGGGCGGACCGCGTAGTCGTGGAATACAACGGCGCGTGGCTCTTACAGCAGTTTTTCGACGCTATGCCCGAAAGCTGGGTGATAAACCAGATGATGAGCTTTTTCGATTCGGCGACCTTTATAAACTATAACCGCAATATGCGTCAGCTCGTTTACGACAAAATATATATGACGCAGATGTGCGTTTTCAACCGCTTTAAGGGCGAGTACGAAAAGGAAGAATTTCACAAGGTTGTAAGGGCGGTTTCGCGCAGACCCGATATAGTTTACGAATATATCGGCGGGAAAGCGGAATTCGACGATATCGAAGACCCTATGCCCTTCGACAAGGACGCGCCCGTAATCGAGATTGAGGACGGGGATTTTGCGCTGTTTTACCGCGACCTTTCCGAAAAGCCGCAGGAATATATCGGGAAGACCGTCAGCTTTAAGGGAATGGCGGCGGTAAGCAAAAAAGTGCCCGAGGGCTGTTTCGTAATCGGCAGATACATTATGACCTGTTGCGAGGCGGATATCGCGTACGACGGTTTCGTCGTGAAAAACGACGTTTACGGCGGGGAGATAAAGACCAAGGACTGGCTTTCGATAAAGGCGAAGGTCGCGTTCGAATACAGCTCCGTTTACCGCGGCGAGGGACCCGTTCTCGTTGCCGAGGAAGTGACGGAAGCGGAAGCGCTCCCGCCCGAGGACGCGGTGGCTACCTTTTATTGATAATTCATTTTACGCGCAAGGCGCGGGCGGAATTTTTCCGCCCGCGCCTTTTTTTACCGCTCCTCAATTTTTCCCGCACTTACGAACCAAGATGAAATTTCCAATAAAAAAACGAAAAAAATTTTCATAAAGACCTTGAATATACTATAATTAGGTAGTATAATAGAACGTAGTGAATTTATAAGAGCGATTAATACCCCCTAAGGCAAATCGCCGCGGGGGTAATTTTTCGCGGATATTTCCATATCCGCGATAGCGCGGCTGCGCCGCGCTGGTAATTCCGTTTAATAGTTTAAAAAAATATATTTCTGAGTGCGGCGGAAATACCGCCGTCGGATAAGGAGGAAAAATGAAAAATAGTAAGTTAAGCAGATTGCTCGCGACCGTGACGCTCGGCGTCGTTACGGCTACGGGCTTGTGCGTCGGCGTTTCGGCGTGCGGACACGAACACGAATGGCAGTGGCGTAGCGAAAACGGAATGCACTGGCAGGAATGCACGGGTTGCGACGAAAAGAGCGCGCAAGAAGCGCATAAGGACGCTAATAACGACCTCGTTTGCGACGACTGCGAAGCGCAGTTGACCCCCGCTTCAACGGCGGTAACGGGCATTACGATAAGCGGCGCGGCAACGGTGGTAGCGGGACAGACGATAACGCTTACCGCAAATTTTGCACCCGTTGGCGCAACGGGCACGGTAACCTGGACTTCTTCCGATACGAGTAAAGCAACCGTAAACGGCGGTGTGGTAACGGGCGTAGCGGCAGGCACGGTAACGATAACCGCGACCGTGGGCAGCGTAACGCAGACCAAAACTATAACCGTAACTGCGGCACAGCAGAACGTTCCCGTAACGGGCGTTGCGATTAGCGGCGCGGACGAAGTTACGGTCGGCGAGTCGATAACTTTGCAAGCAACGGTAACCCCCGATAACGCGACCAACGCAACGGTAACCTGGGATATTCAGCCTGCCGGCGTTGCGACAATCGACCAAAACGGCGTGGTAACGGGCGTAGCTCCCGGCACGGCTTACGTAATGGCGAGCGCGGGCGGCGTAAACAGCGATATGAAAACTATCACCGTCAACGCAAGCGTATCCGCGACGGGCGTAACGCTCGACAAGTCCGCGGCTACGGTTACGGTCGGCGGCACGACTACTATCACGGCGACGGTTGCTCCGTCGAACGCGTCGAATAAGAAAGTTACCTGGACTTCTTCCGACGAAACGAAAGCTACGGTTGACGAAGACGGCGTAGTAACGGGCGTAGCGGCAGGCACGGCTACTATTACGGCGACGACCGAGGACGGAAGCTTCACGGCAACCTGCACGGTTACGGTTGAAGCCGCTCCCGTTCCCGTAGAAACGGTAACGATTACCGAAGGCGCGAGCGGTACTTTGGACGTAGGCGCGTCGCTTACGCTTCACGCGACGGTTGCTCCCGAAGACGCAACGAATAAAACGGTCGCTTGGGCTTCCAAAAACACGGCGGTTGCTACTGTGGATGCGGCAACGGGCGTTGTAACCGCGGTAGCGAGCGGCACGGCCGAAATAACGGCAACCGCAGGCGGCGTAACGGCAACCTACACGGTAACCGCACAGACGATATACGACAGACTTGCGGCAAGAGCCGACAATCTGATTGCGGAAGACTTCTCGTCCTATACTAACGGCGAAAACCTTACCACCGACGGCGACTTCGCGGTAAGGGGAATATTCGGCAGTATGACCGATAAAGCCGGCAGTGACCCTACCAAAAACTACGTTAAAATTACTAACGGTGCTGCCGAATTAGTAGATACTACCGCGGGCGGCACGATATTAAACGTTCCTTTCGGTCAGATAAAGGGCGATTTGGAAGTTTACTTCGAAACCACGTTAAAGGATTCCGGTGCGAGCTGGACTCTCGTTCAGTTCCAGGGAATTTCCGGCACGAAAAACGGCGGTGAAGTGTTCGGTTTAAGAACGGCTGCGGATTCCGTTCTTAAATACCGTATCGACGGAAACGAAACTGCCGACGGAATAGTGAACGCAGCTACTTACGGTAATTCCACTTTGAAAGTATATTTCAAGTATAATGCTGCGGATAAAACCATAACCGTAACGATTAACGGTAAGGAATACTTAAAGAATTTACAAACCACTATAACCGAATTGCAGGGAATCAAGTTCGTATCGAGCGACAACGGCAGTAAAACGCAGACCGTTGACAATATCGCGGTAAACGGTACGGAAAAGACCGTCGAAGAAGTAAAAGACGGAATGATTGCAAAGCTCGACGCGGAATACGCTAAATATATCTTAGCGGACACGATGAACGAGGCGGGCGAGCCCGTTACGGCTACCCATTCGATTAACGGCGCCGACGTTACCGCCGCATACAATGCGGGCAAAACCGCAATGGAGGAAGCTGCGGACTTGAATACTTTGAGTCAGGCTTACGCTTCCGCAGTCGCGGCGATGAAAGCAGTTGAAAGCGACGCGACCGTAACGGCTGCGCGCACGACCGCGAAAACGGCGCTTAGCTCTTACAAGAACTCCGATGACTACGACGAAACCAACGCGGCTACGCTCGCCCAGAAAATAAAGGCAGGCGAATCGGCAATAGACGCCGCTAAAAATTCTGCGGCTATAACCGCGGCTCTCGACGCGGCTAAGGCTGAAATCGACGCGATACAAACCAAGGCTCAGCAGCTTGCGGCGGCAATTACGGAGGCAAAGCAAACGCTTGCCGATTACAAGACTACGGATATCGAAGCTATCGAAGACGAGGAGATGAAAGCGCAGATAACCGGCTTAAAAACCGAAGGCGCAACGACTTTAAGCGCGGTGACGAACATTGCTAACGTTCAGACTACGCTTGACGGTATTCTGGCTGAAATCGACGATGCAATCGAACTTGCGAACAAAGGTCCGGAAGAAGCTATTGCAGAAAAGAAAGCAGCTCTCGTGACTTATGCAAACACGGCAAAGGCTGACGTTGCGGATGAATACCAGACCGCGATAGACGCTATCGTGGCAAAATACAACGTCGGCACAGAAGCCACGGAAGACGAGGAAGCCGTAGCGGCATTGTTCGACGGCTGCACTAAGGTGGCCGACGTAAATAAAGCTTATGCCGATGCGGTTGATGAAATCGACCTCGTCGTAGCTAAAGCGACGGCGATTGCCGCAGTCGAAGCGCACAGAGATTCGCTGAAATCTGAATACTATCTCGCAACTGCTAAGGCTCTGTTCGATACCGAATGTACGAAGCAGGTTGAAAGCATTAACGATGCAGATTCGGAAGCTGACATAGATATTGAAGCTGCTAAAGATGCTCTCGACGGCAAGAAGGAGGCGGCAACCAACCTCGAACTCGCCGCTCGCGCCACCTGGACGGGTACTGAAACCGGTCCGAAACAGTATACTTTGAACTGTGAGGCAACCGCAGGGGAGATAACAAGCGGAAAAGAAGACGGGATATTTACATTGTCTTATGCTTCAAATAGTTCAAAGAAGATGAAATACAGTGGCACTTATATAACCACCAATAAGGCAACGGGCGCTACGATAACGTTTACAACAAAAAACGCTAACGCTAAATTGTATATGGCTTTTGACGGTGTAAATGAGGGTAGAACGTTTACGCTTGACAGTGTAACTTACGACCAGAAAACAGACTTTGTAAAAGGAAAACAGGTTAAAGAAATAACTTTGGCAACTGCGGGAGAACACACGATTGCGTTTGATGATACTGAACATAAAGTTACAACTTTATATATAATTGAAACTGTAACCGAAACGATTACCGCGCCCGTACACAAGGTTACGGCTACCAAGGCGGGTGAAGAATTCACCGTTAAGATTAGGCTTAATTCCGACGACGGTTCTGAAAAGACGCTTGAAGCGGGCGAATACACCGTAATCGAAGAAGCGGATAAGTATATCGTTATCTACGGCACGGGCAAGACCGCGGCGGACGCTAACAAGTACAATTCCTGCGAAGTAGCGAAAGCTTAAATTCAAATCAACGAAAAAACCGCGCCATCGGAAACGATGGCGCGGTTTTAACTTTATTATTTATATCCTCTGTAAGGTCTTAATACGAGCAGTGCGTAAATCATAAACAGCGCGGAAACCAAATCGATTGCAAGCGTTATCCGCACCGCGGTGGTATTGCCAAAGCATAAAAACGAAAGCAGGTCGAACCCGCTCAAAGCGTAAACGCCGCCTAATATGCCCAAAATAATAAGATTAACCGTGCAGGTTATACAAGTCATTCGCATACAATTATTATGCGGTTAAGTAAGTATTTTATCCACTACGAGCTTATCGAAATCTATGCTTTCCGCAAAATCGCGCGCGATAAACCGCACGGTATTGAACTTCGCAAAATTGAAGATATGCGTTTTCAGCAGTACAGGGGTGCAGATATCCAGCTCCTCGCAGATATCCGCAAGATAGGTAAAAAACTGCGAATAGGTAAACTTATCCACGCGCTCGTAGGTTAGCTGTTTTTCTATTTTGCCGTCGGTTATCACTTTCGCCCATAATTTAAACATAATTCAATTCTACTAAAAACCGCCGCAAAAGTAAAGAAAATAAACGCCGCGCTATTGACAACGGCGCGGAAAAAGGCTAAAATAGATAAAATTAACGCGACGGAGATTTTTTATGGACAAACTCGAAAAAGATATTCTCGACATTTTAAGCGAGGATTCCCGCACTCCTCCCGCAAAGCTCGCGGCTATGCTCGCGGTTTCCGTGGAAGACGCGGAAAAAGCGGTTAAAAAGTTAGAGGGCGACGGCACTATAGTTAAATACACCGCAATCGTCAACGACAATTCCGAGGACGAGGGCAAGGTGGAAGCGCTTATCGAGGTCAAGGTAACGCCCCAGCGCGGCGCGGGCTTCGACTCGATTGCGGGCGAAATCGCCGCCCACGCGGAAGTAAAAAACCTCTATCTTATGAGCGGCGCGTACGACCTCGCGGTGATAGTGGAGTGCAAATCACTTAAAAGCGTTTCGCGCTTCGTTTCGGAAAAGATTTCGACCTACGCGAACGTTCTATCCACCGCGACGCATTTCATTTTAAAGAAGTACAAGGTGGAAGGCGCGGTTATGAAAAAGTCCGACGGCGAAAACAGACTGTCAATACACGCGTAAACGCTCACGAAAATTCTTTGCTATTCTGCGCAAAGAATTTTCCGTGAATTGAGGGCGTTGCCCTCGCGATTGCAATCTCAGGGTAAACGATGATATAATTGCAATCGCTCACCTACTAAGGCGCAGGTATGCGCAAATCGGGGCTGCGGGCAAAAATGCGATTTTTACCCGCAACGGAATTATTTGAAGTTATGAGAAGTTTCGTGAACCGCCGTGCGGCGGAGTTAAAACCGAGCGGAATAAGAAAATTTTTCGATATCGTGCAGGAGATGGACGGCGCGATATCTTTGGGCGTGGGCGAGCCCGATTTCGTCACGCCTTTTTCCGTGCGCGAGGAAGCCGTGCGTTCGCTTCGGCGCGGGCTTACGCAGTACACCGCCAACCGCGGGCTTAAGGAGCTGCGTGAAAATATCTGTAAATATCTGTATCTGCGCTTTAATCTGAACTGCGCGCCCGAGCGTACGATAGTCACCGTCGGCGGGAGCGAGGCGATAGATTTAACGCTTCGCGCTGTGTGCGATATCGGCGACGAAATACTCGTTCCCGAGCCGTGCTTCGTCAGCTACGCGCCCACGGTCACGCTTGCGGGCGGGGTCGCCGTGCCCGTAAACTGCTCGGCGGAAAACGATTTTATTCTTACGCCGGAGCAGCTCGAAAGTGCGATAACGCCGAAGACTAAAGCGGTAATTTTGTCTTACCCCAACAACCCTACGGGCGCGGTGATGACCAAAGAGGAGCTTTCCGCACTTATTCCCGTAATCGAAAAGCACGACCTTTTGGTAATTTCCGACGAAATTTACGCCGAGCTGACCTACGGCGAAAGGCACGTTTCAATCGCTTCGTTGGGCAATATGTCCGCACGAACGGTAATAATCGGCGGTTTTTCAAAGGCTTTTGCGATGACCGGTTGGCGCGTCGGCTTCGTCTGCGCCCCCAAGGAGATAGACGAGGCTATGTACAAAATCCACCAGTACACGATTATGTGCGCGCCCCGCGTTTCCCAGCACGCGGCGAACGCCGCCTTAGAGGAAGGGTTTTCCGACGGGTTCGAAACGGTGGAGGAAATGCGCGACTCCTACCGCCGCAGGGGCGGCTATCTTTCCAACGCGCTCAATTCGATGGGGCTTACCTGCTTTGCGCCGAAAGGGGCGTTCTACGTTTTTCCTTCCGTGAAAATTTCGGGGCTTGACGGCGAGAAATTCGCAACCGAGCTTTTGATGAGAAAAAAAGTCGCGGTCGTGCCCGGTTCGGCGTTCGGCTCTGCGGGCGAAAATTTCGTAAGATGCTCGTACGCGACTTCCACGGCTCAGCTTTCCGAGGCGATTGACAGGATAAGCGCGTTTTTAAAGGAAATCGGGGTCTGACCCCGTTTGCGTTGACAAACGGCTAAAAACGGTATATAATAAAGTCAATAAATATACGAACGCAAAACACGCCGATATTATGCGGCGGTTTTTCGTCGTTTTTTTATTCGCGCGCGCGATATGCGTACGCGTACAAGGGAATTAAACGCCGAGAGGCGAAAAAAGAGGTTAATTATGGCAGAACAGCAGTTTGTAATGACAAAGAAAAATTACGACGATTTGGTTGCGGAGCTCGACAATCTCGTCAAAGTAAAGCGCCCCGAAATTATCGAGAGGATTGCGGAAGCGCGTTCGCACGGCGACCTTTCCGAGAACGCGGAATACGACGCCGCGCGCGAAGAACAGCGCTCCAACGAGGGCAAAATCGCCGAGCTCGAATATCAGATTAAAAACGCCGTAATTCAGGAAGAAATTACGGATAAGAGCTACGTGCACCTCGAATCCAAGGTGACGGTACGCGACGAAGAATTCGGCGACGAGGAAACCTATACCATAACGAGCGTGACGGACGTTGACGTTATGATGAATAAGATTTCTTCCGAATCCCCCGTAGGCAAGGCGCTTATGCGCAAGAAGAAGGGCGACGTCGTTTCCGTGGAATGTCCCGACGGCTCGTCTTACAAACTCAAAATTCTGGCTATAAACTAATCTGCGAGTAACGATTTATGAGCGAAAACGAAACGATTTTAACGGAACAGGAAGAACAGGAAAAGCTCGCCGAGCAGGCGCTTATCCGCCGCGAAAAGCTTGCCAAGCTCGTTTCCGAGGGCAAGAACCCCTACGAGAAGGTGAAATACGAAGTCACGGCGGACTCGGCGAAGATAAAGGATAATTTCGACGCGCTCGAAGGCAAGGAAGTTTCGCTTGCGGGCAGGCTTATGTCCAGAAGAATTATGGGCAAAGCCTCCTTTTCGCATATTTCCGACAGGGCGGGGCTTATTCAGATTTACGTTAAGCGCGACGACGTCGGCGAGGAGGATTACGCCTCGTTCAAAAAGGATTACGATATCGGCGATATCGTGGGCGTAAAAGGCTTCGTGTTCAAGACGCAGACGGGCGAAATTTCCGTACACTGCACTCATATCGAAATGCTTTCCAAGGCGCTTCGTCCCTTGCCCGAAAAGCACAACGGGCTTACGAATATCGATTTGAAGTACCGCCAGAGGGATTTGGATTTAATCGTCAATCCCGAGGTCAAGGAAACTTTCGTAAAGCGTTCGAAAATACTTAAAGAGATAAGGAGCTATCTCGACGGAATGGGTTATCTCGAAGTGGATACGCCCGTGTTGACCACGCTCGAAATAGGCGCGGCGGCAAGACCTTTCAAGACCAAGCACAACGCGCTCGATATCGATATGTATCTGCGTATCGAAACGGAGCTTTACTTAAAGCGTTTAATCGTCGGCGGTCTGGAAAGGGTTTACGAAGTGGGCAGGATTTTCCGCAACGAGGGTATGGACGCTTTCCACAACCCCGAATTTACCACTATCGAAATGTATCAGGCTTATACCGATTATTTCGGTATGATGGATTTAATAGAGGATTTATACAAAACCGTAACGGAAAAGGTATGCGGCACGACGAAGATTTCCTATCAGGGTACGGAGCTGGATATGGGCGCGAAGTGGCGCAGGCTCACTATGAAGGAAGCGGTTAAGGAATACTCGGGCGCGGACTACGACGAATGGGCGGACGACGCGGCGGCGCGTGCTTGCGCAAAGAGCCTTAACTGCGAAGTACCCGAAGGCGGTAACGCCACGAAGGGTCACGTCTTAATCGCGCTGTTCGATAATTTCGTGGAAGAAAAGCTCGTCCAGCCTACGATAATCTATGACTATCCCGTGGAGAACTCGCCGCTTGCAAAGCGCAAGCCGACCGACCCCGCGTTTACCGAGAGGTTCGAATATTTCATCTGCTCGCACGAATTCGGCAACGCGTTCTCGGAGCTTAACGACCCCATCGACCAGAAACAGCGTTTCGTTAAACAGGTGGAGGAAAAGAGGAAGTCGGAGTCGGGCTGCAACGCGCAGGTGGACGAGGATTTCATTACCGCGCTCGAATACGGGCTTCCCCCCACGGGCGGCTTGGGAATGGGCGTTGACAGGCTGGTTATGCTTTTAACCGACAGCTCGACGATTAGGGACGTTATTCTGTTCCCGACGATGAAGCCTAAAAAGTAAGTAATTACACGGCAAATGATTTTGCGTGAACAGGTTTCGTAAATAATAAACGACGGAAAACGCAAGGTCGGATTGATTTCGACCGTTAAGCGTTTTCGCGACTTTAGCAACCTCACGGCAAAAGCTTTTTCGCAAGAAAAAGGATTTTGCGTGAATTAATATTGCGGAGGTTCTATGAAATACGAATACGAAATTTACAATAAATTGAATAAATTCAAGAACAAGGACCGCAACCGTATGCATATGCCGGGGCATAAGGCGCAGGGCGAATTCAAATCGTTTTTCCCCGTAGCCCCGCTCGATATAACGGAGCTTTCCTATTCGGACGATTTACACTGCCCGAAAGACGAAATAGAAAGGGCGCAGTCCGACCTTGCGGAAATAGTCGGCGCGAAGAAAGCGTATATCACCACCGACGGCTCGTCCTCGGGCGTGCTCGCCATGCTGTACGTCGCCGCCAAGTTCGGCAACAAGATAATAGTTCCGCGCAATTCGCATAAAAGCGTTTACAACGCGTGCAGAGTTTTCAACCTCGAACCCGTAATAGTGCAGGGACCGGAATACGAGGGCGTGCTTCTGCCGCCCGAAGGCGAGCTTATTGAAAGGCTCGTCGTGAATGACGTGAACATTTCGGGTATGATAGTAGCTTCGCCCGATTATTACGGCAATATCGCCCCGCTCGACGAGTACGCGGCAATCCTTAAAAAGCACGGCAGACACTTGTTTGCCGACGGCGCGCACGGCGCGCATTTCGCGCTCGAAGACGACAGGGCGGACTATTGCGGCGTTTACGCGGATATGTGGGTGGACGGCGCGCATAAATCGCTGCCCACGCTCACGCAGGGCGCGCTCGTATGCGTCAACGACGACCACCTCGTACCGTACGTCGAGGAAGCTCTCGCCATATTCCGCACCAGCTCGCCGAGCTTCCCCGTAATGGCTTCGGTGGAATACGGCTATAAATATTTTATAAACAATCCCAAACTCGCCGACAGGGCTAAAAACACCGTGGCGGAGATAAAGGAACAGCTTTCTGCTTTCACCTTCTATCCGTCGCGCGACTGGACCAAGCTCGCGGTGGATTTCAAGCCGCTCGACATAGACCCGACGATTGCTATGGAATATCTCGAAAGGAAGGGCATCTACGCCGAAATGAACGACGGAAGGTATATCCTTTTCTATATTTCGAAAATGACCGAGCCGTCGCAGATATACGACCTTAAAAACACACTCCTATGGATTGCGGCGCAGAAGAAAAATCAGGGCACTTTCAAGGACAGAAAGCCTTACCCTTCGGCGGACAGAACTTACAGCTATCTGTACGCGCTCAAACAGCGTTCGGCGTGGGTCCCGCTCGAGGACAGCGTGGGTAAAATGTGCGCGGAGAACGCGGGCGTTACCCCGCCTTGCTTCCCCGTCGTGGTTGCTGGCGAAATAATTTCGCAGCAGGCGGTAGCGCTTTTAAAGAGCGGTAAGAGTACTTTCGGAATAGTGGACGGTAAGATAAAAACGGTAAAGAAATGAAAGGCAGATTCGTGACCTTCGAAGGCTGCGAGGGGGCGGGCAAATCAACTCAGATGCGCCTGCTTTCCGAAAAGCTGGACGAGCTTAAAATCGACTATATCCTCACCCGCGAACCGGGCGGAAGCGACGTTGCCGAGCAGATACGGAAGATTATTTTAGACGGCAAAAATACTTCTATGTGCGACGAGTGCGAGGCGCTTTTATACGCCGCGGCGCGCGTTCAGCATTTAAGGGAAGTAGTTATTCCCGCGTTGGAGCGGGGCGCGCTCGTTCTTTGCGACAGGTACGTGGATTCGTCGCTCGCCTATCAGGGCTGTGCCCGCGGGCTGGGTGCGTTCGTTGAAACGGTAAATTCGTTCGCGATAGAAAACTACGCGCCCGATTTGACTTTGTTTCTGGATATCTCGCCCGAGGACGCGTTTAAGCGCAAGCACGGCGCGGATAAGAGCGACAGAATAGAGAGCCTCGGGCTTGACTTTCATATGAAAGTTTACCGCGGATATCTCTCGCTTTTGGATAAATACCCCCGCATATGCCGCGTCGAATGCGGCGGAACGAAGTTCCAGACGGCTGAAAATATCTTTAATATACTCAAAGAAAAGGGAATAATTTAACGCCGTATGAGGGAGCTTATAAGGGGTACTGCCGCATATAAAATCCTGTGTGGCGACGCGCGCAGCGACAGACTTTCGCACGCGTATATGCTGTATTATAACGACGCAGCTTGTTTAAGGGACGCGCTTAAAATCTTCGCGCTCGCCTTTTTCGGGTTTGCTGACGGAACGCGCGGGGACAGGCTGGTATCTTCGGAAAGCTTTGCGGATATGAAAATTTATCCCGCGGCGGGCAAGAGTTTGTCCGTTTCCGACGCGGAGGATATCGCCGCCGAAAGCGCGCTTCGTCCCGTCGAGGGCGATAAAAAGCTTTTCGTTATCAGCGGCGTGGATACGGCGTCCGCACTGTTTCAGAACAAGCTTTTAAAGGTTCTGGAAGAACCGCCCCGCGGCGTTTATTTTCTTCTCGGCGCGGTTTCGCTCGCGCCCGTTCTGGACACGGTCAAATCCCGCGTCAAGACTTTGGAGCTTCCGCCTTTCGGCGAAAGGGATATTTACGGTGCGCTCGAAAGGGCGGGGCACGACGATAGGAACAAGTCCGCGGCGGAGCGTTGCGGCGGGCTTCTCGGCGTCGCCAAAAGTATTCTCGGCGGCGAATGGTATGCGCCCGTTTCGGTCGCGGCGAAAAAGATATGCGGCGTTAAAAGTATGTCGGAAGCGGGGGAGATATCTCTCGAATACGGCGAATTCAAATACAAGACGGAGCTTCTCGCGGAAATGCAGAGGCTGTATTTCGCGGAATACGCCCTCCGCGCGGAGGGAAAGAAGGGGGATATCCCCTTGACTGACGGCGCGCTTGCGTACGCGCTCGAAAGCCTGGACAAGGCGGCGGGCGATATAAAGTTCAACGCCAATTTTGCCGCCCTTATCTACGACTTTGCGGTAGGGGTGGTAACGGAGAACGATAAATGGAAAAAATTGTAGGTGTAAAATTCAAGGACGGCGGAAAGATTTATTTTTTCGCGCCCGGTAAAGATAATTACGAAAAGGGTATGACGGTAATCGTGGACACCGCAAAGGGTCTGGAATACGCTACCGTCGAGCTTCCCGCCGCGGAAGTTTCGGAAGACAAGATAGTTTCGCCCCTTAAACCCATCGTGCGCATTGCCAATCAGCGCGATAAGGAGCAGATAAAGAAGAACGAGGAACGCAGACCTTCGGCAATCAAGACCGCTCAGGAGAAAGCCGAAAAGTGCGGGCTTGAAATGAAGGTGGTGGACTGCGAGTTTGCGTTCGACGGCTCGAAGGTCGTTTTCTATTTCACCGCCGACGGCAGAGTGGATTTCCGCGACCTCGTAAAGGAGCTTTCGTCCGTATTCAGACAGAGAATAGAGCTCCGTCAGATAGGCATACGCGACGAAATAAAGCTCATCGGCGGGCTTGCGCCGTGCGGCAGAGAATGCTGCTGTTCGAGCTGTATGCCCGACGTGAAGAAGGTTTCCATCAAGATGGCGAAAAATCAGGGGCTTTCCTTAAACCCCGGCAAAATTTCGGGGCTATGCGGCAGGCTTATGTGCTGCCTTTCCTACGAAAACGCGTATTACGCCGACGTTTGCAAGAAGATGCCCAAGGTCGGCAGCGAGGTCGGCACGCCCGACGGCAAAGGCACGGTCATCAACGTCAATATGCTCAAAATGGAAGTAAAGGTCAAGATAGAGGACAAGGACGCGGTTTCTTACCACGATTACAAGGTCGAGGATTTGAAATTCAGGCGCGGCGGACAGGATAAAGCGGACGACGAGGAAGAAAAGAGCGAGAAACAAACGGATAATTCCGAGCGCAAGCCTAAAAAAATTATCGATTAACGCAAAAAATTATTCTATAATCCCCTTTACACGCATAAAATCTTGTGATATAATAATCGAAAAGCGGAACGCCGTTCCGCAAACAATTTGTATGGAGGAAAAAGTAAATGGCACACGTTATTTCCGATGAGTGCGTAAGCTGCGGCGCGTGCGCGGCAACCTGCCCCGTCAGCGCTATATCCGAAGGTGAAGACAAATACGTTGTTGACCCCGACGTTTGCATCGATTGCGGAGCTTGCGAGGACGCTTGTCCCACCGGCGCAATCAAAGCCGAATAAACATAGGTCTGAAAGGCGGAACGCGGTGCAACCGCGTTCCGCCTTTAAATTTTATTAGGGTCACGAATTTTTTGACGTTCGACGATGTCAAAAAATTGCGTGAGTGGAGAGCTGCTCGCTCTCTGCCCGCGATAACTAAGGGCGCACGATTATATAATCGCGGGCATTCACTTCGGTGAGCTTGCTTGCGCAACAAATTGGGGCTGCGTGGCAAAAAGCGCGGTTTTTGCCCGCAACGATATTATTTATAAATGGTTAGCAATATCGAGTTAAACGACGGTGAAGTTTTAGAGGAACTTTACGGCGATAAAAAGATAATACAGAACGCGGGGCTATACCGCTTTACTTCCGACAGTATTCTGCTGTCGCGCTTTGCCCGCGCAAAGTCGCGCGATACGGTTGCTGATTTCTGTTCGGGCTGCGGTGTGGTCGGCTTGCACTTTATGTGCCTTAACCCGAACATATCCAGCCTTACGCTTTTCGAAATGCAGAAAAGCCTCGCGGATATGTCCGCGCGAACGGTGGAGCTTAACGGCTTTACGACCGTTAAAGTGGAAAATATAAAGGTGCAGGATATAGGCGCGGAATACAACGACCGCTTCTCGCTCGTCCTGTGCAACCCGCCCTACGAAACGGCGGGCTTTGAAAACGAAAATTACGAAAAGGCGGTCTGCCGCAAGGAAATAACGATTACGCTCGAAGAAATAATCCTCGCCGCGTACCGCAAGCTTAAATTCGGCGGCAGGCTGTGCATAATCAACCGCGCCGACAGGATAGGGGAGCTTACGTACCTCTTAAAGGCGCATAGCCTCGAACCCAAGCGTATGCAGTTCGTCGCGGGCACGGCAACGGCGAAGCCCTATCTCGTTATGGTGGAAGCCGTAAAGGGCGGCAAGCGCGGCGTTGATATTCTGCCGACCGCCGTCAACGGAGTTAATCAATGATATATCTCGTAGCTACGCCGATAGGCAATTTAAAGGATATAACGCTTCGCGCGCTCGAAGTTTTAAAGACTGCGGACGTCGTTTTCTGCGAGGATACGCGCCATTCTTTAAAGCTTTTCAACGCGTACGGAATAAAAAAACCGTTAGTTGCCTGCCATAAATTCAACGAGCGCCGCGCCGCGGACAGAATAGTCGCGGAAGCCCGCGCGGGCAAGGAGGTCGCGCTGATTTCGGACGCGGGTATGCCCGTGATTTCCGACCCCGGCAACGTCGTTTGCGAGGTTCTGAAAGAGGAAGGTTTAAGCTACACCGTAATCCCCGGCGCAAACGCGTTTTTAAGCGCGTTGGTGCTTTCTGCGTTCCCCGCCGAAAGGTTCGCCTTTCTCGGCTTTCTGCCCGACAGAACGGGCGAGCGCAACAAGCTTCTCGAAAAGTATAAATCGCTCGATTTAACGCTTTGCTTTCACGTCGCCCCACAGGATTTGGACAAGCACATCGCGTCTTTGTATTCCGTGTTCGGCGAGCGCAGGGCGTGCGCGGTAAGGGAAATTACGAAGATGTACGAGGAAGCGGTCGTCTTTAACCTGTCCGAGGGCTACAAGGGCGAGAAAAAGGGCGAGTACGTACTCGTCGTCGAGGGCGCGAAGGAGGGCGCAAATCCCTTGAACGCGCTTTCGGAAAGGGAGCATATTCAGCACTATATGGCGAAAGGACTAGACAAAAAGGAAGCGTTGAAACGCGCCGCAAAGGACAGGGGCGTTTCCAAGTCCGAGCTTTATAAATACACTTTGGATATGGAGAAATCAGATGAAAAAGAAGAAGAATAATTCGGCGGAAACCGCCGTAGTCGTATCGGATAAATCCAAGGCTGCCGCCGAGGAGAAGATGACCATTTACGACTATCAGGAAAAATACGTCAGACACCGCAATACGAAAACCATAGGCGCGCTCGTCAAGCTTTTCATTGCGTTCATAGGTCTGCTTATCGGTTGGTGCTTGGTTTCCGTAACCTTGCAGGTATGGAATTTCAACGAATACGCGGGCTACGGCGCGGCGGGCATTTCGGTGATTTTGTTCATCGTTTTGTACATAGTGCCGATAGTCAAAATTATGCGCACGGAATATTTCGAAACGAACGTCAATTCCAAAACCGCGGGAAAGGCTAAAAAGCACAACAGGGAAGTCAGAAAGAGCGTAGCCGAAAAGATAGTGGACTTAAACGCCAAGGTGGACGGCGTGGGCTGGTACGACGATAAGCTCGTCGGCGACCTCGAATACGCGCTGTACAAGCACGACGACGAGGCACTTAAAAACACGCTCGCCGCGCTCTATCAGGGCAAGATTAAAAAATCCGCGAAAGAGATTATCTTCAAGTGTTCTTTAAAGTCGGGTATGTATTCGGCAATTTCCCAGACGAGCCAGGTAGATGCGGCTCTCGTAGCGGTAATCAACTTGCAGATGATAAAGGATATAATTTATCTGTACGGCTTCCGTCCCTCGGACGCGCGCCTTTTAAAGATTTTCGAAAGGGTACTGCGTAACTCGCTTATATCCTACGGACTCGGCGGGCTGAGGATAGGCAACGGCATAGTAAAAACTATGGGCGACGCGGCAAAGGGCATTCCTTTCCTCGGTCAGGTAATTTCCACTATGGTGGATTCGTCCGTACAGGGTCTTACCAACGGCACGCTTACGGCTATCATCGGCTTCCAGACCATTAAATATCTTAACTTCGAATTCAAGCTGCAAAATATTCTGGACGGCATAGAAGTCGTGCAGACGGAGGAGGAGCTTCAGGAAACCTGCGCGGAGATAGAGCGCGAGCTGAAAAAAGCGCCGAGAGGCGGCGCGGCAAGCGTTCCCGCTTAAAAGCAAATAAAGTTAAGCGCGGCGATTTGAAAAATCGCCGCGCTTTTGTTTTTAATATATTACCAATAGATAACGCCGCTAACCGTCGGCGTTATTAGTAAATTACCTTATCAATAACGCCGCCGCCGAGACAACGCGTTTCGTCGTAGAATACCGCGTATTGCCCCTCGGTTACCGCGCGCTGTTTTTCCGCGAAAATTACTTCCGCGCAGTCACCCGTAACTTTAACCTTAACCTTCTGTTCGGGCTGGCGGTATCTGAACTTCGCCGTGCACTCAAATTCGGTTGAAGGGGGGATATATCCTATCCAATTCAAGCCCGAAACGAAACAGCGCTTTGAATAAAGCGGGCTTTCGTCGCCGTGGGAAACGTATAGAACGTTGTTTTGCAAGTCCTTTTTAACGACAAACCATCTGCCTTCCTCGCCGCGCCGCCCGCCGAGGTCAAGCCCCTTTCGCTGACCTATGGTGTAGTGCATAAGCCCTATATGTTCGCCGACTTCCACGCCGTCGAGGGTGAGTATCTTTCCGCTTTTCGCGGGCAGGTATTCCGAAAGGAATTTGCGGAAGTTGCGCTCGCCGATAAAGCATATTCCTGTGGAATCCTTCTTTTCGGAAGTCGCAAGTCCGTTTTCTTCGGCAATTTTTCTTACCTCGGCTTTGTCAAGTCCCGCGAGGGGGAATAGAACTTTTTCAAGCTGTTCCTGCGTAACCTGATTTAAAAAATAGGTCTGGTCCTTGTTAGTATCTTTGGCTTTCAGTAAAAGGTGTTGTCCGTCCGCGGTGTGCGCTATGCCGCAGTAATGCCCCGTCGCGATAAAGTCCGCGCCCATGGAATAGGCGTATTCGCGGAACGGTCCGAATTTTATTTCCCTGTTGCAAAGAACGTCGGGGTTGGGCGTTCTTCCCGCCGCGTACTCGTCGAGGAAGTGTTTGAACACTCTGTCCATATACTGCTTTGCGAAGTTCACGCTGTAATAGGGAATACCGAGGGTCGCGCAAACCCGCGCCACGTCGGAATAGTCGTTCTCCGCCGTGCACGCGCCGTTAATGTCGTCCTCCTCCCAGTTGAGCATAAACAGCCCTATTACGTTGTAGCCCTGCCGCTTTAAAAGGAGCGCCGCCACGGAGCTGTCCACGCCACCGCTCATTCCCACGACTACGGTTTTCTTTTCGTTCGCCATAATTTTTACCGTTTTGCCGTTTTCTTATTTCATTATAACACGCGCCGCACATTTTTGCAATTAACGGCGGGCGCGAGTGAAAAATTGTTGTAAAAGCGCCTGCGGTGTGCTATAATACCGCTATGGAAAAAGAACGCGTTTGGGAAAAATTCATAAGATACGCAAAGGTGGATACGCCTAGCGACGAAAACAACTTCGACAACACTCCTTCAACGGAATGCCAGTTCGCTCTTGCGAATATACTTAAAGCGGAGCTGGAAGCAATGGGGCTGAAAGCGCGGATTACGGATAACGCTTACGTCTATTCGGAAATCCCCGCAAACTGCGAGGGCGCGGAAAGCGTGGGCTTTATCGCTCACCTCGACGTCGTAAGCGAGCCGAAAGGCTACGGCGTTAAGCCGCGCGTTATTAAAAATTACGACGGCGGCGATATCGCGCTCGACGGCGGCACGGTTATCCGCGCGGACGATTTCCCCGCACTTAAAAATTACGTCGGCGATAATATAATCACGAGCGACGGCACGACCGTGCTCGGCGCGGACGATAAAGCGGGCGTTGCGGAAATTATGAGCACGTGCGAATATTTCCTCGCTCACCCCGAAATCAGGCACGGCAAAATCGGCGTGGCGTTCACTCCCGACGAGGAGATAGGTCACGGCGCGAAGCTGTTCGACGTCGCGGGCTTCGGCTGTGATTTCGCTTATACCGTGGACGGCGAGGAGCTGGGCGAAATCTGCTACGAAACCTTTAACGGCGCGGCGTTTACGCTCGATATTGAGGGGGTAAACATTCACCCCGGTCAGGCAAAGGGCAAGATGATTAACGCGGTAATAGTCGCCAACGAATTTATCTCCGCGCTTCCCGCTTGCGAGCGCCCCGAAACGACGGAAGGAAGGGAAGGCTACTATTTCGTCAACGAAATATCCGGCGGCGTGGAAAAGTGCAGGCTTACGGGCATTATCCGCGACCACGACAGAGCTATTTTCGAAAAGAGAAAGGCGTTAATTGCCGAAACGGCGGAAAAGCTTAACAAAAAATACGGCGGCAGGGTAAAGCTTACCGTGCGCGACCAGTATTATAACTGTGCGGAGGTCATCGCCCCGCATATGCACCTCGTCGAAAACGCAAAGACCGCGATGGAAGCGGTCGGCGTAAAGCCTTTGGTTTCGCCTATACGCGGCGGTACGGACGGTTCGAGTCTGTCGTTTATGGGACTGCCTTGCCCCAATATCTGCACGGGCGGGCACAACGCGCATTCTCTTACGGAGTTCGTTCCCGTCGGCGCGATGGAAAAGGTAGTCGAGATTTTAATAGGAATAGTCAAGTCCTACGCAAACTGATAAAACGGGCGGCGTTTGCCGCCAGATATGCATCCGTAGCTCAGTTGGATAGAGCACGAGCCTCCGACGCTCGGTGCCGATGGTTCGAATCCATTCGGGTGCACCAAAAGCCGCCCCGCGCAATTTTGCGCGGGGCGGCTTGCTTTTTTTATCCGCGGAATTCGACAAAATAATTTTTCTGTCAAAATATGAATTAGTGTTGCTAAATATTTCCCGCTATGGTATAATCTTGTAAAGTACCAAACTGGGGGAATGGGGTAAATATGCAGCCAAAGTACAAAAGAGTGCTCATAAAACTGTCCGGCGAGGCGCTTGCGGGCGCTAACGGTCACGGTCTTGACGAGGGCGTGATTGAAAAAGTAGTGGAACAAATCGTCTGCGTCAGGAAGATGGGCGTTGACGTGGCTCTCGTCATAGGCGGCGGCAATTTCTGGCGTGGCAGGCAGGGCAAGAATATGGACAGAACGACGGCAGACCATATGGGAATGCTGGCGACCGTTATGAATTCGCTCGCTATGATGGACGCGCTCGAACAGCGCGGAATACCCACGAGAGTGCAGACCGCGCTTATTATGACTTCGGTTGCAGAGCCTTACATTTTAAGAAAAGCCCTTCACCATTTCGAAAAGGGCAGGGTCGTTATTATGGCGTGCGGCACGGGCAACCCCTATTGCTCCACCGACACTGCGGCGGCGCAGCGCGCCTGCGAAATTCAGGCGGAAGTTTTAATGATGGCGAAGAACATAGACGGAATTTACGATTCCGACCCCAAACTTAACCCTTCGGCGAAAAAGTACGACCATATCAACTATATCGATATTATCAAAAACGGAATAAAGGCGATGGACGCGACGGCGGCGACTATGTGTATGGAAAACGATATCCCCGTGCTCGCGTTCGGTCTTGACGAGCCCGAGTCTATAGTCCGCGCGGTTTGCGGCGAAAAGCTGGGAACGATAATCGACAACAATTAAAATACAACCCGAAAGGAGGGATTTTACCATGATAGATAACGAGCAGGCGGAGGAGATTTTACTCGTCCTCGACGACAAACTTTCCAAGACGATAAGCGTCCTCGAGGAGGATTATTCCGCAATACGCGCGGGGCGTGCAAATCCGCACATACTCGATAAAGTATCCGTCGATTACTACGGCGCGATGACACCCGTAACCCAGATGGCGAACGTGTCCGTTCAGGAAGGCAGATGCCTCGTAATATCGCCGTGGGATATATCCGTCCTTAAAGGCATAGAAAAAGCCATTCAGATTTCGAATATCGGCATAACCCCCACCAACGACGGCAAGGTTATAAGGCTCGTTTTCCCCGACCTCACGGAAGAACGCAGGCGTGAGCTTACGAAGCAGACCCGCAAAATGGGCGAGGACGCGAAAGTGGCGCAGCGAAACGTCCGCCGCGACGCAATGGATTCTTTAAAGAAGCTTAAAAACGATAAAGCCATATCCGAGGACGAATTCGCCGCATACGAAAAGGACGTCGAAAAGATGGTTTCCGACGCGGTTGCAAAGATTGACGCGGTAATGGCTGCCAAAGAAAAGGAAATAATGAAAGTGTAAGAAGTTCACAAATTTTCTTTTCTATTCTGCAAAAAGAAAATTTCGTGATTTTAGGGCTACTCGCCCTCTTTGCGAAATAATAAGGGCACACGATTATATAATTTCGCAAATTCACCTCGCCGCGCGAGGAGCGAAGCGACGCTGCTTTGCGCACCTTATTGTAAAAAGTTTCAGATAATAAGGCGCAAAGGCGCAGGTATGCGCAAATGGGGGCTGCAAGCAAAAAGTGTGATTTTTGCTTGCAACGTTAATCTTTTGGTATATGTATGACTGAAAATAAAATCCCTCTGCACGTCGGGCTTATAATGGACGGCAACGGCAGATGGGCAAAAAAACGGCTTTTGCCGCGTTCCGCAGGGCATAAAGCGGGAATGGAAAGTATGATAAAGCTCGCGCGCATAGCAAGGCGCGAAGGCGTGCGCTATCTTACCGTTTACGCTCTGTCAACGGAAAACCTTTCCCGACCCGAGGACGAGCTGGGCGGTCTGTATTCGCTTTTCAGAAAGTATTTTACGAAAAACGTAAAAGAACTCGTCGAAAGCGGCGCGGCGGTGCGCATACTCGGCGATATCTCGGTTTTTCCCGAGGATTTGCAAAAGCTCATCGAGGACGGAGTTAATTCTTCCCCTGAGGACGCGGATTACGTCGTGAGTATCGCGCTTAATTACGGTGCGCGCGCCGAAATAGTACGCGCGGTGAACGAAGCCGTGGCGCGCGGCGAAAAAATTTCGCAAGACGGGTTTTCCTCGTTACTCTATACGGCGGAAATGCCCGACCCCGACCTAATAATTCGCACGGGCGGGGAAAAGCGGCTTTCGAATTTTATGACTTATCAGGCGGCGTATGCCGAATTGTATTTTACGGACGTTCTGTTTCCCGATTTCGACGAAGCGGAGTTTTTGAAAGCTCTCGACGATTATTCGCACAGGGTAAGAAGGTTCGGCAAAATTTAAAGGAGTTTTATGAAGTTAAGAAGTATAACCGCGGTCGGTTACGTAGTCGTAATATTAGGGCTGCTCGCATTGAAATGGCAGTTCCCCGTTTACGGTTCGATAGGCTTCGACCTGCTCTTTTGGGCAATATCGGTTATGGGCGCGTACGAGTTTTTGCGCGCGGTAAAAGAGGTTTCCAAAGCGCAGTGGTGGACGGCTTTTATAACGGTCGCCCTGATAGTCCCCGCGTTCGTAATAACCAAAATGATTATGGTAGGAATGGGCTATGCGGATAAAGCCGCCGAAATTTCGCTGACCGTACTGTTGTCGGTAGCGAGCGTCGGCATGATGGTCACGGCGTCCCTTCTCGTATTTGATTTCGAAAAGAGCAACCTTAAAAGTACCGCCCTTGCGGAGCTTTGCATACTTTACTGCGGTGCGCTCGGTTGCGTCGGTCCGAATATCAACCATATGATAATAAATTCTCTGCCCGCGGTAATGATGCTGTTCTTTATCACGGCGGGGGTGGATACCTTCGCGCTCATAGTCGGCAAGCTGTTCGGCAAGATGATACCCGCCAAGCTCGCCCCTCACACAAGCCCCAACAAAACGCTTATAGGCGCGTTCGGCGGAATACTCGGCGGAATTTTCGCGTCCTCGGTCGTGTATTTTATGTGCGCGTACGTACCGGGAATGGCGCTCGACTATTCGGGAACGCTTCACCCGAGCCTGCTTCTTATACTGATTTCGATACCTACCTCGATATTCGCCCAGCTCGGTGATTTGTTCGAAAGCGCGATAAAGCGCGGTTGCGACATAAAGGATATGGGTAAATGTCTGCCCGGTCACGGCGGAATGTTGGACCGTTTCGACAGCGAGCTTTTCGCGGCGGTCGCGCTAGTCGTGCTGTTTATGGCGGTCAGATAAAAAACGCACGGCAAAGCCCCCTCGAGGGGCTTTAATTTTTTCGCGCCATACGCGGCTTTCATTCATTAAATAAAAATTATCGGGTATAATATATATGAGAAAAATCGCTTTGATAGGCAGTACCGGTTCTATCGGGTTGCAGGTAATTAACGTAGTTAAATCTTATCCGCAGGAGTTTTCGCTCTGCGCGCTCGCCGCGTTTGAAAGCGGGGAAACGCTTTGTAAGCAGGTAAACGCGCTCGGCGTTCCCTTTGCGGCTCTGGCAGGCAAAAAATGCGGTAAACCCGCGGATATGCCCGCGCAAACGGCGTTTTTTACGGGTTTCGACGGCGCTTTGAATATGATAAATGAATGCGGCGCGGACGTTGTTTTCGTCGCTTGCGGCGGCTTTACGGGGCTTAAATACGCGCTTAAAGCCGTGGAAACGGGCAAGGCGCTCGCGCTTGCGAATAAGGAAGCCCTCGTCTGCGGCGGCGACCTTTTAATGTCCCGCGCGGAAAAGCTCGCGCCCGTGGATTCGGAGCATTCCGCAATCTGGCAGTGCCTTAATTTCGACAGGTCTAAAAAAGTTAAAAACCTTATAATAACCGCGAGCGGCGGACCTTTCCGCGGCAGGAAATTCGAAGAACTCGAAAGCGTGACCGCGGCGCAGGCTCTCGCTCACCCGACCTGGAAAATGGGTAAGAAAATAACCGTGGACAGCGCGACCCTTTTGAACAAGGGCTACGAAGTAATCGAGGCGCATCACCTGTACGGCACGCCCTATGAAAATATTAAGACGGTTATTCAGCCGCAGAGCGTAATTCACTCTATGGTTGAATTCGACGACGGGTCGGTACTCGCGCAGATGAGCAACCCCACGATGGAGCTTCCCATTCAGCTCGCGCTGACCTATCCCGAACGGTTGCCCGTGCAATCGCTCGCCCCGCTCGATTTTTCAAAGCCGTTCAGCCTCGGCTTCGAGCCGCTCGTGCGCAAGGACTATCCATTGTACGACCTCGCATTGAAATGCGGGGAGGAAGGGGGGACTTATCCCACAGCGCTCAATGCGGCGAGCGAGGTTGCCGTAAATGCGTTTTTGAACGGGAAGATTAAATTTACGGATATATTCCGCGTAACGGAAAAAGTCGTGTCGGGACACACCCGCGCGGCGGTTAAAGATTACGGACAGCTCGAAGAAGCCGACCTTGCGGCGCGGGCTTCCGCCGAACTGATAATAAAGAGGTAAAATGACCGCGCTACTTGCAAACGACGTAATGAATACCGTTTGGTCGGTTCTGCTCGCTATACTTATTCTTTTAGTAATGATTACCGTGCACGAATTCGGGCATTACCTCGCGGGCAAAGCGTTAAAATTCAAAATAAACGAATTCGCCATAGGCTTCGGACCGAAGATAATTAAGCACAGAAAAAAGAACGGCGAGCTGTTCTCCGTCAGGGCGATACCGCTCGGCGGGTTCTGCGCGTTCGAGGGCGAGGACGAGGAGGGCGAAAGCGAGGAAGCTTTCAACAAAAAAGCCCCCTGGAAAAGAATAATAGTCCTCGTCGCGGGCGCAACGATGAACTATCTTTTGGCGCTGCTTTTAATTATAATAAGCTTTTTCGCGTTCGGGCAGATGACTTTCAAAGTGAACTCCGTCGCACCATACGAGGGCGAGCTAGCCTATATAACGAGCTTCGAGGCGGGCGACGAAATTATAAAAGCCGAGGGCGGCAACGTCTATATAGTCACCGATATAATGAGTGCGATAAAGGGCAGAAAGGCGGGCGATAGCGCGCGCTTTACCGTACTGCGCGGCGGTGAGTACGAGGATATCGAAGTCACCCTGCGCGCGGACTGCGATTTCAGCAATTCGTCGGACGTAAGCAAGGTCTGGCGCGCGCTCGGCGCGGGCACTTACCTTGCGGAGGACGGCAATAAATACTGGGACGTATCCGCGGTGAGCTGCAGCTTCGGGTTCTTCGAAACGCTCGGTCGCTCGTTCGGCTATTCGTTCAGAATAGCGGGCACTATTTTCAAAGTGCTCGGCGAGCTGTTGTCGGGCAACCTCTCGATAACGGCGATGGGCGGGCCGGTAACGACCATAAAGCTGACTTCGGAAATTGCTTCGCAGGGGGTGCAGAGCTTTTTGGAGATTGCGGCATATATAGGGGTCAATCTTGCGGTTTTCAACCTTTTGCCCATTCCCGCTCTAGACGGAAGCAAAGTCGTGTTCTGTCTTATAGAGTGGGTCATCTTCAAGGATGAAAAAGGTGCATGGGCGAT
>CAZRCE010000007.1:0-26227 GCA_964598465.1 uncultured Clostridia bacterium | reverse complement strand
CCTACGCGTTCTTCACGCTGTACGCCGAAATAGACAAGTACAACCCCGCCGAATACGATTTGGGCAAGTGCAAGCTTTCGCTTATGGATAAGTGGATTTTGTCAAAGCTCAACTCGCTTATCGAGCTCGTCGATAAGGATTTGGCGAAATACGAAATCTGCGAAAGCGCGCGCGCAATGCAGGATTTCGTCGATATACTTTCCAATTGGTACGTGCGCCGCTGCCGCGAACGCTACTGGGGCAGTGAAATGACGGACGACAAAGCCGCCGCTTATACGACGCTTTACACCGTTCTCGTCACGCTCGCAAAGCTCACCGCGCCCTATACGCCGTTCGTTGCGGAAATGATGTACAGAAACCTCGTTCCCGAATTTTACAAGGACGCGCCCGTATCCGTTCACCTTTGCAAGTTCCCCGAGTGCGATACGCGCTTCGTGGATAAGGAGTTGGAGCGCGGTATGGATACCGTAACCGACATAGTAGTTCTCGGCAGGGCGGCGAGAAACGCGGGTAATATCAAAAACCGCCAGCCGCTTTCCGAAATGATAGTTTCCTCCGTCAAGCCTCCCGTGCTTACCGACGAGGAAATCACGGTAATTCTGGAAGAACTCAACGTCAAGAAATTTTCTATCGCCGCGGACGCGGGAAAATATATAACCTACAGGCTCAAACCCCAGCTCAAAACGCTCGGACCCAAGTACGGCAAAAAGCTCGGCGCGATATCCGCATTCCTCGCAAACTGCAACGCGGAGGAGGTAGTAGCGGCGGTTAAAGGCGGCGGCTCGTACGAGATAGCGGGCGAGGGCGTAACCCTGCTCGAAGAAGACCTGCAGATTTTTACCGAAAGCGCGAAGGGCTTCGTCGCGGCGGCGGATAAGGGCTTGACCGTAGCTCTCAACAGCGAGCTTACGGAAGAACTAATCGAAGAAGGCGTGGAGCGCGAACTCGTTTCCAAGATACAGAATATGCGCAAGGAAGCGGGCTTCGAGGTCACTGACAGAATAGAAATCTATTACAAAGCCGAAGGCAGAGCGAAAGCTGCGCTCGAAAAAGCGGCGTTTGCGGGCGACGTTCTCGCGAATAAAATCTGCGAGGGCGAAGCGGAGGGCTTCACCAAGCAACAGCCCGTCAACGGCGAAAAGGTAACGCTCACGCTCGTAAGAAAATAATTGACTTCTTAAAAAACGAAAACGCTCATAGTATATGCTATGGGCGTTTTTTCTTTGCGTGTGGGCGAAAGCGGAAGGGTAACCGAAATCAATTTGTCGGGCGCGGCGGCGGAAAGGCTGTGCGCGCTCGGTTTACAGCGCGGAGCGAAGGTAAAGGCTCTCGGTTTTTCGCTGTTTAAAAGCGGAATACTTTTAGGGGTGGGCAATATCCGCGTCGCGTTAAGAAAAGCCGTCGCGGAAAATATCGAGGTCGAATTGTGTTAGCGGCGCGCGCGGCGCAAGCCGTTGAAATAAAGCGCAAGGTCGTGCTTGCGGGCAACCCCAACGCGGGCAAAACGACCCTTTTCAACGCGCTTACCAAAAGCAGCTTAAAGACGGGCAACTGGCACGGCGTTACGACTTCCACCGCCGAAAAGACGGTGGGGGACACGGTGTTTGCGGACTGCCCCGGTATGTACTCTTTCGACGCGTATTCTATGGAGGAAACCTCCGCCGCGGAGAGCGTAAAGAGCGCGGATATTATTATAAACGTAATAGACAGTTTAACGCTCGAAAACTCGCTTCGGCTCACGGAAAGGTTGCTTGCGCTCAACGGAAACGTCGTGGTGTATCTCACGAAATGCGATAGGTTGCGCGCCCGCGGCGGAAAAGCGGATAAGGAAGCCTTGCAAAAATATCTCGGCGTGCCCGTGTACGACTGTCCGCCGAAAACGCTTAAAAAGCTTATCGACGACAACAGGCTTCTTTTCGCCGTAAATAAAGAGAAAATCCCGTTAGATAAGGCATATTATAGGGGTAATTGCGATTTAAACCTCGTGGAAAAGCTGTTTTACAACAAGTTTTTCGCGCTCGCGGCGTTCGTTTTAACGATGGTTTCTGCGTTCTTCATAACCTTTCACCCGTCGATGCCGGGCGCGTATTTCAAGGGGCTTTTGGAAGAACTTATCTGCGATAAGGCGGCGGGTGCGCTCGCTTCCGTCATCGCGAGCGCGCCCCTTTCCTCGTTCGTCTGCGAGGGTATAATAGGCGGCGTCGGCGGGGTGTTGTCCTTTATTCCTCAGCTTGCGGTGCTGTATCTGTTTTTAATTCTTTTAGACGAAAGCGGGGTTATGAGCGCGCTCTCGTTCGTCACCGACGGACTGTTCGAAAAGGTTAAGCTTTCCGGCAGGGCGGCGTTTTCGCTTCTGTCGGGCTTCGGCTGTACCGCGGCGGCGATTTCGACCACGCGCGGCTTCACCACGGTTTCCGCGCAGGAGCGCACGGTGCGCATTTTGCCGTTCGTTCCGTGCGGCGCTAAGCTTCCCGTATTTTTAACTTTTATCTCGCCGCTCTTTTCCGACCCGTTCCCGATAGTCTGCATACTGTACTTTTCGGGGCTTGCGCTGTCGGTGCTGTTGTCCGCAGTTATGCGGGGCGGCGGCGAGGGTATGATTTCCGAAATCGCGCCGATTTCCGCGCCGCGTTTTTCAGCCGTAAAAAACAAGTTGTTTTTTCAGATAAAAGGGTTTATAATAAAGGTAACCTTATACGTTTTCGCGTTCTGCGTAATAAGCTGGATACTTTCGCATTTTACTTTTTCGTTTCAATACGCGGAAGTGGAGGGAAGTATGCTGTGTTCGCTCTCGCGCCTCGTTGCTCCCTTGTTTTACCCTATGGGCGTGACGGACTGGCGGCTTGCGTACGCGGCGATATCCGGCTTTGCCGCAAAGGAAAACGTCGCGGCAACCGTCGGGCTTCTTATGCCCGAAGGGCTTAACCTCGCGCTCGCACCGTCGCTGGCGTTCTGTACTTTTATGCTGTGCTGTCCCGCCTGCATTTCGGCTTTCGCGGCTTCCGTCAAGGAAATAGGGCTTAAAAAAACGGCGGTAAACAATCTGTTTCAGCTCGTTTTCGCCTTTCTTGCGGCGTATCTTATTAACTTTATTTTCAGCTTTATATGAAAAAATTCACCGTCACCGAAAGCGGCAATTTAAGAGAATTTACGGACTCCGTATATCCGCAGGGCAGTTTTTGTCTGCCCGCTCTTTTGCGTGCGGGCGACGTTAAAATAAACGGCGTAAGGGTCAAGAACAACGCGCGCGTAAAGTGCGGCGACGAGGTGACTTATTACACGACCCCTTCGCAGGAAGCGAAGAAAAGCCATACGGTGGCCTACGAGGACGAAAGCGTTCTGATTGCCGACAAGGAGAGCGGGGTTTCCTCGGAAGCGCTGTTCAACGAATTAAAGGAATTTAACGCGCTGTACGCCGTGCACAGGCTGGACAGAAACACCCTCGGGTTGATTGTTTACGCAAAGACGGCGGAGGCGGCGCAGGAGCTTATTTCCGCGTTCGCGCAGAGAAAGGTGGAAAAAACTTATTACTGCATCGCGAAAAATAACTTTAAGGACGAGTACGCGTATCTTACGGCGTACCTTAAAAAGGACGCGGTAAGCGGTACGGTAAAGATATACGACGCCCCGCGTTCGGGCGCGGTAAAAATCGAAACGGAGTATTCCGTCGAAACCGTTCAGGGCGACTGCGCGCTCGTCAGAATTGCGCTTCATACGGGCAAAACGCACCAGATACGCGCCCACCTTGCTCATATCGGCTGTCCCGTCCTCGGCGATAACAAGTACGGCGACGACGCGTTCAATTCGAAGTACGGCGCGCGCCGTCAGCGGTTAGTCGCGCAAAAACTGAAATTCCGTCTGGACGGCGCGCTGTCCTATCTCAACGGTAAAGACTTTCAAAGCTCGCATAAATTAGAGCTTCCGCAAAAATAAAACCCCGACTTCCGTCGGGGTGTTTTTATTATCTTTTATTTAGCGTTACGTATTTTCTTCTGTCCTGAACGCACTGGTATGCGGGGCGGATTATCTTGCCGCCGTTTGCAAGTTCTTCCATTCTGTGCGCGCTCCAGCCCGCAACCCTCGCGACCGCAAACAGAGGGGTGTACAGCTCGACGGGGAGGTTCAGCATCGAATAAACGAAGCCCGAGTAGAAGTCCACGTTGGGCGTAAGCGGTTTATTCAACTGCTTGGTTTCCGAAATCATTTTGCCCGCGACTTTCGCGACCGTGTTATACAGCTCGAATTCTTCTTCCCTGCCTTTTTCCTTGGCGAGTTTTCCCGCATAGAGCTTTAAAACCTCCGCGCGGGGGTCGGAAATGGTATAAATCGCGTGACCTATGCCGTAAACCAGTCCCGACCTGTCGAACGCCTTTTTTTCTATAATTTTGCGTACGTAGTTTTTTACGGATTTTTCCGAATAATCGGGAATATTTTCTTTGATATTTTCGAACATCTGGTTTACTTTAATGTTCGCGCCGCCGTGCTTCGGACCTTTCAGCGACCCCAGCGACGCCGCCATAGACGAGTAAGTGTCCGTGCCCGTAGAAGTCGCGAGGTGGGTGGTAAAGGTAGAGGCGTTGCCGCCGCCGTGGTCGGCGTGTAGCGTAAGGCAGATATCGAGGACCTTCGCTTCGAGGTCGGAAAACGCGTTGTCCTTCCTTAAAACGTGCAAAACATTCTGCGCCGTCGAGTATTCGGCGACGGGTTTATGTATGACGAGCGAGCCGTCGTTCGTGTTATAGTAGCGGTACGCCCTGTACGAATACGCCGCAATCATCGGGAACTGCGCGATGAGCTGAAGGCACTGCCTCAAAACGTTGGAAATCATAACGTTGTCGGGGTCGGGGTCGTAGCTGTAAAGATTTAAAACGCACCGCTCCAACATATTCATAATGTCCTTCGAGGGGGATTTCATTATGACGTCGCGCACGTAATTTCTCGGGAATACGCGGAACTCCGCAACCATATCGGAAAAAGCTTTAAGCTCGGTTTTGTTCGGAAGTCTGCCGAAAAGCAGAAGGTAGGTCGTTTCCTCAAACCCGAAACGGTTTTCCTTAACGCAGTTCGATATAAGGTCTTTCACGTTATACCCGCGGTAGCACAAAACGCCGGGAACGGGCGTTCTTACGCCGTCGATTTGCTCCCAGCTCGTAACCTCGGAAATTTCCGTAAGTCCGCATAAAACGCCCTTGCCGTTTTTGTCCCTCAGCCCGCGCTTTACGTCGTACTTCTCGTACAGCTCACCGTCTATGACGTTAGTTTTCGACAATTCGCTTGCGAGGCGGGATATGTTATGCGAATATTTTACAATAAGGTTAGCTTCGTTAAAATCCAAAATATTTCCTCAAAGTCGGTTATTTTCGTAAGTTTATCATAAAAGTTGAATTTTGTCAAATGAAATTTATTTCATAAAACTACGCCAGTATGCGTTTTAGCGGCATATTAATGCAAAATCGTGAATAAAAAATGAAAATTCGCGCCGTATTGACAAATTTGAGCCGTCGGGTTAAAATAAATTGCGGGCTTGCTTAAAAGCCTAAAAAAAAGTTTATATATAATATTGAAATAAGTGTAAACCGATAATATAATTGCGTTGCAAGCAAAAATCGCATTTTTTGCTTGCAGCCTCAATTTGCGCATACCTGCGCCTTGGCGAGGTGAATTTGCGAAATTATATAATCGTGTGCCCTTATAATTTCGCAAAGAGGGCGAGAAGCCCTCAACTCACGAAAATTGCAGACATCATCGAACGTCTGCAATTTTGTGAGCATTAAAGGAGTATCTATGCAACAGGTAAGACTCGTTTCTGCGGACGAAGAGCTTTTAATAGCGTTGAACGGTGAAATCGACGCCGCCACGAGCGAAGATTTTTACGCTCAGGCGTTCGCTATGTATTCGCACGATAAAAAGAATTTGGTATTCGACTGCGCGGGGCTGGAATTTATCGACAGCACGACGCTCGGCACGTTCGTCAAGCTTTTCAAGCACGTTAAGCAGGACGGAAACGGTTTCAAGCTTATTAATTTAAGGCGCAACGTCAAAAAGATATTCGAAATATGCGCGCTCGACAGAATTATGGAGATTGAATAATGAAAGACTTCAAGTTGAATTTTGCGCTTTGCGACAGCGAATATCTGACGGCGGTCAGGCTCGTGGTCGGCGCGGTTCTCGCCTGTGCGGACGCGGATTTGGACGCTACGGAAGATTTCAAGGTGTGCGTAACCGAAAGCTGTATAATACTTAAAAACTGCGGCTACGACAGGGCGGAAATAACTTTCACGACCGACGGAGCGGTAAAGGCGGAGGTCTGCGGTCTGGGCGGCAAACCTGCGGCGGCGGATAACGAATTTTCTCTCGCGCTCGTTTCCGCGCTCGTTTCCGATTGCGAAATTCTGCGCGACGGCGAGGCAATATACAAGGTGACGCTTACTTTATGATTTCCGACGAAAAAGCTTCACAGCTTTTTAAAAAATACCGCGAGACGGGCGATTTGAAGGTCAGGAACGAGCTCGTCGAAGGTTATATGTACGTCGCGGAAATTCTCGCAAAGAAATTCGCGGGCAGGGGGGTGGACTACGACGACCTGTTGCAGGTTGCGTCCGAAGCCCTCATTTTCGGCGTCGAAAAATTCGACCCGTCGCTCGGGAACAAATTCACTACATACGTAACTCCTACGATAACGGGAATGATAAGGAACTATTTCCGCGATTATTCCCGCTCTATGCGTATGCCGCGCAAGGTGTACTCGCTCAGCGCGAAAATCAAAACCGCCGTAAATTCGTACTTCACCGAGCACGGCGCAAAGCCCACGGTAAAACAGCTTTCCGCAATTTTGGGCGAGCCGGAGGAGCTTATCATAGAAGCGATGGAATGTCGTGCGCCCGTCAGTCTGGACGCGAAGATTAAACGCGAGGACGGCGACGCGCCGCTCTACGAGGTCATTGCCGACGAAAAGCAATCCTTCGAGTCGTTCGAGGACGCGGAAGCGCTCAAAACGGAAATCGCAAAGCTCGACGAAACGGAGCGCGAAGTCGTTAAGCTTCGCTTCGTCCAGGGCAAATCCCAGTCGGAAACGGGCAAAATTCTCGGCGTTAGCCAGATGTTCGTTTCCCGCGCGGAGAGGAAGATAATAGACAAACTAAAAGAGGCGCTTTCGAAATGATTAAATTCGAGGTATCGGATATTAAAAAAATGAACGCCGCCATGCAGGACTTCGCGGAGTTTTTAAGAAGCCGCGACGTCTGCGACGACGACGTGTTCGACAGCCGCTTGGTCGGTTGCGAGCTGATATCCAACGTACTCCGCCATTGCGGCGAAAAAGCGGTATTTTCGGGCGTTCTAACGGGCGATGAAATAATAATCAACGTAGCGAGCGTCAATTCCGGCGGTTTCGTTCTGCGCCCCGATTTGCCCGACGTTTTCGCGGAGAGCGGGAGGGGGCTTTACATTATTAACGAGGTCAGCGGCGGAAATATCAGAATGGACGGCAACGCCGTAATAGTGACGATAAAACGCAAATAAAATTCAATAAAAAAAAGCGGTCTGCGCAGGAATTTGCGCAGACCGCTTTAAATTTAATTATTTGATTATATTCATATACTGATAAATCTTATTGAGAAGTTCGGGGGAGAGAAGCGCCCTGAATTTGTTCAGATAAATGAATATCGAACGGAAGAAGTCCTCGTTGTCACCGCCAAGCTCGTAATCGGGAATCTTGGGAAGATTGCCTCTGTTCTTTTCGAAGAAAGTCTTGGAGAACTCGATTTTTTCCTCGTCGGTAAGCGTGTCCATAAATTCGTCGGAAGGTCCGTTGTAAACGTACTTGACCTTGTAGTCGATAGTGTGCGTTTCTTCCTCGGGCTGAGCGGGCTCGGGCGTTTCTTCCGCAGGCTCGTCCATTCCCTCGAAGTAGGATTCGGGTCCTTCCTCGTCCTCGGTTTCTTCCTGATAAACGACGGGAGCGGGAGCGGGTTCGGGTTTCTTCTGTTCGCGAACGGGCTCGGGTTCAGGCTCGGGTTCGGGCTCGCTGTAATTGCCGTAAATCGCGTTGTCTTCTTCGGGTTCTTCGTATTGCGCGGCGTCGTATTCGTAAGCCTGCGCGGGATTGTCGTTGATAATTTCAAGGTCCTCGGAGTGCTCGGATTCGAGTACCGCGTCGTTGAAGTTCAAAGGCTTTCTAGCTTCGGCGGCTTTCTTCGCCTTGCCTACGAGAATGAGTCTGATAATCGTCATTACGAACTGTATAAGAGTCATTAACGCGATTACGTAGAAGAAAAGACCTATCTGAATGTTGCCGATAACGAAAGTGAATATAACCGCAACGATAAGTGCGAGGAGTAGTAAGGAGTATCTTACGAGCGCGAATATTTTCGAGCCCTTGTTATAACTTTTATAGGTTGCCTCACCGATTTTCTTGAACTGAGAGCCGGTTGCAAGCGCAATCGTATCGATTATAATATTAATGAATACGACGGCGGCAACTACGATGAGGGCGAGCGTCATGGTTATGCCCATCCAGTCGCCGGTCGAGAAAATTTCGCCGAGCAGCATGGGGTTGAGCACCATAAGCGTGTAAACCCAGCCGAGTCCGTTCACGCCCATAAAGCCTACCGTCGAGTTAATCGGTTCTGCCAGACTTGCAAGAGGTTCGGCAAGCATCGTAACGAGTAGGGTAATATCGAACAGCATCAGAGCGGAAATCGCGGAGAAGACGAAAAGGAACGTCTTTGCCACGCCTAAGCTCTTCTTAGTCATAATGCTCTGGATAATGAGAATCAAGAGCGTACCGCCGAGAGCAATAAGCGTGTTAAGATTCCAATATCCGACTTCGGGAGTGAACACCGTGCCGAGTTTGAAAAGATAATAAACAACGAGAACGACTGCGGCGAGCGTTTCGATAAAGTACGCGCAGCCCGCGCTCGTTTTCTTGTACTTCTTTCCCAAAAATACGGGAATGAGGAAGAACAGCCCCAGAACCGTAATTACCGCGTAGAGCACCGTGCACCACGCGAAAATATTTACGCTCTGACCGAACAGAGTGAACGCGGCTTCCTCGCCGAAGGGTACGAACCATTCCGAAAAGGAGGGAATAAGCTCCATGCCCAAGGCTTTATTTACCGCGTCGGGAAGTCTTTGAATGAGCATCGCGTTCGTGCCGAGCTCGCCGTAAAGGGGCACGACCAAACCCGCGATGAGGCACGCAAGAGCGATAATATAAGTGACTATTATCGCCGTCTTTTTGGATTTTTTCTTTATCTCATCCGCCATATTAAATCTCCGTTTACCGAATTGTCGATGGCGCGTCTTTAAACGCGGCTAACGGTAAGTCCTTGTTTAGCAACTTACATTTTAAACCTTTTTACAATATATGTCAAGGTATATTGCCGAAAATTGCGCGATATTTTTCGCATATTCGGGGCTTAACCCCGTAACCGTGCCTCGGCGAAAGCGTTAAATTCCCGCCGCCCGCGATATTATTTTTACCATTTTCAGCCGATAATATAATCGTAAACCGCAATAATTTTAATTAAGCGTATTTCAAAAAAAATCTTGAAAAAACCGTTCGGAAGGCGTATAATATTTTTTACGGGGCGCAAAAAAGCCCCGAAAAGTCGAAAGGGGCGGTAGTATGCTTTATCTAACGGGCGTAGGCGGCGAAAAAATGAGCGTTGCCGAGCTTGTTTCCGAGTTCTCCGAGGAGCAGAGAAACAAGTTCACCGAGGGGCGCGATTTAAAAAAAATCGCCCTCGTATTCGTGGACGCGGATTTAACGAAAACTCTGCAAAGTCTTTTCGAAAACGATTTAAACGTCAGCCTCACCGCGCGCAGGCTCTATATGCACCGTAATACTTTAATTTACCGTCTGCATAAAATAAAAAAACTCACGGGGCTTGACCCGTGCGTGTTCCGCGACGCCGTTACGCTTATGTTCCTCGGCGCGATTTGCGGGGCTTAAATTATAAAATACGAGTGCTTAAAGGAAATCAATCGGAGAAAAAATGCTTAATAAAAAGAAAAAAATTTTAGCCGTCGTGCTTGCGGTGGTTTTGCTTGCGGTCGGCTTCGGAATAGGCTTTCTCACCCGCGGCTATACGAGCGGAAGCGCGGCGTTCACCTACGAGTGGGTGGTCAACACGATTAAAAACAATTATTATTACGAAGTGGACGAAGACGATATCAACAAATCCGCGCTCGGTGCGCTCGGCGGCGGCGTGCTAGATATTTATTCGGGCTTTTTTACCGCGGAGGAGTACGCCGAACAGATGTCCGGCAACGCGGGCAATAAGTCGGGAATAGGCTTTTCCTACGAGTACGTGGATAACGATATCGTCGGCACGGGCGCGTATATCAATTACGTCGTCGGTAACTCTCCCGCGTACAAGCGCGGGCTTAAAGCGGGTATGCTTATAACCTCGCTGACGGTCGGCGGGGAAGATAAGACCTTCTCGTCCGTCAACGAGCTTTCGGATATTCTTACCGCCGTTCCGACGGGCGAGGAAATCGATATCGTCGCCGACGGAAATACCTACACGGTCGCTAAATCCGAATATATCGCGAGCTACTGCTCGATGACCCTGAACGACAAAGCCTACGACTGCGTTTACGCCGACGGCAAGCTTACGGTCAAGCAGGTTGCGAGCAGGGCGGAATATCTACCCGACGGCGCGGCGTATTTCAGGCTCGACCAGTTTTTCGGCAACGCCGTCTCGGAGGCGGGCGCGCTTATGGAAGTTTTCAACGCCGAGCATTGCACCTCGCTCATTCTCGACCTGCGCGGAAACGGGGGCGGGTACGTTGAAGTGATGCAACAGCTCGCGCACGTTTTCGCGGGCAGCCGCGTGGGCGTTTCGGATATCGCTATGACCGCGCGCTATAAGAACGGTTACGAGCAGAGCTTCCCCGTAAAGCGCACGCTTTCCGGCAATAAGCTTCTTCCGGCCGACGCGAAAGTTTACGTCCTTGCGGACACCGGCTCGGCGAGCGCTTCGGAAGCGCTTTTGGGCTATCTCGTTTCCGAAAACGCAGTAAAGTGTCAGGATATTTACCTTTCCGATTTTTCGGACGAATACGTAAAAACGCATATTTCCAACGGAGAAAAGAAGGATATGCGCACCTACGGTAAGGGAATAATGCAGCAGTATTTCCGCAACCCCGCCACGGGCGACGCGCTCAAACTGACGACCGCCCAGCTTTACTGGCCGAACGGCAAGACTATACACGGCGTAGGTCTTACCCCCGCGGACGGCTGTAAAACCTTGCCCGCGGAGTGGAGGTTCTACACCTCGGAAGGAAGGGACGCCGTTCTCGACCGCGCAGTTAAACTGCTTTACGGAAATTAATATGAAAAGTATTAAAGCGGTTTTTTAAACCGCTTTATTCTTCGCGCGTCGAAGATAACGCACACCGAATATCCGTTTTCCGTTTTCGTTACGTCGAGGGTAATTCTGCCTTCCCGCTCGAAATACTCGTCGAAGACCGCCTGCGCGTCGGCTAAAAACAGCTCTCTTTCGCCTTCGGTCATTTCGTCCCTGTCGCAGATAAGCGTAGAAATTCTGTCGTAAGTCATATTTTCAACCTCATTTTTCTCTTGATAATTCCGCCCACGCCGAGGTAGGGCTTAATAATACTCACCGTCTTGTCGCTCTTTCCGCGCACGCATTCCGCGGCGGCGGCAAAAGCCCGCGCCGTGTCTTTGCGGCATTTCCCAAGCGGTACGCCCAAATCTTCGGGAATAACCCCGACGAGCGGTGTGCGAAGCAGCGAAGCCGTTTCCTGCGGGGTCATAATTTCTCCGTCGAACACCAGCCCGCCGTTGATTTTGTTCACGATAACGCCCGCGTCGCGGAAGCCCGCGTCTTTAAGCTGGGCAAGCCGCCTGTCCGCGCATTTCACGGAGAGGGGGTAAGGCTCGGTCACGACTATCGCCTTCGTGCAGAACGGCGCCGCGGCGGAGTCGCAGATAATATAGTCGAACAGCCCTTCGATTTCGCGGAGGGCTTTTATCGCGTATTCTTCGTCCTCGCAGCCGAGCGTGGGCAAAAGGTACAAATTCGCCGTTTTCGGGTGTCTTACGATTGCCTGTTTAACCCTGCACGCTCCCTTTTCCGCGTCCTGCAAGGTGTACCCGCCCGCAGGCGCTAAACCCGCCGTGCACAGCGCCGCCGAAACCTGCTCGTCGCCGTCTAAAATAAGCGTCTTTTCGCCCGCTTCGGACAGTGCGAAACCCAGCCCGACAGCGCAGGTCGTAACGCCCGCGCCGCCCTTCAAACTCGTAAAAAATATCTTAACAGCCATAATTTCCTCCGCCGCGCTTGTAACGACGCGGCATTACTTTTTATTACAATCCGTACCGTCGGTTTTCCGTGATTTGATTATATATTTATGAATAAGGCGGTTTTTTGTTATTTTTTGACTTTTTGTGAAGCTTTTTATCACGCTAAGTAATAATTTTTTATGACAAAATGCTTAATTTTGTTGACATTGTAATATTGATTGAATATAATTAAAGTATCACAAAATGCGAGAAAGTTTTTTCTGACGGAAAAAGAGATAATAAATGAAAAAATTATTTAAAAAAATTACGATGATATTAGCGGGCGTCGTCGGCGTGACGGCTCTGTCGTTAGGCGTCGCCGGTTGCGGCGCTAAGTCGCAGGTCAACGACGCGCCCGACAACGTTGAAATAATTAAAGCCGCCGCGCCTACGGACGGGAGCTTACCCACCGCGCATACGGGGCTGGAAAATCTGTCCTACGTAGCCGGCGTTCTCGACGCGTGCAAGCAGTATCACGCTTTCGGACTTTCGGTGACGAACGCTTCGATTACAACGCAGTACACGAGCAGTTACAGGGATTATAAGGACGGCGTTCTCGTCGCTTCGGATATCACTTATTCGTCGATGGTCAAATCGGGCACTCAGACCTGCGTTATAACCAACGACGAGGGCAAGAAGGAAGCGTATCAGCGCTTTTCCGCCCCGCCCGATAAGGACACGACGCATCTCAACGCGCAGTGGGAGGAGGGCGATCCCGTATTTTACGACGAGCACGCCTATCTTTACACCTACGGGCTTTTCCCCACCGAGCTTTCGAATTACATAATCAACGAAGAAACGCTTTTGGAAAGCAGCGAAGTTAAGGTGAACGGCGACGGTACTTATACGCAGAGCTACGTTTTCGAACCCGTCGCGAGCACTTATTATTATCAGTACGGAATGAAGACCCGCGGCGGTCTCGGCGGGTATCCCCAATTCCACGAAATCAAATTTTCCGCAACCTTCGACGCTGGCTGGCGCGTTCTGTCCACGACCGCGCACGAGGTTTCCACTATAAATAAGGGCGTTACCGTTTCGAGTATCTCCGATTCGCAGACTACCTACGAATACGACGGCGTCGAGGAGGAGCATCTGTCTTGCTTCGACGAATATTACACGCCCCACATCGAGGACGAAACGGTAATCGTACCCGACACGGGCGCGGACGAACTCGTTCTCGACGTGACGACCGTGCTTTCCAACGGCTTTTCCAAAGTGCTCGAAGGCGGTCAGACTTTCGAAATTTACGCCGACCTAGGGGTAAATTCCTACGCGGGCTACGTTTTCGCGGGCGTCGATATTGCCGACCCGTTGGGCACGCTTAACCTCGCGTTGAGCTTAGGCACTTCGCTCGAAAAGCAGGGGCTTTTCGTAACCTTCGAAAACGGCGAAGCGACCGCGTATTACGGCGACGACTTTGCGCTCGACGTAAATCTTTCGGCAATAAAGCTCGTTTTGGAGCAGTTTAAGGAATGGGGCGCGAAATTCGCCGCGGCAACCTCGGTAAGCACGGTTTCCGACGGGGAGGACGACCCGATTTCCGACCTTATGAATTCGTTCGTTCTCGAAACTTACGAAAATTCCGCAACGCTGTCGCTCAAAACGGATAATCTTTTAAATCTCGGCTTGGGCGTGGACCTTAAAATGTACTTCGGCGTGGGCAAGAACACCGTAGTATTCCGCGGCGCGAATCTGTCGGGGCTGTCGTTCGGCGGCGAGGGAGTGGATTTAAAGCTTTCCCTCAACACCACCGAGCAAACCGTTCCCACCCGCGAAAGCGCGGGCGCTAACGCAGACCTCGCCGATTATATGGCGGACGTCTATTCGCTTTTATCCTCCGACTTGATAAAAGTCGAGCTTTCTCTCGACGGCAACGGCAAAGAAGTTTCGCTTTCCGCCCTGCGCGGACTTGAAGTTTCCGCCGCCGCTTTCGTCGATATCGAGGGCGTAACCGTCGGCGCTGACGTCGCGCTTGAAGTACCCGCCCTTGACGGCTCGTTTTCCGCAAAGCTTTGCGCGTTCTACGATTACGAAGCGGCAACTTACGGCTCGCTCATAGTAAAAATTTACGAAATCTGCGGAAAAGAAGCCGATATTTCGGTAAAATGCACCCTTTCGGAGCTTCTTTCGGCAGTTAAAAATCTTCTCACCTTAGCCAAGGCGGAAGCTTCCGTGTTCGCGGTAAAAGACCTTTCCGAAAGCGCGGTAAGAATTATAAACGGCGTTCTCGGCACGGATTTTTCGGCGTATCTCACCGAACTCAAAGCCGACAAAGCCGAAATAAAGCTCGGCGTTAATCTCGATTCCATTCTTACTGCGGTAGGAGTGGACGCGGGCGTTAAGCTCGGCTCGTGCGCGCTCGCTTTCCGTTCGTCTTACGGCGGCGAAAGCGCGCTTAAAGTAAATCTTCCCGCGCTCGGCTTCAACCTCAAAGTAAGCGGCGCAAGCGAATGCCCGCTCGAAAAGCCCGCGAATTATTACGACCTTTGCGACCTTCTGGCTCTCGCGGCAAACGCGAACGTTGCGGATATCGCAAACCTAATAGGGAGCGAATATTTCATAGTTTCGCTCGGCTTCGACGGCGCGGCGATAAAGAACCCCGACCTTTCGGGTCTTGAAGTTTCCGCCGATGTCGCGGTGTGCAGGGACGGCTCTACGGTAGGCGCAAACCTTTCCGCAAAGTATAAAGAAATTTCTATCGCCCTTTCCGCGGCGTACGCGCCTGCGGAAAGCGCGTACGATATTATAGTCGCGCTCGATAAGATAAACGGAATTTCCGTCGGCGCGGCGGTCGGTTGCAAAATCGACGAACTCGTAACCGCGGTTAAAACGCTGTTGAAGGACGCGGGCGTTGCGGTGAATATTCAGCTCCCCGAAGCGGGCGGCGATATCCTCGGCAATATTTTAAAAGCCGATTTCGCCGAAATCCTCTGCGGCGTTACGGTAAAGGAAAAGGGCTTCGGTGTAGAAATCGACGCCGACGCGCTCGCCGCGGTATTCGGCGCGTCCGATTTGGGCGTAACGCTCGGCAAAGTTTCTCTCGGCTATGCCGACGGCAACGGCGATAACGGCGGTAAGCTTTCCGTTGAATTGCCCTCGTTCGGCGCGGAAATAGCCCTCGTCGGCGCGGCTTCGGCAGACGGTTTCCACACCGTTGCGGATATGGCGGTAAAGTATGACGTTCTCGACCTTACCTCGCTCGTAAAGCTCGCGAACGCAACTTTAAACACCGTAAATAAAATAATCGCGGACAAATCGCTCCGCTTCGATATCGCGGACGGCGAAACGTATATGTCGCTCGACGGACTTACCGTAGGCGTAAGCGGTTGCGGCGAAGTGGACTGGGGCGCAAAGAAAATCGCGCTCGACCTTAATATGTACATAACGGAGAGGGGAACGGACGAACTCGCGTTCAGGCTCGTTTACGACGCTGCGGCGGGCGAAAGCTCACCCCTCGTAACGCTTGCGATAAATAACGTCGGCATCGAAATTTACAAATCGGATATCGACGGCGTGCTCGCTTCGATAGGCGGTATCGTCGGCAAGGTAAACGAAGCTTTCGGCTTGAACCTCGGAGGCAAAAAGACGGTCGCGGCAAAGGCGGGCGGCGCGAATACCGACGAGCTCGTTTCTTTCGCTTTGGAATTGCTTTCCCGCACGGACTGGGTAAACGCTCTCAACGCGATTTCCTTAACCGCGGCGGAGGGAGGCTTGCACGCGCTTATAGGCGAGGCGTTCGCACTCGACTTCACCTGCGCGGGAAGCTGGCTTAATTTAAGCTATCTTTTCTCTACCGACGGCGGCTTCGAAACGGGCTTGAATTTAGCCGTTTCCGCGTGCGGCGGCGAAACGGTTGCCGCGGGCATCTATTCCGAGCTTGCGAAAACCGACGAAAACGGCGCTAATATATATAATATAGTGAGCAGTAAACAGAGCGGAAATCCCTTCTTAAAGCTCGTTTACGACTATCTGTTCGACGCAGTGAAGGGCATTTCCGTCGAAAATATCCTCGGCTCGGGAACTTACGAAATCGAATTTAATCTCAACGGCGACGATTCGGCAATCCCCGCGCTCGGCGGCGTGACCGTGGAAGCGGGAATGTACTTCGTGGGCGCGCACGGAAATCAGAGCAAACTTACGGAAGTCGATTTGAAAGTTTTGGCGAACGGCGTAACCGTTGACCTCAACGTAGTTCTCCGTCACACTTCCGCGCATACCTATTTCTATCTGACAATAGAGCGGGTTATGGGCGTAACGCTCGGCGGCGTAAAGTTAAGCGCAACCGAGGAGGATATCTTCGCTACGCTCGAAACGCTCGTGAACGCGCTTAACGATACCGAAATTCTCGGCTTTGCGGGTAGCTTTGTTCCCAAGACCGCGGCAACCTCAGAAATTGCGCCCGCGGATAACGGAAGCGGCGAAGGCGTGGACCTTGCGGGCGTTCTTTACGGTTTGCTTAACCTCGATTTCGGCGAATACCTCTATTCTTCGGAGGAAGATAACGTAACCAAAGCGGTAATCAACGTTGACGGTATAATTTCCGCGCTCGGCTTGGATTTGGGCTGCAATATAGGCGTCTTCGAGGCGAGCGTAAACCACAACACTCACTCGATGAAAACCGTAGGTCTTGCCGAGGTCAAAGAGGGTGAAAAGACGGTAGTAAAGGAATGGATTTCTCTTTCTTCCAACCTCTCGTCCGTCCGCCGTTACGAGGATTTCGACACTACCGAATTTATCGGCGTCGGCTTCCTTTCGACTATGATAAGCGACGCGGTAAAGACGCTCACCGACGACAACGGCGAAGTATATAAATCGTTCACTTTCGCCGGCACGATAAAAGCCGACGTAGTTTCTCTTATAAAGCTTCAAATCGATATAAGCACGCTTACGCTCGGCTTGCGCGACGGCGGAGATATATATTTCTCGCTGATAGGCAAACTTTCCGTTTCCAACTCGTCCAAAGGCGTTATAGGCATTACCTACGACAACGGACTTATAACCCTCGGCAGAAATCTCGAAAGCAGTCCCGAATATAAGGTTATGACCTTCGGCTACTTCATAGACAATCTGTTCAAGAAGGGCGACGCTTCCACCTTGAACTGGCTGTTAAGAGTAGGCGTCTGGGACTTGGCGGCGGGTCAGCTCGAAAAGAATATCAGTATCGACGCAGGCTCGTTCAACACTAAAGACGTCTATCTCTACTCCGCGGCGGCAACGGCGGCGGAAAAGGAAGTCGCGCTTTCGGAATATATCGCTGGGCTTGCCGTGGTGCTCAACGGCGAACGCGTAACCGAATACAAGAGCGTTTCCGACCTTGAAAAGAAGCTCGGCGTTTACGATAACTATTACGGCGTGGACCTCGACGCGGGCACGCTTACGGGCGGAGTTTTAACCAAGCTCTACGTCGCGATAACCCGCGAAGATAGCGTCGGAATAAACGGCGCGAAAGCTTACGGCGCAATTCAGTCCTACGTGACTTTCAGCGCGGAGCTTAACTATAAAGAGGGGGCGGATACGCCCTACCGGACGGGCAGCGCTCTCACATCTTCCGATAAAACGACCGCGCCCAGCTTGTTCGAACTCGCGCTCGCGCAGGCAAGGACGGACAAATCGAACGGCAGCGAAACGCCCGTAAGCAAGGACGACGACCGCTTCTCGTACCTTTCGTCCAACGCAGCAAAATTCGAAGATACCGTATTCGGCTGCTTAAACGTTTACTCGGATAATTCCTACGAATTCGTCAACGCGACTATGCTCTATTCGCATACGCTGAGCGTGGTTGAACTCGACGGCAAGACGGTAAGCGAGGTTTCGGTAAGGCACGGCTCGACGGTATATCTGTACGACAACGAAAATCCCGTTTACTCCGAAAACGACGCGACGATGCGCATACTCTTTGCGGATAAGGACGGTAATATCCTGCCCGCGAGCATCGTCCTTTCGGAGGACGGCGTAACCGTTTATAAAGCGACCGTTAAGGCGGCGGAGCTTGCCGTCTATAATAACGGCGAATACGCGCTTACTTATCACTCGTTCGCAGGCGACGAAATACCCGCTTCGGTCAGCGGTTACAGTATGATTTCGGACGGACTTTACTTGGACGGAAATTATACCGAAAAAGCAGTCGGCAAGGTAAGCGGAAGCTGTAATCTGTACGGCAGGTTCGTCGAGAGCGAAAAGACGGTAAACTGCGTAATATACCGCTTCGACGAGGCTTCTTCGTCCTATTTCGTGGCGGGCAAGGCTTCGGGCTTCGACAAGGAATATTGCACGGGCGGCAAGACGCTTTTCCTCGAAAACAAGATAGGCGCGTACAGCGTAACCGCAATCGCGGCGAACGCGCTTGCGAACACCTCGGGCGAAACGGATAAATGCCTTAAAAACGTGGTCGTTCCCGCGAACATAACGACGGTGGGCGAAAACGCTTTCGGCGACAATTTCGCTATCAATTCCATAGCCTTCCTTGCGGACAGCGTTCGCTTCCGCGGCAGTAAGTCGGGCAAAAACCTTCCCTTATACGGTTGCTCGACCGAGCCGGACGGAATTAAAACGAACGTTAAGATTTATTACAAAGAAATCTACGGCAGCGACAAGGAATGGAGCTATTTCAGAAATAAAAACTCTTACGACTTCTTCGTCGGCGGCAGCTCGCTCATTTACGGCGAATACGGCGGCAGAAAAATTAATTCGAACTGGCGCTACACCGAGATAACGACGGACGGTACGGCGGTCGTGGAGGATAACGACTTCGAAAAGTTCGCGGCAACCCTCGCGGAAACGGGGCTTATAGAAGGCTCTGCCGCAACTCCTGCTTCAACGCTGAACGCTATAACCGCCGCGGTGGAGGAGCGCCTTGCAGGCTATACCAACGAATACGGAAGTAAATATATAGTAACCGTAAGCGCGGCAAAGGATAGCCGCGGAGTGGAAGTAATAACCGTAAGCGTATCCTTAAACAAGCCCGCGGAAATCAAGGTTTATTCCGAGATACCGTTTAGCTATAACTATCTCAATCAATCGATAGCCGGCGGAAACGGCACGATGCTCGTCACGCAGTCGGGCAAGAATATCGCGCTCTACGCGCCCGTTGCCGAAATTTCGGGTTATAAATTCCTCGGCTGGGCGGTGGAAAACGGCGGCAAGCTCGTATTCGTTCCCACGGCTAACGCTTATTCGGAAAATACGGTTTATTACGCGGTATGGGGCGTAAGTAATATAAACGCCGAATTTGCGGTCGTTCAGACGACCGAAGGAAGCGTACCCAACGCGCCTACGGGCAATCTCGACGGCAAGTGGTATGCGGATACTTCGTTCACGGCGGGCGTATCCGAAATTACGGCTCGGACGACGGTTCTGTATTGCCGCTCGACGTTCGTTTTCAGTTACACCGTTAAGGGTAACGTTCCCACGAAGGTGGGCGACACTCTGGGCAATTATTCGTCATCTACTTGGAGCCGTTCGAACAGCTTCGCAATTTACGAAGGTCAGAGCGTGTCGGTAAACAAAGCCGGCGATAAGAAAGTAGAAATAATAGTGGACGGTTCGGTAATAACCACCTTGACTTTAAGCGGCATTTACAAATTCAAGGGCTTTACCTTCGATACGGTAAATTACGCTTCTTTCGACATAACGCTTTCACTGTCCTGGTAATAACGTTCTTTTAAAAGCCGCGCGGCGTTCGCCGCGCGGCTTTTCGGTTGCTTTGAAATTAATAAACGAAGCGCAAACGGCATAAAATATCTTATGAAACTTCTTTTCAGTATATTGGAAGAAAGCGGGGCGGACACGGCGAAAGCTTATACCGTAATCCCCGGTTACGGCGCGTATTTCAAAAGCGTAAAGGAAGTGTCGTACTATTCCCGCGAAAAAATAATGCTTAAAATCGGCAAGAAGTATTTAACGCTTGTCGGCGAAAATCTTACGATAGGCAAATACTATCAGCAGGATTTACTCGTGCTCGGCGAAGTGAGGTCAACGGAATTTGAATAGTTTCGCTCGTTTTTCCGTATTCGCGCCCGCCGAAACGGTGTTAAAAAAGCTTGCCAAAGCCGAAATTCCCGCTTATAATCTTAGAAAGTGCGGAAACAGACTTTCGTTTTCGGTTCGGGACGAATACCGCAAAAAAGTTTTTGCAATTTTCGCGCGTTCGTGTTATAATGTAAAAGAGGAGGCTTTAAGCCCCGTTCGCCGCGCCGTCAAGTTCGTAAAAAACCGCTTCGGTCTGTTAATCGGCGGCGCGCTGTTCGTAATCACTGCTTGCGTTTCCCAAGGCTTCGTTTTCAAGGTCGAGGTAGTGGGAAGCGGCAGTCACCTTTACGGCGAGGTCGTAAGTATTTTAAACGACTGCGGCGTTTCCGTCGGCAGATATTTCGGCGGTTTGGATAAACCGTTCTTCGAAGCCAGCGTTCTCGCCTTACCCGAAGTCACGTTCTGCTCGTTCGAAAAGTCGGGCAGCGTCGTAAGGGTGGACGTGCGTTGCGACAGGGAGCACAAAGCGGCTTCCTCGGGCGGCTCGCTTATAAGCGACGTCAGCGGCAAAGTTTTAACCGTAGTCGCGGTATGCGGCACGGCGGAAGTCGCCGTCGGCGGAACGGTAAGTAAAGGCGATTTGATATTATCGCCTTATACGCTTTCGGAGGAAGGCGAAAAGACGCCCTGCCTCGCGGTTGGCTACGCCGAAATCGAGTGCACGGCAACCCTTTCCTTTGCCGCGGATAAGGAAAGCGAAGAAAACAGAAAATCCGCCTGCGCTTCCGCGCTTTTGTATGCGGAAAACGCCCGCGTGACAGGCGTCGCCGTTAAGGTCGGCGGCGATGGCGTGACTTACGAAACTACCGTAGCGTACGTCCGTACGCTCAGTATAAATATGGATTAAATCTTTGGAGAACAGATGGCTGAAACTGTAAGAAGAATAAGCGTCGGCAACGTGGAGTATCTCTCGCGCGTGCTAGGCGTATTCGACGAAAATCTCGGCGTGATTATGCGCGAGCTCGGCGTAGTTCTGCGCGTTGACGGCGCGGACGTCGTGATAAGCGGCGACGAGGTAAATTCCAGACAGGCGGAGGAAGTGCTTTTAAACCTTCTTACCCTCGCGGAAAACGGCGAAAAGCTTGACAAAGGTCGGGTAATATACTGCATCGAACTCGCAAAAGAGGGCAAAGCCGACGATATCGTAAAGCTCTCCTCGGGCACGGTCACGATAACTTTCCGCGGCAAGCCCGTAAAGTGCAAAACGGTCGGGCAAAAGCAGTACGTGGAGGCGATTAAGAAAAACTCCGTAACCTTCGGCATAGGTCCTGCGGGAACGGGCAAAACCTATCTTGCGGTCTGCCTTGCGGTACAGGCTATGAAGCAGAAGCAGGTGGAAAAGATTATTCTTACCCGCCCCGCGGTCGAAGCGGGCGAAAAGCTCGGCTTCCTCCCCGGCGATTTGCAGACCAAGGTTGACCCGTATCTGCGCCCCTTGTACGACGCTTTGCAGGAAATGCTGGGGCTTGAGAGCTACACGAAGCTTATGGAGCGCGGCTCTATCGAAATCGCGCCGCTCGCGTACATGCGCGGCAGAACGCTTTCCGACGCGTTCATAATTTTGGACGAAGCGCAGAACACCACGCGGGAACAGATGAAAATGTTCTTGACTCGCCTCGGCGACGGCAGTAAAATGGTAATAACCGGCGACGTGACTCAGATAGATTTGCCCGACGGCAAATCGAGCGGGCTCATGCACGCCGCGGAGATACTCGACGGAATAGAGGGTATTTCGATAATAAAACTTACGGCGAAAGACGTAGTCCGCAATCCCTTGGTAATGAGCATAGTACGCGCATACGAGAGAAAGAGCGGAGGGAGAACCGACGATGGAAAAAAAGAAGAACGATAACAGGTATTTAATTGTCAGCGCGCTTTTATACGCGGTGAATATGCTTTTATTATGCCTGATTGTATTCCTTATTCTGGAATTTAAAGAAAGTTCGCACGCGGTGGATTTTATAGTGAACAACGTAAATCAGGTAATCTTTTTCGTTGCTTCGCTTGCTATCTTGTCCGCGCTCACTTACGCGTATTTCTATTTCGAGTGCAGGGAAATACTGCAAAATTACAAAAAGAATTTCGAAAGCTTTATTCTTTTGGACTTGTCCGTAATTTTCTATTTCCTGTTCAGCCTCATATTCAACGATATCAACGCCCGCCCGTTCGGCTACCTCGCGATAATGACGGCGACCCTTCTCGGCAGGCGCGAAGCGATATTCTTAAACGTAATTTTCTCGCTCGTAACCTTCGTTATCGACATAAGTATTCTGTCCGTGCCCACCTGGGACGCGTGCGCGTGCATGCTTATAACCTTCTGCTCGGGCTTGATTATAATTTTCTTCTCGCACAGAATTAAGTCGAGAATTCAGAGCGTACTTTTAGTTTTCCTTCTGCTTATCCCGATAGAGCTTATCGTAGGCGTAATGGAAATTCTGCTCGTGGACGACACGGTGGCAAACCTCGTTCTTTTCGGCTACGGCGCGCTCGGCGCACTGTTCTCGATACTCTTGTATATGCTGACGCTTCCTATGTTCGAAATCGTATTCTCCGAACTCACGGTATTCCGTTTGAGGGAGCTTACGGGCGACGACGCGAAACTCATCAAAAAACTCAAAACCGAAGCGCCCGGCACTTACAATCACTCGGTAGTAGTGGCTCAGCTCGTCGAAGCCTGCGCAAGCGCGATAGGCGAAAATTCGGAGCTTGCCCGCGCGGCGGCGTACTACCACGATATGGGCAAACTCAAAAACCCCGAAATGTTCACGGAAAATCAGGCGGACTACAATATGCATAACGAGCTTTCGCCCGAGCTTTCCGCCGATATTATCCGTTCGCACACGCGCGACGGCGCGCGCCTTATAAAGAAGAACAGGCTTCCCGAATTTTTCGCGGACGTAGCCGTTCAGCACCACGGCACGTTACCAATAAAATACTTCTACGCCAAAGCGCTTAAAATGAGCGACGGCGAATTAAGCCTTACGAATTATTCCTACGCAGGACCTACGCCGAGAAGCAAGATAGCGGCAATTATTATGATTGCGGACGCGGCGGAAGCCGCGGCGCGCTCTCTTTCCGACAGGTCGTCCGCATCGGTGGAAAAGCTCGTAAACAGCCTTATCGAAGAAAGGCTCGATTTGGAACAGTTCGACGACTGCGATATTACCATGCGCGAGCTTTCTATTATAAGCCGTACGATAGCTTCCTCGCTTTCGGGCGTTTACCATTCGAGGGTGTCTTACCCCAAAATCAAAATTTCCAAAAAGGCAGAGGCGTAATTTATGCTTATCGTAGATTGCGAAAACCGCGATTTTTCCGCCCTCGGACAAGCGTTCGACGGCGAATACGAAAGCGACTGTCCGCTTGCTTTGGAGGTCGTTTTTGCCGACGGGGAAGAAATAAAAAAGCTAAACCGCGAGCTTCGCGGCAACGATTCGGTTACGGACGTTCTGTCCTTTCCCACGCTCGAAGGTCACTGCGGCAAGCCGCTTAAAGCTTGCGATTATCCCTTCGATACCGACGAAAACGGAAATCTGTTTCTAGGCTCGATAGTCGTCTGCGAGGACGTCGCGCACGCCCAGGCGGAAGAATACGGTCACTCATACGAGCGCGAGCTTAACTACCTCGTCGCGCACGGCGTCTGCCATCTTCTCGGCTACGACCATATGGAGGAGGACGACAAAAAAATAATGCGCGCAAAGGAAGAGGCGGTTATGTCCCGGCTTAACCTTAAAAGGGATTGATATGAAAAGCGGTTTTATAGGCGTAATCGGCAGAGCTAACGCGGGCAAATCCACGCTCGTGAACGTGCTCGTCGGTGAAAAAGTTTCCATAGTTTCGCCCAAGCCCCAGACCACGCGCGACGCGATAATGGGCGTTCTTACGGACGAAGATTATCAGCTCGTGTTTATTGATACGCCCGGTCTTTACAGGGCGGACAACGCGCTTTCGGGCATAATGACGAAAACGGCGGAAACGACTGCGGGCAACGTCGATTTGATTATGTACGTCCACGACGGTCACGACGGGCTTTCGGATAAGGATATCGAATATATAAAGCACTATTCGTCGGGCAATATCCCTATGCTAATCGCATATACGAAGATAGATATTATGCCCAAAGAAAAAATCCCCGAGGACGCGAAAAAGCTTTACGAAGCGGGGATAGAGTGCGACGTTTTTCCCGTTTCGGCGCGCAAATTTCTTAATATAAACAAGCTCAAAGAGGAGCTTATCCGCCGTATGCCCGAGGGCGATAAGGTAATCGCGGACGATATAGTTTCGGACAAGAGCGAAAAGTTTATGGTTTCCGAAATAATGCGCGAGAAAATCCTCTTGAAATACGACAAGGAAATCCCGCACGGCGTTGCTGTCGTAGTAAGGGAATTTACCCGCCGCGACAACGGTACTTACGATATACTTTTAGATATCGTCTGCGAAAAGAGCAACCACAAGGCGATAATAATAGGCAAGCAGGGCGCGAAATTAAAGGAAGTCGCTTCCTTTGCCCGCGCGGATATGGAAAAGTTTCTCGAAGCGAAGGTGTTCCTTACCGTTTACGTTCGCGTAAAGGAAGGCTGGCGCGACAAATCGGGACTTTTAAGGGAATACGGTTACGGCGGAAATAACTGATAATTTTCGTTTTTCTGCACACACTTCTTATATAAGGAGGTGCGGCTGTGCAGAGGGACAGGGACGCGGCGGAACTCGCCTGGAAAATGTTCGAGAAAACGGGTTCGGTAAGCTATTATATGCTCTACAAAGAACTCAAAGGAAGAAAATAAAAGTTTCGTTAATATGGAAACAAAGGTAAACGCCATCGTTTTAAAGGCGGTGGATTACGGCGAAAACGATAAAATTCTTACCCTTCTGACGGCGGAACGCGGCAAGCTTTCCGCGGGGATAAAGGGAGTTAAAAAGGCGGGGGCGAAGCTTAGGTTCGCCGCTCAGCCTTTTTGTTTTGCCGAATATATTCTCGTCCGCAGGGGCGATAAACATACCGTAATTCAGGCTTCCGAAAACGAAAGCTTTTACGAGCTGCGCACGGATATAAATAAATTTTTCGCGGCGTGCGCGGTGACGGAAGCGGCTTACTCGCTCATCTACGGCGGCGAAACCGTCGCGGAAATTTTTACCAAAACCGTCCGCGCGCTCACGTCTATGTGCGGCGGCGACGAGGCGTTCGCTCTGATAAAATATCTCGTGTTTTTGCTTTCGCAGTCGGGCTACGGAATAGGACTGGACGGTTGTTCGTCGTGCGGCGCGCCGCTTACGGGCAAGGCGGTCCGTTTCGATATGGAGGCGGGCGGCTTTACCTGTTACGACTGCGGCATAGGCGCGGGCGCTAGTCTGACAACTTACAATACCTTACGCGCGGCGGCGGGCAAATCTTACGACGCGTCGCTTTTAACCGAGGACGGCAAGCTCCGCGCTTTAAAGCTTTTAAGGGAATACCTTTCCCGCAAAACGGACGTAAAGCTTTTAAGCCTTACGGAATATATAAATTTACGCGTCGAATAATATAAGCGCCCCTGCAATGCACGGGCGCTTATACCGTCATAAAACCGCAAAAATGACTAGAAAAAACACTATTTATGAATTGTCGAAGCGGTTTTCGATATTATTGTAGCGTAGAATATTCTAGCAGTCAAGCGTTTTATAGAATTTTCTATAAAATATTAGATATGGAAAGAGAATTTACGGTAATACTGCTTGAATTTCTTACGGAAAACGGTTTGACGCGCAGTGACTTTGCAAGAAGGATAGGCGTTAAATCAAGTCAGGTCAGCGAGTGGCTGAACGGTAAAGCAAAACCCGGTTACGATAATCTGTGCGCAATGGCGTTGGCGTTTGACGTATCTGCGGATTATTTTTTAGGTATCAAGG
>CAZRCE010000006.1:0-26336 GCA_964598465.1 uncultured Clostridia bacterium | reverse complement strand
CCTGCAGGGGGCTTTTGTTGCCTGACGGCAACAAAAGAAGGCTTATATGTTAAAAAAATTCAGAAAGAACATTTTGTTGATATTAGCGGCGGCTGTGGTCCTGCCGCTCGTTTTGGCGTTGAGCTTTTTGCTTGCTCCGGCTTCCGAACCCGAAGTCGCCGAAGCGGCTACGAATACTTGTTATTATTCCGTTTACAATAGCTCCGCAAGCGGTAGTGGTGCTTCAACGATATATTACTATAGTTTTCGTATTATTTCTTCCAGTGATACCAGATATACTTCATATACTTATTATAGTTTTGATGCGGATACTCGCTTTACAAGCGAATCGGAAGTTCCTTGGTACAATAAGACGTTTCCCGTTAAGTGTTTTGATAACGTAACGCGCAACGTTAGCAGAGAAATGATTGGTAGCGTAGATATTTACGCTAGCGTTGCTGCCAAACACTATGATTATTGGTTTAGCGGTTTTAGTGGTTGTAGTAGATTCACCATTAGAAATGATTTTTCAACCGCCGAAAGTTGCAATTATATGTTTAAGAATTGTAGCTCGATTAATAATGGTACATTTGAGTCTATTAATAGTAGTTATAATTTTAGTAATATTCCTCAAATTCAAGGCTTATTTTCGGGTTTGACGAGAGTGACGACAATAGATTTAAATTTTTGGGATGAATCTGCCTGTACGGATTGGAGTCATTTGTTCGAGGGGTGCACTTCGCTTCGTGTTGCGAATTTAATCAATTTTAACCCTACGCATAATCCGACGGGCGGAGTCGATTGTTTTAAAAATTGTCCTAATCTTAAAGTTATCGGGTTATGCGTAATGTCATATTCGGGTAATTTTGCGACGAGCAATTATTCGTCGTTAAAATATCCTTTGTACAATGTCAATACGGGTGTACAATACGCTTCGGCGACCGCTCTCGGAAACGCTAATGCAGGCAATACCTTTTTCGTTACGGACGCGGCTTTGGTTCAGTCTGTAAGGGTAAAAAAGAACGGGACTTTCGTTGACGGCTATTTCCCCGATATTTTTTCCGCGTATTCGACTTTCGATAAGAGAAATGCAACAAATTACGAAATAATTCTACAAAAGAATGCAATTTGTGTAGCAGCAGTTACTTATAGTAGTAAATTTTGCAATCTTAATATAGTTTTAGATTTAAACGGTTATATCGCATGTTTATATGATACGTTTTATATTTTAGATAGCAGTACTCTTATAATAAAAGACAGCAGACCGAATAATACCACGAGCAGCATTTCGTTAAGCAGAAATACCTCATCGCCCAAGAATTCAAAGGGCGGCGTCATTATGCCGGCGACTTTAGGTACTGGTACAGCTTTTAGCTTATATGAGTATTCAAATTTACTAATTAACGGAGGCACTATTTTTGGCTTTGAACGCGCAATATCTACCAGTAACGATTGCACTGTTGAAGTTAACGACGGTGCGCTGATATGCGGAAACGGTTCTTTGGACACAAGTTATTGTTTGTTTAGTTTTGATTGTTGCTGTACTTTTAAAATGACCGGCGGCGTTATCGAAAATAATTACTCCAAATATTCCGTGATACCTCTGCCTTATGACGGTAGTACGGCAGAGCTAAGCGGCGGTATTATCCGCAATAACAAATCTGCAACCGGCGCCATTCTTGCCGGTGATTATGATAATAACGGACAGACGACTATTTCCGGCAATATTCAGATTTACGACAACAACGCAAAATGGGGCACTATACAGGTAACCGAAGACGACATTTTTGATATAACCGGCGGAAAAATTTATAACAACACTTCGGAGCGCGGCGGCGCAATTTATGCCGAATATGGTACTATTAATATGAGTGGCGGTGAAATATATGATAATACGGCTACTTTATATGGTGGTGGCATTTTACTTTCCGACAACGCAATATTGAATTTGAGCGGTAACGGAAAGATTGACCATAATTCTGCGGGTACCGGTCACGGCGGCGGCGTCTTAGTGGATTCCGGTTGTAGGTTGACGATGAGCGGTGGGTCGATTACGCGAAACAGTTCGGCAGGTGTCGGCGGCGTAGAATTATTCGGAGATACCGCCATATTCGAGATGACCGGCGGCTCGATAACGGATAACGTCGGCGGTAATGCCGGCGGCGTAAGCTTTGTAAGCGATACAACGTTTAAGATGAGCGGCAAGCCCGTTATTAAAAATAACAAGTTAAGCAACAATACGACCGTGTGCAACGTTAAATTGCCATCGGATATAAAAATTCAAATGACAGCCGCGCTTACGAGCGGAGCGGACGTCGGCGTTACAATGGCAAGCGGAAAGGGAATATTTACCTCGGGCGCAAAAATGACGGCGGCGACGGTGAAGTATTTCCATTCCGACAATACGGCTAATCCTTGCGTTAAGCTGAACGGAAGCGAAGCGGAAATAACTACTCATAGTTACGCGACGAGCTGGGTTTGGAATACCGAAACGCCGGGTAATTATACGGCTCAATACAAATATACGTGTAACAACAGCGGCTGCGGCAACGTAGAGTTTAACGACGCTACCATAAACAAAGTGACGACGGCGGCTACTTGTACGGCGGCGGGTTCGAATAAATATACCGCAACTTACGGGACGGCGACGAACGAAAAAACGGAAACGCTTAACGCGCTCGGGCATAATTACGGTTTTGCCGATTGGACCTGGAACGATACGAATAAAACCGCAACGGTGGTTTTGACTTGCTCGCGCAGTACCTGCGAGCTTAAAACGCCGGCAAAGACTGCTACGATGTCGCATCGGGAAGTCGTTGCGGCGACTTGCACGGCGAACGGCACAAACGAATACACCGCAAAGTTTACCGTGCCCGTAAGCGAAAGGTCTGATTATGATAATACCGAATACACGGCGACGAAGCGGTATGACGATATAGCGGCTCTGGGGCATAACTTTGCGCTTAACGCAAACGGCTGGAGCTGGGCGGCGAACGGACAGAGCGCGACGGTATCTTTTACCTGCTCGCACGACGGCACGCACAAAATAAACAACGCGGCCGCGACGATAACTTCCGCGGTAAAGACTGCGGCGACTTGCACGATAAAGGGGACTACGACCTACACGGCGACTTATACCCCGACTAAGGCGAGCGATTATACGCAGGCTTCATATACGGATACGAAAGACGTACAGGATATCGCGTTGAAAGCGCATACCTACGGAAATTATTCCTGGGTATGGAATCAACAGACTTCGAGAAACTGGACGGCGGCGTTAAAATATAACTGTACGGCATGCGGCGGAGATAGCCATAACGAACCCGCGACGATTAATAAGAATATAACCGAGCCGACCTGCGAAACGGCGGGTAGCGTAGCGTACGAGGCAAGCGTAGCCGTCGGCAGTAGTACGCAGAAGAATTCCAAAACGGAAACGCTTAACGCGCTCGGTCATAGCTATGAACTCAATGCAAACGGCTGGAATTGGGCGGCGGACGGACATAGCGCGACGGTATCTTTTACCTGCTCGCACGACAGCACGCACAAAATAAGTAACGCGACCGCGACGATAACTTCGAAGGAGCAGGTGGCGGCGCAGTGCGAAGTCATAGGTACGACTAGGTACACTGCAACCTACACACCGACGAACGCAAGCGATTATACGCAGGCTTCCTATACGGACACGAAAGACGTACAGGATATCGCGGCTCTGGGGCATAACTTTGCGCTTAACGCAAACGGCTGGACTTGGGCGGCGGACGGAAAGAGCGCGACGGCAGCGTTCACCTGCACGCGCGACGGTTCGCATACCGTATCGCATAATTTAACGACCGCAAGCGGAATTACTTCCGAGGAAACGACTGCGGCGACTTGCACGGTAATGGGTACAACGACTTACACGGCGACCTTCACCCCGACGAACGCAAGCGAATACACGCAGGCTTCCTATACGGATACGAAAGAAGTGCAGGATATCGCGGCGCTCGGGCATTTGTACGGAAACCCCGTATGGTCCTGGACGGACGACGGAAAGAGCGCGAGCGTTATATTCAAGTGCGCGCATAATGCAAATCATACGAAAACCGAGGACGGCACGATTACTTCCGAGGTAACGACCGACCCGACCTGTACGGTAAAAGGTACGACGACTTACACGGCTACTTATACCGTTCCGACCGCGGACGGGGCGATTTTCGACGATACGGAGTATTCGGATACGAAAGCCGTACAGGACGTGGACGCGAATGGTCATAAAATTACTTCGATAGTAATTACCGCGCAACCTACGAATAAGAGCTATTTCGCCTACGAAACGTTCAACGGCGCGGGCATGGCGGTTTATAAGCACTGCGAAGTTTGCGATACGGACGTGGAAGCCGTAACCGACTATACAATATTATATATAAAGGGAGCGTGCCTGCACGCGGGCGACGAGTTCGTAACCGTGCGCGCGGTTGTGGGAACGCAGACTTTGAGTTGCAGGGTTGAAAACCTTAGCGTAAGCAAGAGGAGCGTTTCGCTCGAATGGGAGTACGAAACCGCAAGCTTGGGTTGGCAGCCTATCGCGGCGGACAGCAGCTTCTTATTCGACGGAGCGGGCAAGCGCGCCAAAGTCCGCGCGAAATTCGCGGCGGCGGCAAACGATACGGGCTCTGAAATTTCGGAAGGGTATTATTATCTTTACGGCGTGGACGGAAGCTTCGTTATAAAGAAGGGCGGGGAAACCGTCAACGCGCTTAAAGACGCGGGCGCGTATTCGTTCGAAATCGACGGTACGGCGTTTACGGAATATGCGTTTGAAAATAATTCCGCGGCGTTTGAGATTAAGCCCGTCGAAATCGAGCTGAATAACGAGGACGACTTCTACTGGACTTTGGCAGATTTCAACTCCGCGCTCCGCGACGGTTATATCGACGCCGATTATAAGTACTATTCCGGCGCCGCCGACGGCAGAACGTTCGTAAAACGCTCAATCGTGCGCAACCGCGGACAGCAGATAACCGTTGAAATTCACGGCGCGAGAAGCGTGGATACTCTCGGCGAGGCGGCGGGGCTGTACGATATAACTTATATCGACGGTTGCACCGCGGAAACGGCTGGCGCTTATACCGCTACGGCAAAGCTGACTTTAAAAAATTCCGATAACTATAAATTTATCAAGACGGGCGAAATAGACGCCGACAGGCATATGACGGCGGTCATAAACGAGGACGGCACGGTTACCGTAACCAAAGAATGGTACGTAGCGACGATAGATAACGGACTTAAGAGCCAGAACGGCGCAAGCTACGGCGACGATTGGGATATAACCGGCTGGACTTTCGGCGAATACGAAACGCAGTACGCTCCCCGCTTGGAACACGGCGACGAGGGCGTTAAAGACGGCGTTTACCCGTTCGGACAGGATGATAATAAAGTAACTTTCGAGCTGTACAGAAGCAACGAGGAAACGGGCAAGCGCGAGTTAATCGGCGAAATATTTAACCGCTATGCGTTCGGGGAATATATCAACGAATACGTTCCCGCAGGCTCTTACGTATTGAAAGTAATCGTTGCCGAGTATTCGGTGGAAGGCGCTCACGAACACTGGTGGAACGGTGAACAGCATTCCGAGTCGTCGAGCGGCATTTATTTCGAAGCTTTTGATAACGAATTCGTATTCGACGTGGAAAAAGCCGAATTGACTTTCGTAAACGAATCGGGAATAAAAGACAAGACGTTCAACTACGTTTATAATAAAGAATTGCACCTCTACGACGAGGATTTCGTTATTCAGACGAACGCAAAGTTCACGACGGCGGCGGAACGCGGCGGCGCGTGGGCTGACGAGAAATATAACTCCTATTACAGCGCGGCTGAAATGGAGTTCAGCCTCGAACGCTGGTCGAATTCCGATTTCATAAGCAGGGCGGAGCTTTCGCAAATCAAGAGCGCGAAGCAGTCCCCGAGAGATGCGGATACATACGTAATAACTTACAGACTTTCCGCACCTAACTACGAATACGCGGGCGGCACGAACAGCTTTACCGTCGTAATTACCAAGCAGACCGTTTCCGTGCCCGAGGATATGACGGAGGAGTACAGCGGCAGTAAGATAACCTACACGGTTGACAAAGACGCGCCGTACGAGGTTTACGGTACGGACGGCTATACCTACGCGAACGAGCTGGGATACGAAATCGTATTAAAACTTAAAAACAGCGCGAATTACGCTTGGGAAGGCGTGCAGGGTGACGAAGTTGCAGTTACGCTTACTATAACCAAAGCAAGATACGATATGTCGGGCGTTCAATTCGTCCGTAAAGAAGTGGAGTACACCGGCTTGCCGCAGAGTATGTTTATCAGCGGAGAGTTGCCCGACGGCGTTAAAGTAACTTATGACGGAAACGGCAAAACCGTAGTCGGAGATTATACGGTAACCGCTAAGTTTGAGGGCGATAGCGATAACTACGAGGATATCACGGATATGACTGCGCCGCTTATAATTAAGAAAGCTACAGTGACCGTGCCCCAAGACCAGACCTATGCGTACAACGGCTCCGTTCAGTCTTTCGTAGTTGCGGAGGCTGATAAGTATGAAGTCAAGGGCGTAGGCGGCTACAAAAACGTCAACGAGGTAGGCTATACCGTAACGCTTACGCTGGTAGATAAAGTAAACTACCGTTGGAAAGACCTCGGCGAAAACGACTCGGACGCAACTGTTAAACTTATTATAACCAAAGCGCGCTACGATATGAGCGGCGTGACTTTCGGAAACACGGAAGCGGAATACGACGGCACGGAGCATAAAGTAACCGTCAGCGGTTTGCCCGACGGCGTAACTTACGATATCGCGGCAGGCGCGACGATAGTCGGCACGCATACGCTGACCGTAACCTACACGGGCGATAGCGTTAATTACGAGGCAATTCCGAACGGTTCGGCAATGCTCGTAATAAGCAAAGCGAAGGTGACTATACCCGAAGCGCAGACTTATAAATTCGACGGTGCGGGACATACTTACGAAGTAGCGGCGGACGCGTTGTACGAAACCGTCGGCGAAGCGACGTTCACTGGCGTTAAAAAGAGCGGTTACGTGGTAACGCTTCAACTTAAAGACGGCGATAACTACGCCTGGGTAAATGCGAGCGGCAGGGTGCTCGGCGGCAATACCGCAAAAGTCTTGTTAATAATCAACGAGAGCGGCGTAGCTCCCGATAATACCGTTGACCCGAACGACCCCGCAACGCCCCCCATAATTAACGAGCCGGACGACGAAGAAAGAATAACGCAGATTGATTCAGATAGCGGCAACGGTAGCGTAGGCGACCTTGAACCCATAGCGCCCGGACAGGAATACAAACTCGACCTCGTGGTAAAGGAATCCGATACGCTCTACAACGTAGGCGGTGAAAACAAAGGCTACGTGGCTGAGCTTTGGATACTCGAAGGCGGAGAAAAGGTAGGACAGTACGACGACAGCAAGACCGTTTCGCTTACGCTGAAAATTCCCGAAGGAATGACTAATTTCTCGCTCTATAAAGTAATAGGCGACAGGCTTGCGCCTATAAGCGAAGAAAACTATACTGTAAACGGAAACGGCACTGTTACTGTAAGGACTACTCTGACTGCGGAAATCGTATTCCACGCAGAAGAAACGGCGGTAGGGTTTCCCTGGTGGGCTTGGCTGTTGATAGTGGTTGCGATTGTCGTCTTAATCGTTGCGGTCGTTGCTTTGGTGCTCGCTATTCGCAAGAGTAAGAGCGTGGCGGGAGTAACCGAGAACACGGTAGTTATCGATAACACCGAGAACACGGACGAAATCAAACGCCGCCTTAAAGAGCACGAAGACCAGATTAACGAGCTTTTAAACAGGGACAACGGCGGATTTTCCGACATAGTAAGAGTTGACGAGAACGGCAATATAATCGACAAGTAAATTAAAACGGCGCGAACGCAAGAATGCGTTCGCGCCGTTATTTTAATAACTCAGTCAATACAAAGCTTTATAAATATGTTTTGCGTAAGCCTCGGCTACGTTGACGCCCGTGACCTTTTCTATGCCGCCGAAGAAAGCGTTGGAATTAACCTCGCAAACTAAGTACGCGTTTGCGCCGAAAAGCACGTCTATGCCGCAATAATCCAAACCTAAGATTTTTGCGGTCTTTTCACACAACTCTACGACTTGTTCGGGCGGATTAACCGCCGTGCCTACGCCGCCAAGCCCTATATTCGACCTGAAATCGTTCGCGGAGCGCCTAATCATTGCCGCCGTGACCTTACCGCCGATAACGATTACGCGCATATCTCTGCCGCAGCTTTCCGAAATAAATTTCTGAAAGAGGTGGGGAGTGCATTTAAGTTCTTCGGCTATTTTTAAAAGCCGTTCCCTGTCGTCTGCTTTGAAAACGCCTTTGCCGAGCGAGCCGTAACTGCTTTTAATAATTAATGGATAACCGAGCTTTTCCGCGACTTTATCCAAAGCCGCTTCGTTCAATTTCTCGTCCGCGTCGTAGCACAGAAGTCCCGATATTGTGGCGGGCATGGGTATTCCGTTATTCGCAAGCAGAACGGAGGTAATCATTTTATCGTCGCACGCCTCGATTGCGGAGTGCGAATTAAAGAGCCGCAGTCCGCTCTTTTCAAGCATTTGCGAAATATACTTGTCCTTATCGAGGTATATGCAGAAATCGTATCCGCTAGTTTTGGTAATTATATTTCCGTTTCCGTCGATTTCCGCCGCGAAAAAGTCGTTGCGCTTTATATCAGCGTTCACGCCGAGCTTTTCAAGCTCCGCTTTCAGTCTTTCGGCTTGATTAGCGGCGCTTGCCATATTCGAATATGCGTTTAAAAGAATGAGTCCCTTTTTCATTTTCCGACGCGTCCTGATAATTTCAAAGTGGCGGAGCAATTATTTTGCTTAAATAAATATCGCCAGGCAGATAAATTCGAGGTAACCTTCGCTGCTGTAAAATTCGCGCAAAACTAAAGCGACGTGGCTGTTCCAGATACGGAAAGTAATGTCTTGTCCGTTTGCGGAGCAGTTTATAACGTATTTATCCTGATTGTAAGTTCCCGTTAAAGCCGCTTCGCCGCTGTTTTTCTTAAATAAATAGAACGTTCCGTCCTGTTTGAAATCCACGGCGTAATCTTTGTATTCGTTATTTATTTCGATTACCCAACCGTTATATTCTTCCTCGGAACGGAAACCCATTTCGAGCATAATTTCGTTCATTCTTTCGTCGCTCGTTGCCAACTGCGAATGGTCGTAAGAGCGGAATTCATAGCTGTTGCCTTTTACGAAAAACAAATCGGTCGGTAAGCTTTCCTCGTTACCGCAAGCCGCAAACGCAAAAGAAAAGATTAGCAGGATACTTGCAAACAAGCTGATTAATACCTTTTTCATATCAATCCCCTATAAAAAACACACCGCATAATGACGAAAAGCCATTATGCGGTGTTTGGTGCGGATAACAGGAGTTGCGCCTTTTGCGGACGCGCACGGTAAACAGCACGTGTGCTGTTTAGTCGTCGGTAGAGCCCGACGACCTGCGCAAAACAAGTTTTGCTTGCCTTCCCTCAACTCCCGTAATATCCTTACGGAAAAAAACACCGCCTAATGATTAAACATTATGCGGTGTTTGGTGCGGATAACAGGAGTTGAACCTGCACGGTCGCCCACAGGAACCTGAAACCTGCGCGTCTGCCAATTCCGCCATATCCGCATATCGCAAAAATTATATTAAAAACTTTAAAATATGTCAAGCGAATTGCCGCTCATATAAGCAAAATTAGCTTTATAAGTTGTGCGATTATTTACCCTATTTCAAAATATCAGCGCTGCGGCGGTTATTAGTAAATAGTTTGCTTTTCAAACAATTAATTTATTGTTATAATATTTACGATAAACGCCCGCTAAGGCAAACAAACATAATTTACAGGTTAGTTATGGATAGAAAAAATCAACACTACGTACCGCAGTTTCATCTAAGACGGTGGTCGTATGACGGGAAGCGAATATCGCTGTATAATAAAGATAACAACGTGTTCGTCGATTCGAAAGCATCGATAAAGAACGTGGCGTCTAAAGATTATTTCTATGGCGCAAACGGCAAAATCGAAGGCGTTTTATCGGACATCGAACGCAACGTCGCGCCTATTTTCAATAAGATTATAGAAAATAAAGCAATAACGGGGTTATCGCCCGAAGAATACGAGTTGGTCTTATTATATATCGTCCTCGGAAACGAAAGGACTTTGGCTACGGCGGAACGACAGGAAATATTCGTAAAAAGAATGCTGTATGAAGTTCTGGAAACGGAACAGGCACACGGAAAATATACGGACTTAAATCTCGAAAAGATAATGGACGGTATAAAAGTTAACAACACTTGCGCCGTGTCCATAAAAGCTGCGTTGGAGCTTTACCCGCTGATTTACGACCTGAATTTAATATTGATTGAGAATTTGTCCGAGGTGGAATTTCTTACTTCCGATTACCCGACAATCAAATACAATCTGTGGAGCATAAAAAGGAAGCTCGTAACGGGGTGGGGATTGAGCAGTTCGGGCTTAATGCTTATGTGCCCGATATCGCCGAAGTACGCGCTCTTGGCGTACGACCATTATATTTATAACGCGGCGTGGGATAAACGCGGAGTATTGACTATAAGGAAGAATACGCAGATAGACGAAATTAACAGACTGATGATGTTGAACGCGCAAAGCAATTTGTATTTTACAGGAAAGGTAAACCAACATTACATAAATAAACTCAAAAAAAATTTACCGCATTATAACGAAGCGGACGACCCCGTTCAGGTATTCGGCAATACCGACAATAAATTGTTTTGCTTTTCGGGCAAAAAAATTCAGTACGAGGCGAATTTGAAATTCTTACCGATTTTCGAAGAAGCCATGTATCTTCCCGTGCCCAACAATATGCAGGGCGCGCTAAGACCGAAGTCCGAAGAAATGGCGAAACGAATTAAATCCAAAAACGCGCCCGACGGTATTTGAGTTTAAAGTTAAGCGATTTAATTTTGAGTAATTCACACCGAAATCATCAATTTAACATATTTTATCTAAGTAAATAGTCAATAATTAATCCGAAATAATGAAAAGTTTTATCTAAATGCTGAAAATTTTCACATTTTTGTTAAAACTTGGTTAAATCCTTTACAAAGATTGCCTGATAAAATTCTATTTGATATAATTTTATCGATTAGAAAATAAGGCACGATATTCAATAAAAAAGTATTTGATTTTCAGGAGCGATAAATGGAATTTAAGTTGAATTACTCGGTATGCGACGGCGTTGAAAGGCTCGAGCAGGAAATTGCAAGGGTAAGAAAGGCGCAGAAGGAATTTTCCGAATTTTCGCAGGAGCAGGTGGATAAAATTTTTCTCGCCTGCGCGACGGCGGCAAACAAGGCGAGAATACCTCTCGCAAAAATGGCCGTTGAAGAAACGGGAATGGGAGTGGTTGAAGATAAGGTTATCAAGAACCACTACGCCGCCGAATACATTTACAACACCTATAAAAGCGTAAAAACCTGCGGGGTCGTGGAGGAGGATAAGGCGTACGGCATAAAGAAAATTGCCGAGCCGATAGGCGTAATCGGCGCGGTTATTCCGACGACGAACCCTACTTCAACCGCAATATTCAAAACTCTGATAAGCTTGAAAACGCGTAACGGCTGTATAATAAGCCCGCACCCCCGCGCAAAGAATTCGACGATTGCCGCGGCGAAGGTGGTGTATGAAGCTGCGGTTGCGGCGGGCGCGCCCGAGGGTATAATAAGCTGGATAGACGTTCCGTCTTTGGATATGACCAACCTCCTCATGCGCGAGGTTGACCTTATTCTTGCCACGGGCGGTCCGGGTATGGTTAAAGCCGCGTATTCGAGCGGCAAACCCGCACTCGGCGTAGGCGCGGGCAATACCCCCGCAATCATAGACGAAAGCGCGGATATTCTTCTTGCGGTAAGCTCGGTTATTCATTCCAAAACTTTCGACAACGGTATGATATGCGCGTCTGAGCAGTCCGTAATCGTATCCGAAAAGATTTATAAGCAGGTTAAAAAGGAATTTGCCCTCCGCGGCTGCTATTTCCTTAACCCCGAGGAACTCGATAAAGTAAGAAAAACTATAATCAAAAACGGCGCGCTCAACGCTAAAATCGTCGGTCAGAGCGCGTATAAAATCGCGGAGCTTTCGGGCGTAACCGTTCCCAAGACCGCGAAAATCCTTATAGGTGAAGTGCAGTCGGTGGAGCTGTCCGAAGAGTTCGCGCACGAAAAGCTTTCGCCCGTACTTGCAATGTACAAGGCGGAGAGCTTCGACGACGCGATTGCAAAAGCCGAAAGGCTGGTAGAGGACGGCGGTTACGGACATACTTCGTCCATTTATATCAACGCCGCGACTTCAAAAGAAAAACTCGATTATTTTGCCGAGAAGATGAAAACTTGCAGAATACTCGTAAACACGCCTTCGTCTCACGGCGGCATAGGCGATTTGTACAACTTCAAGCTCGCGCCTTCGCTCACGCTCGGTTGCGGTAGCTGGGGCGGCAATTCCGTCTCGGAAAACGTAGGAGTAAAGCATCTTTTAAATATTAAGACGGTTGCCGAAAGGAGAGAGAATATGTTGTGGTTCAGAGCGCCCCAGAAGGTATATTTAAAGAAAGGCTGTTTGCCCGTAGCGTTGGACGAACTCAAAACGGTAATGGGCAAGAAACGCGCGTTTATCGTCACGGATAGCTTCCTTTTCAAGAGCGGTTTTACAAAATGCATAACCGATAAGCTCGACGAAATGGGTATTCAGCATACGACATTCTTCAACGTTGCGCCCGACCCCACGCTCGCGTGCGCAATAGAAGGCACGGAGCAAATGCGCGCATTCGAGCCCGATATTATAATCGCGCTCGGCGGCGGCTCCGCAATGGACGCTGCGAAGATTATGTGGGTTATGTACGAGCATCCCGAAGCGGATTTCCTCGATATGGCTATGCGCTTCGTCGATATAAGAAAGCGCATTTATACCTTCCCCAAGATGGGTGAAAAGGCGTATTTTATCGCGATTCCGACTTCGGCGGGCACCGGCTCGGAGGTTACGCCGTTTGCGGTAATAACTGACGAAAAGACGGGCGTTAAATATCCCCTCGCGGATTACGAGCTTTTGCCTAATATGGCTATTATCGATACGGATTTGCATATGTCCGCGCCTAAGGGCCTTACCGCGGCTTCGGGTATCGACGCGGTAACGCACGCTCTCGAAGCTTACGCTTCCGTTATGGCGACGGACTATACGGACGGACTTGCGGTGCAGGCGCTTAAAGTTATTTTCGAATATCTTCCCAGAGCCTACGAAGACGGTCAGACCGACGTCGTAGCGAGGGAAAAGATGGCTAACGCCGCAACTATGGCGGGTATGGCGTTTGCGAACGCGTTCCTCGGCGTATGCCATTCGATGGCGCATAAGCTCGGCGCATTCCATCATTTGCCCCACGGCGTGGCTAACGCGCTTCTTATATGCGAGGTTATCAAATTCAACGCGGCGGAAGCCCCTACGAAAATGGGAACTTTCTCGCAGTACGACCACCCCAAGACGCTCCGCCGTTATGCGGAGGTCGCGGAATGCCTTAACCTCGCGGGTAAGAACGACGCCGAAAGTCTTGCAAATCTTATAAAGGCAATCGACGGACTTAAAGAGAAAGTCGGCATAAAGAAAACTATTAAGGACTACGGCATAGCCGAAGCGGACTTCCTTGCAACTCTCGACGAAATGGTAGAGCAGGCGTTCGACGACCAGTGCACGGGTGCGAACCCGAGGTATCCTCTTATGAGTGAAATCAAAGAGATGTACCTTAAAGCTTACTACGGTAAATAATAAGGAGGAAAAATGATGTCAGGTAAAAATCTTGTTGCGGAAATGAAGGGAAAAAAGCTCTATCGCGAAGGCAACCTCGCAATTAAAACTTTCGACGCGGATTATTCCAAGGCGAATATTTTGAACGAGGCGCTCAATCAGGCGAGAGTAGAGGAAACCGACTTGAATATCCCGCACGTCACGGCGGTAGAGGTCGTGGACGGAAAATGGTCGATAATTATGGACTATATCGACGGCGTTACGCTCGAAAAACTTATGTGTGACAATCCCGAAAAGACGGACGAATATCTCGAGCTTTTCGTGGATTTGCAGAGAACGGTTTTATCAAAGCGCGTTCCTATGCTGAACAAGCTTAAAGACAAAATGCAGGCAAAAATAAGTGCTGCGAACCTAGACGCGACCACGCGCTACGATTTACACACCCGCCTCGATTCGCTTCCCAAGCACTATAATCTTTGTCACGGCGATTTCAACCCGAGCAACGTTATAATCACCTCCGACGGCACGCCTTTCGTCATAGACTGGTCGCACGCAACTCAGGGCAACGCTTCGGCGGACGTGGCGAGGTCGTACCTTTTGTTCTATCTGAACGGAAAAGAAGATATAGCGGAGAAATATCTGAACCTGTACTGCAAAAAGAGCGACACTGCCAAACAGTACGTTCAGAAATGGATTCCCATCGTCGCGGCTTCGAGACTTACTGCCGCAAAAGAGGGCGAGGAAGAATTCTTAAGGAACTGGATAGACGTCGTAGATTACGTTTAATAAACCGTTTATTAAAAAGACTTGTTTTTTTAACAAGTCTTTTTTGTTGCGTTTTACCGTGAAATTATTTATAATTAATTTAATATGAAAGAAAAAATGTGTTTCGTTGCGGTGGACTTTCCGAACGATATAAACGTAGCGGGCTACAAATTCTGGTATATTTCGGAAATTGTGAACGTAAAAGTCAGCGATAACGTCGTTGCGCCGCTCGGTAGGCACAACGGCGAGCAGATAGGCGTCGTGCGAGAGGTGCGCTACGATTACGCAAAGCGTGCGCCGTATCCGCTCGACAGAATGAAGTATATAAGAAAAATAATACCGAAAGGAGATGCAAACGGTATGTACAAGATAGTAAAAAAGCGTGCGCTCAACCGCACGGTTACGATGATGGATATCTACGCGCCGATGGTAGCCAAAAAGGCTCAGGCGGGTCAATTTATCATTTTGCGCGTTGACGAGGACGGAGAGAGAATACCTTTGACCGTGGCGGGCTACGACAGAGAGAACGGAACGGTTAAAATAATATTTCAGGTCGTCGGCGGCGCGACTATGCGCTTAAATCTTAAAAACGAAGGCGAAAGCATACAGGATTTCGTAGGGCCTTTAGGTTGTCCCACGAAAACGGACGGCGTGAAAAAAGTGTGCATCGTAGGCGGCGGCGTGGGCTGTGCCATCGCTTTGCCCGTAGCGCAGAGGTTTAAAGAGCTCGGCTGTGAAGTACATTCGATTATCGGTTTCAGAAATGCTGAGCTGAAAATTCTCGAACGGGAATTCGGCGAATGTTCGGATAAGCTCACCGTAATGACCGACGACGGCAGTTACGGAAGGCAGGGCGTGGTAACGACGCCTTTGAAAGAAGCTATCGAGGCGGGCGAGAATTACGACGAAGTAATTGCCATAGGTCCGCTCGTCATGATGAAGTTCGTCGTAGCAACGACGAAGCCTTACGGTGTAAAAACGACGGTATCTATGAATCCCATAATGATAGACGGCACGGGAATGTGCGGCGGTTGCCGCTTAACCGTGGGCGGTAAAACGAAATTCGCCTGCGTTGACGGACCCGATTTCGACGGTTTCGAAGTCGATTTCGACGAGGCGATGGCGCGTTCGTCTATGTATGCGGATTTTGAAAAACGCGAAAGAGAAGAATTCTGCAATCTGTTTTCAAAGGAGGTAGAATAATGGCAATTCAACCTAAAAAGAACGCAATGCCCGTTCAGGACGCTAAGGTCAGGGCGAGAAATTTCGACGAGGTGGCGCTCGGCTATACTCCCGAAATCGCAATCGCAGAGGCGGCGCGCTGTCTTAACTGCAAGAACAGACCGTGCGTCGAGGGGTGCCCCGTAAACGTTTCCATTCCCGAATTTATTTCTGAAATCAAAAAGGGCGACTTCGAGGGCGCTTATCAGAAGATTTCGGAAAGCTCGTCGCTTCCCGCAGTCTGCGGCAGGGTTTGCCCGCAGGAAACGCAGTGCGAAAGCAAGTGTACGCTGGGTATAAAATTCGAACCCGTCGGCATTGGCAGGCTTGAACGCTTCGTTGCGGATTATCACAATAAGAATTTTAAAGGCGAAACCGAAGTGCCCGCGTCTAACGGTCACAGAGTTGCGGTAGTCGGCTCCGGTCCTTCGGGGCTTGCGTGTGCGGGTGATTTGGCTAAAAAGGGCTATAAAGTAACCGTTTTCGAGGCTCTGCATCTCTCGGGCGGCGTACTCGTTTACGGTATTCCGGAATTCAGGCTGCCTAAAGATATCGTCGCAAAAGAAGTAGATACGCTTAAAAAACTCGGCGTTGAAATTCAGACCAACGTCGTTATAGGAAAAACTTTGACCGTTGACGAGCTGTTCGAGGACGGCTTCGAGGCGGTGTTTATCGGTTCGGGCGCGGGACTTCCGAGGTTTATGGGCATAAAGGGCGAAAGTCTTAAAGGCGTATATTCGGCGAACGAGTTTTTAACGCGTGCAAATCTTATGAAGGCTTATAAGGGCGATTCGAGAACGCCCATAATGCGCGCAAAACGAGTGGCGGTCGTAGGCGGCGGCAACGTAGCAATGGACGCCGCGCGAACGGCTTTAAGGCTGGGTGCGGAAAGCGTAAGAATAATTTACCGCCGTTCCATGGACGAGCTTCCCGCAAGAAAAGAGGAAGTCGAGCATGCTCAGGAAGAGGGCATTATTTTCGACGTTCTGAGAAATCCCGTCGAAATTATCGGTTACAGCAATCCCGACGACAGGCGCGACCCCCAAAACGGCTTCGTAAAGAGCGTTAAAGTAATCAAGTGCGAGCTTGGCGAACCCGACGAAAAGGGAAGGAGGCGTCCCGTGGAAGTTGCGGGAAGCGAATACGAAATCCCCGTTGACTGCGTCGTTATGTCAATCGGAACGAGCCCCAATCCGCTTATTAAGAGCACGACTGAGAGGCTTGAAGTGAACAGACACGGCGGAATAGTCGTTGAGGAGAACACGGGCGCGACTTCGAAAGAGGGCGTATTTGCGGGCGGTGACGCCGTAACGGGCGCCGCTACGGTAATTCTCGCAATGGGCGCGGGAAAGACTGCGGCAAAGGCTATCGACGATTATATCCGAAATAAGTATAATAATCAATAAAATACTTAAAATGAGGTTATGTTTATCGTGGCGGCAGAAATAAACGAAATTTTCGAGGAAACTCGGGATATCAATATTTACAATGACGGAGCGGTGGTAACTTATTCCGACGGAGATAACCGTTTCACCGAAATAATGGCGGAGTGGGGCAGGCTTTTGGACGGCTCTTACGAAATGCCCGCTTTCGGCGTAAGTATCGACAGGCTGACCGTTGCGGAAATGAAAAGCGGATTGTGGCTAGAATTCTGTTTCGGAAAGACTTGCTATTATAACGAAATGGACTTCGAAAAGCTTCTCGTAAAGGTAGAGCAGGAAAATTACGGCTTTAATATTATCCGATATAACGCCGACAGAGGCTACGACGGCAGATGTTATTATATCGACCTAAATAAGTCGAATATGGCTAATTTGTATCAATTATTGCTTGAAATTTAATATAAATCAAGTATTATGCGTGACATAATAGGCTATTATTAGCTTAAAACGACAAAAAAACGGGCGGAAATGTTTCCGTCCGTTTTACTATTGATTTATTATTATAACGAATTTTTATACGCTTCGATAGCTTTCGAAAGCTGGTCGGGACACGAAGTACCGTTTCGGCAGATTACGCCGTGAAGGGTGGATTGAATTTCGTCCAAATCTCTGCCCTCGGCAAGCCTTGCAACGCCTTGAAGGTTTCCCTTGCAGCCGCCTTCGAATTTCAGATTATGCAGTTTATTGTTTTCGTCAACTTCGAAAGTGATGATGCGGGAGCACGTCCCGCTCGTTTTATAAGTAAACCGTTCCATAAAATTACCTAGTCGCAGAGGTTTTCGTAGATGACCGAATAAACGTCCGCGGCTTTTTCTTCCCATTTTTTATAGATTTTGTTTGCCGTTTTTCTGTCGGGAACGACGAATTTGAGCTCCATAAGGGGCTGAACGGGTGCAAGGATTTTCAAAAATACGGTGTACGTGCCGTCCTTGTTCTGATAATAGTCCGAGCGGCATTCCTGGCGGTTTCGGTATTTCGCGCTGTTCTTTTTGACGAAAATGGAAATTTCTTCGCGCATACTTTTCGGAATATTGATGTAAAAGTTTGCAAGCGTTTCCCTGCCGTCGGGCGTAATGGTGTAAAGAGGGTCTTCGTCCTCGTTTACCGCGCAGATAAAATTATCGTCGATTAATTTATGGATAATATTCACGCAGTCCATATAGCCCATCCAGTCGTTGGAGGAGGAGCACATATCGACGATAGTCCTTTCGGACAGCGCGCTTTCCATCTTATCGAACACGAAAAGAATTATTAATTTGTTAATCGAAGTCTCTGCGGTTCTTATCATTATAGCTCTTTACGCCTTTACGGTAGCGTTTTCCGTCGTTAATTTCCCTTATAACAAAATAATATAGTTATTATACATAATTATTCGCTTAAAATCAAGATAATTTGCTTCAAAAATATTTTATTTTGTAATCGTTTGTGTTATAATGGATAAAAATATCGAAAACGGAGATATAAATGCAAAGCGTAAAGTCACAGATTAACGATTTTTTGGATAAGTGCCGCGAAGTGCGAAGCTGTAAATTTATCGTCGCGCCGACGAAGATTAAGGATTTGCTTAAATCGATTGTAAACAGTCAGGAGCTGTACGAGCTTTTTAATACCGTGTCGGCCGGGTTTGATTATCTTGCGGCGAAAAAGCGTTGCTTGGTTACCATTTCGGACGGGATATCTCAGAAAAGCTATCTCGCTCTCCCCGAAACCGTCGGCGACAGACTTGCTTTCATTTTCTGTCTGCTCGTCGAGTTCGACAGGGATTCCATCAATTTCAACTGGTTTTTGCAGACCTATTTTTCCGACGACGGCAGTTATTTTTCGGGCTATCTGGCTTTCTGCGACGCGGTAATAGGTAGTCTTGAACAGATAATCAAAGAGGTATTCGGCAAAGAATTGCAAGAAGACGCGCTTCCCGAACGGATAGCGGCATCCTCGGAGGTCAGCGCCGAGTTACCTGCCGTGCTTTCCGCGATTTCGCTTTTAATTGCGCAGGAAAAGCAGTTCGTTTTCGAAAGCGGCGTATCCAACGAAGAAAAGGAAGTCGGCTATAAAATGCTCGACGAAATCGTAAATGCAGTAAAATCCGGGAATACGGAGCTTTTGAACGCACTTGCCCTCGGTTACAATTATTTCGTTCTGTATAATAAAATAATAAGCGACGGTCTGCAATCGCTTTTCGAAGCGATTCAGCAATACGAAAGTTTAATATGAAGTTTACCGAAAAGAAATTATCCTCCGAAGTCAGATACGACGGCAGAATTTTGCGGCTCGAAGTTGACGAGGTCGAGCTTCCGGATAAGAGTAAATCGCTGAGAGAATGTATCCGTCATTGCGGCGGCGCGGCGGTCGTTTTCGTCAAAGACGGTAAATTGTGTCTTGTAAATCAATACCGTTATCTTTATGGCAGCGAAATTTCCGAATTGCCCGCGGGTAAAGTGGACGAGGGGGAAGCTTCGGAACGCGCGGCTTTAAGAGAGCTTGAGGAAGAAACGGGGTATAGGGCGGAAAAAGCGGAACTTCTATTAAAAATTTATCCGTCGCCCGGCTACACGGACGAGGTTATCGATATTTTCTTCGTGGAAAGCGCGAGGTTCGTGGGGAACAAGCCCGACGAGGGCGAATTTCTCGATTGCTCGTTCGTTGATTTGAACGAAGTTCTCGCTAAGATAGAGAGCGGGGAAATGCGCGACGCAAAGACCGTTGCGGGCGTGTATGCGTATCTCAGAAAATACGGTGAATAAAAAGATTAAAGGGGCTGAAAATTCAGCCCCTTTCGTTTTGTTTTAGTTGCAACCGCAGTTACAACCGCATCCGCCGTTATTGCCGCAGAATAGGTTGCTCAACGTGCCGTTTTTCCACATACTGTATATTAAAGCTATAAGTATGGGCGTGCAGCTTCCGCTGAGAACGCCTTCTATTCCGTTACCGCTACAACCGGAAGCGATAAGTAAAAGGATTAAAATCCAGAGGCAGCTGTTGCAGCCGCTATTTGCGAAAAGGTTCATAGTTTTCCTCCTGTAAATATACTCTGCAAGGCGGTATGTAAAGTTTTGGTTCGCTAACCTTGCAGCTAAAGCCATTTGCTTATACTAAATAATATTTTAATTTTCTCAAAAATGTTACAGGGCGTTTCATTCGCTTGCATAAAACGAAATCGAATGGTATAATTATTGATAATTTATTGCGATTTTTAATAAATTCGGTACTTTCGGCGGATATCCGCGAGGAGTTCGACCGTACGTAAGTATAATAAATTTTTTTCTACGGATATTCCTTAATGGAAATCCGATGGAGGGTATTATGGAAAAGACTAAAAGGTCTTATTTTACCGCAAAGAACGTATCCTATCTTGCGGTACTCACAGCACTCGTAATCGTTTTGCAGGTGTTCGGCGGTTACTTCAAAATCGGTGCAACGTCGTTAAGCTTCGTTCTCGTGCCGATAGTACTTGGCGGAATGCTCCTCGGCGTAGTTGCCGGCGGGATTTTGGGCGCGGTTTTCGGTCTCGTCGTGATTTTCGACGCGCTCGGCGGAATGGACCCGTTCACTTTGTTTCTGTTGCAGGAACAGCCCGTTTTCACCGTCTTGCTTTGCATTTTGAAAGGCGTGGCGGCGGGAGTTCTGCCCGCGTTGGCGTATAAATTCATTGCAAAAAAGAATAAATACATCGCGGTTTTCGTTGCGGGCGCGCTCGCACCCATCTGCAATACGGGACTTTTCGTAATAGGCGCGTTCATTATAATGGAGCCTATAAACGCATTCCTTACCGCCGCGGGTATGGATTTAAGCGGATTTTCCGCCGCTTATATAGTTTTCGTAGTTTGCGTCGGCGTTAATTTCTTCGTCGAATTTGCAATAAGTCTGTTGCTCTCGCCCGCGCTGTATTCGGTTACCAACGTAGTGGAAAAACAGATTAAAGCAAGGAAATCGAAATGATAATTTGTCTTGATATAGGTAATACGAATATAAAATACGCGTTGTTCGAGGAGGATAATCTCGTACTGAGTTTCCGCGTTGCGACCGAACACAAGAAAACTTCGGACGAATACGGCGGTCAGCTCGTGGGTATTTTAAATAACGCGGGAATAGACCTTAAACGAATAAAGGGCGGTATCGTTTCCTCGGTCGTGCCTCAGCTCGATTACACTATAGAGCGCATGATGCAGACCTATCTTAAGATAAAGCCTTTAACGCTTGCACCGGGACTTAAAACGGGGCTTGACTTAAAGGTCGATAACGCGAGGGAAGTAGGCGCGGACAGGGTGGTAAACAACGTTGCCGCGATTAAAAAATACGGTGCGCCGCTTATCATAATCGATTTCGGCACGGCTACGACCTTCAACGTCATAGACGACAAAGGGCGTTTCGTCGGCGGAGTAATCGCCCCCGGTATCAAAGGCTCGCTCGACAGCCTCGTAAACGGTACGGCGAAGCTTCCGCGCGTTGAAATCGAGCGTCCCGATAAAGTAATCGGCACGAATACCGTTACGAATATGCAGTCGGGCATCGTTTTCGGCTTTGCGGGACTTGTTGAATATATTGTCAAAAAAATTAAGAAGGAAATGAAGTGCGATAGCGTAAGGACCATCGCGACGGGCGGATTTTCCGAAGTTATTGCAAAAGAAATTAATTGTATCGACTGCGTGGACAAGCTGTTGACGCTCGAAGGTTTGAAATATCTTTATTATCTGAACAGTTCGGAGGAATAATATGAAAAAAGTCGGCGTTGCCATACTCGGGCTGGGCGTCGTGGGCGGAGGAACGTATAAAATACTTACCGAGCATCGCGAAACGTACCGTAAAACTCATAATATAGACTTAGTCGTAGAGAACGTTCTCGAAAGAAAAAAGGAGCGCGCGCTCGAACTCGGAATAGAGGAAAATAAAATCGTTTCCAATATCGCCGAAATTCTTTCCAATCCCGAGGTCGATATCGTAATAGAAGTTATGGGCGGAATAGAACCCGCAAAATCGTTCGTTCTCGCTTCGCTCAACGCGGGAAAATCGGTCGTAACTTCGAATAAAGAGCTTTACTGCAAATACAGTCACGAGCTTGAGCAGGCTGCGAAAAAGAACCACTGCGGGTTATTTTACGAGGCGAGCTGCGTAGGCGGCGTGCCCGTAATCAGGGCTTTGCTCGACAATTTACAGGGAAATACCGTTCTTTCTATGATGGGAATTATAAACGGTACGACCAACTATATTCTTACCAAGATGTCCAAAGACGGTATGACTTACGAAGCGGCATTAAAAGATGCGAAGAAGCTCGGCTATGCCGAGGCAGACCCGACCTCCGACGTGGAGGGTTACGACGCGTCGTACAAGCTTTCGATACTCTCGAGCCTCGCTTTCCATACGAAAATTCCCTATACGAAAATTTACAGGGAAGGCATAAGCAATATTTCGGTAAGCGATATCAATTACGGCAAACAGCTCGGTTACTGCCTCAAATTGCTTGCCATAGGCAAGAACGGCGAAAACGGAATAGAGGTAAGGGTACATCCTACGTTTATTAAGTCAAATCATCCTCTCGCGAGCGTGAACGACAGCTATAACGCCGTTTACCTTACGGGCGACAGCGTGGAGGACGTAATGCTTTACGGCAGAGGCGCGGGCGCATTGCCCACTGGAAGCGCCGTCGTCGGCGACGTTATTTATTGCGCTACTCATACGAATTACGCATATTCGACTTTCAAAAACACGGCGGAAGCTTCGCCGAATACGAAATTCGTGGAAAATTTCGAGAGTGCGTATTATATCAGGCTTAACGCTACCGATAAGTCGGGCGTGCTTGCGAAGGTTACTTCGATATTCTCCAAATGCGGCATAAGCGTGGCGCAGATGATTCAGGAAGGTCAGAATACGAACGAGGATAAAGTTCCCATAATTTTCGTAACCCACGAAACGCGCGAAAACAGCGTAACCAAGGCAATGGCTATGATTAAGGATTCCGAAACCGCGGAAGTGGCGGCGGTAATAAGGGTAGTGTCCTGATATTTGCAGTTAAAAAATAAATTGCATAAGTTAGTCGCAAAAACGCTTGATTTTTTCGGATTAATTTAATATGATATTAAGTGCTTGCGAAAGTAGCGGGCACTGTTTGCAGAGATGGCTGAGCGGTTTAAGGCGCACGATTGGAAATCGTGTGACGGCTAATACCCGTCCGGAGGTTCAAATCCTCTTCTCTGCGCCACGGCAAGGAAGGCTTTTGCCTTCCTTTTTTCGTGGCGCAGAGAAGAGGTTGCTTGAAATACGGTTTTCTTCGGAGGTTCAAGCGAGGAGGCAAACGAGGAAATATAGTTACTTACTTCAATCAATCTTTGCCGACGACGCTTTGCCGAGGAGTCCCCGCTTGCGGGGTTTCGGCAAAATCCTTCTTCTCTGCTGAAATTTTTGCGTGAACATTTTTTATCGTTTATCGATAAATTTTACCGAAAAATTATTGACAAACGATAATTTCTGTTCTATAATTTAACCAACAAGCTTCTTGGAGGTTATTTTATGGAAACCAAAGACCAAATTATCAAAACGGCAAGAGTGTGCTACGTAATATCGAAAGTGCTTTACTTTTTAAGCTTTGCCGCGTGTATTGCGTTTATTATTTTGGCGATTGCGCTGTCCTGCACGCACGCAATCGAAACCTTAACGGTGGCGGAAACGGCAATTTTATTCGGTACGCTTGCGCTTTATGCGTTTATGTGCATCGGGCTTTTATGGAACGTAGAGAGCATATTCAAGAGCGTAGGCGACGCACAAGCACCGTTTGGCGAAAGGGTAAGCCATTACCTCAAAAAAATTGCGATATTCGTAATTCTTCTTTCGGTTATACCCGCGCTCGTAGGTTCGATTCTGCTGCGCACGATTTGTCCTTCAACGGAATTGGTATTTCCGATAGAGTTCGCGGGAATTATTGCAGGCTTAGTGCTTTTTTTAATCGGTATGTTTTTTAAGTACGGCAAAGAATTACAAAAAAACGAAGACGAAACCTTATGATAGTATTGAATTTAGATAAAGTTATGAAGGACAGGGGCGTTAAACTTAAAGACCTTGCGGAAAAAATCGGTCTGACGGACGCAAACTTGTCCAATATAAAAACGGGCAAGATTTCGGCGATACGGTTTTCTACGCTGAACGCTTTATGTAAGGAATTGAATTGCCAACCCGCCGATATTTTGGAATATCGCGAGGATTAGTTTTTGTTTCGTTCGGAACGGAGAAATCCGTTCCGATTTTTCTTTACAAAAAATTCAAACGGTGTTAAAATAAGGAAAAACGAATCAAGGATAAGCTATATGGAACTCACCGAAAGACAGAAAATGCTCGGCTTTGCGCTTAAAGCGCACGGCGTTTCAAGGGAAAATATAATCGGGATTATGATGGTACTCAATACCGACGAAGAAATAGACGATTTGACCTGGTATATGGGTCAGCACCCGAACGCTCCCGACGAGGAGCTTCTGGCGGTTGCGTATCAGCTCGTTGAGGATTCGAAGGACGGTAACAATGAACAATAAACTTGAAAAATACGCGGAATTAATAGTAAAATGCGGGCTTAACGTTCAGGAAGGTCAGGAAGTAGTGATACGCTGTGACCTCGACCAGCCCGAATTCGTGGCGAAAGTAGTGGAAAAGTGCTACGAAAGCGGCGCGAAGCGCGTTACGGTGAATTGGAGCTATATGCCCGTTACCAAAATCAATTACACCTACCGCACGCTTGAAACGCTTTCCGAATTTACTAACGTAGAAGCCGCGGAATGGCAGAGAAGGGTGGATACGAAATCCTGCCTTCTTTGGCTCGATTCCGAAGACCCCGACGGTCTTAACGGTACTGATAACGAGAAAATATCAAAGGCGAATATGGCGAGATATCCGTTTATCAAGCCCTACCGCGACGAGCTCGAAAACAAATATCAGTGGTGTATTGCCGCCGTACCCGGTAAAGACTGGGCAAAAAAAGTATTCCCCGAATTGAGCGAGGAAGAAGCGGTAAACAAGCTTTGGGACGCGATTTTATACACCTCGCGCGTGACCGACGACCCCATCGGCGAATGGGACAAGCACAACGCTCGCCTTGCCGAACGCTGCAAATTCCTCAACGAGCATAAGTTCGATTGCCTCGAATACGAGAGCGCGAACGGAACGGATTTTAAGGTTTGGCTCAACGAAAAGGGGATTTTCTGCGGCGGCGGCGAAACTACGCTCGGCGCTAACGTCTATTTCAACCCCAACATTCCCAGCGAGGAAGTATTCACAAGCCCCGTGCGCGGCAAAGCCGAAGGCAAAGTCGTTGCGACGAAGCCGCTTTCCTATCAGGGCAAGCTTATAGAAAATTTCCAGATAGAATTCAAGGACGGCAAAGCCGTTAAGGTTTTCGCCGAGAAAAATCAGGATTTGCTGGAAAAAATGATAAGCATGGACGAGGGTGCGGCGTACCTTGGAGAGGTTGCGCTGATTGCGTACGATTCGCCCATAAACAATACGGGTATTCTGTTCTACAACACGCTTTTCGACGAAAACGCGAGCTGTCATTTGGCTCTCGGCAGGGGATTTAACAACTGCCTCGAAAATTACGAGAATTATACCAACGACGAATGCGAAAAGCTGGGCGTAAACAGCTCTATGATACACGTCGATTTTATGATAGGAAGTAAAGATATGTCTATCGTCGGCGTGACGAAGGACGGCAAGCGCGTTCAGATTTTCAAGGACGGAAACTGGGCTTTCTGATAACGTAATAAGAGCAAGGGAAGGATAAAACCGCCTTTCCTTGCTTTTTTACTATGTTTTTGTTATAGTGAAATTAAGATAATCGGTACTTTAGTGGAGAGTTTTTTGTGGAAAGAAAACGTTACGTGGACAATTTAAGATGGATTTGTATTCTTCTGCTAATTCCTTTTCATTGCGCAATGGCATACAACAGTTGGGGAGAGGGCAATTATATTATTTTGGGTTCCGATAGAATTTTAAGCTCCTTTTTAGGTTCAATATGGTCATGGTTTATGCCGCTTTTATTTCTATTGGCAGGCATAAGCGCACGGTTTTCTCTTACAAAACGGTCAAAAAAACAATTCATTG
>CAZRCE010000005.1:0-28386 GCA_964598465.1 uncultured Clostridia bacterium | reverse complement strand
TTATTGCGAAGCCGCGCCCCTTATTTTTGCTTAAAGCCCCGCGAAGTCGCGCCCTCTATTTTATGAAAATAAGCACCCGTTTTATGCATATGTTGATAACTTTATGCAAAGTTGACGGCTTAAAGCCTCAAAAAAGACAGAAAAATGTCGAAAAAGGGGCAAAAACGGTAAGATTGTTGATAACTTTCATAAAAACATACGGAATATTCGTGAATACACACGCGAATGTGGATAACTTTTTGTGCATAAAGGGGTAAATTTACCGCAAAATCAGCTAATTTGCCAAAGTTATCAACAACACCCGCGAATTTTCTTATATTTTTTAACTTTTACGCAATTTTAAAGGCTTCGGCGAAAGCGGGAACGGGCAAAAAAAGATAGAATTTCTAAAAAGTTAAAATTGCAGACTTTTTCAAAAAGCGAAAAAGGTGCGAAAAAAGATAGAATTGATAAAAAGTCAAATTTACAGGCTTTCCGTCATTGTGAAAAACGGGTGAAAAAAGATAGAATTTTTTAAAAATTCCACCCGCTTTAAAGCTCGGGCGAAAAAAATGAAAAAAAGTCACAAAACACAAATTTAATTGTAAAGTTTAGCAAATTTTCCCTAAAATTCTATAATTTTTTTAAAAAAAGTAGAAATTAGTTAGGAAATTCTATTGTAATTTCGGAATTTATGTGATAATATATTTTCGAATAATCGCGCATAGTCTGCCTGTGAAAGGTATTTCGGGCTGCAAAAGCGAATATTTATTTAATAGGAAAATAATAGAAATTTTATAGGGGATAGGTACTACTTATGAAAATTTTCAGGAAAAAAGAAGGAGCGAAAACGCTTGCAAGCGCAGGCAGCAAGGCGAGAGTCGGGCTTATAGCCACTTTATCGACCGCTATCGCCGCGTGCGTTGCGTGTGCGTTCGTCGCTATCTTCGGCGGGTCGTTCATCAACAATAACGACGACTGGGGCATTTCAGCGCCCCCCGTTGCCGAGGCTGCAACCTACACGACTTGGAAAGCGGCGTCGGACGCGAGCGCGTTCACGAGCGGCGGTAACGTCGTCATAAACCTTGCGGCTAATTTAACCGCGGTTTCGGACACGACTTACGGCACTACGTTCGGAACGGCGGGCACGACCTACACGGCGACGAACAACAACAAAGGATATTATTACGGCGCACTCCTCGTCCCCACGGGCTGTACCGTAACTTTAAATCTGGGTACTTTCACGATTGACCGTGCGCTTACCGCGGCGAAAGCCAACGGCTTCGTTATAGCGGTTTACGGCAAGCTGACCGTAACGGGTACTACGGGTAAGATTTACCGCGGCTACAACACCACCACGGGCGGCGGCGTTTACGTAGCGAGCGGCGGAACCTGCTATTGGAACGGCGGCATAATCGATACCTGTAAAGCGCAGGACGGCGGCGGCGTTTACAATGCGGGTGCGTTCCGTATAAATAATAACAGCGCAACCCACATTCAGAACTGCGTTGCAACCCGCAACGGCGGCGCGGTTGCCGCGAACGGATGCAGTGAAAACTATATCTATCAGTGCAATATACATAACAATTCGGCGCAGAACGGCGGCGCCGTATATTCCGGCATTAACGTTCAGGCGTTCGGCATAAGTAGTACGAACTGCTTAATCTATTCCAACACGGCGACCAAAGGCGGCGCTCTTTACTTCGACGGCGACCGTTCTTACCATAAATATCTGGATTACTGTCAGATTTATTCCAACACGGCGACCAGCGGCGGCGGCGTTTACGTCGAAGGCGGCGTGTCCATACGCTACAATCCCCGAATATTCAAAAATACGGCGACCAACGGCGGCGGCGTTTACGTATCGTCTAACGGCTACTGCCTTTTAGTCCGTTCGGAAACCAGTATTCCCTACGTCTATGCGAATACCGCTTCTAACAACGGCGGCGGCTTCTGGGCGGACGGCGACCTGAGAATTCAGGGCGGTTCCGTAGGCTGGGGCTACAAGGACGACCTTTCGGGCTACGAGGCGCGCCCCAACACCGCTAAAATCGGCGGCGGCATCTATGCGAGCACCAACTGCTATTTAAGGCTCGAAGGCGGCAGAATAGAATACAACACGGCGACGACCTCGGGCGGCGGCATTTACTTCGGCGGCACTTATAACGCGACCGGTACGGCAAACGCCCAAACCGGCAGTACGATTCGCGGCAAGCTGGATATAAACTCCTACTATTCCGGAACCTACGTCCGCAACAATAAGGTCGGCACGGCAAATAACAACCTGTATATGCCCACCGGCAAAACCTTCTATATAGTCGATAACCTCAACCGTGCGGGCGCGTATATCGGTGTAACCACGCAGACCAAGCCCACGGGCGCGAGCAACACCGCGGGCAGCGTTCTGATGACCGCGGCTACTTATACGACTACCGTTGACGCGAAGGATTACTTCTTCTCCGACTACGGCACGAGCTACGGCTTCTATACCGCGGGCGCAGGTCAGCATCTGTATCACTGCACGGGCGGCGTAAACGCCAACACCGCGGCTACCGGTACTCAGTACGACAGCTGGGCGGAGGCTTCGGCGGCGAGCGCGTTCAAGGCGAACGCCAGAGTAAGAATCAACTTACAAACCGACCTCAACGCCACCACGGGCGACACCAACTATACTTCTACTTTCGGTACTAAAAATACCGTTTACGACAGCACGACGGACGCGCGCGGCATTTATCACGGCGCGTTGCTCGTCCCCGCGAACTGTATCGTTTACCTCAATATGGGTGAACAGGATATAAGCAGACAGCTTTCTGCGGCAAGGGCGGAAGGCTACGTCATACTCGTTTACGGCAAGCTTTATCTTACGGGTACGAATAACCAGACCTTCAGTATTATAAGGGGCGGCTATAACAGCGGCGACGGCGGCGCGATAAGGGTAGAGAACGGCGGCTCGGTAGATATGCGCGGCGTATGTATAAGAGGCAACAAGTCGTCGGGCAGCGGCGGCGCTATTCACGTAGCGGCGGGCGGCACGGTAAGCCAATATTCCGGCTGGATTAAAGAAAACGAAGCGGCGGCGAACGGCGGCGGCGTAAACAACCTCGGCACCTACGTCCTCTATGCCGGCGAAATAGGCTACAGGACTTCGGGCTTCGGCAACACCGCTAAAAACGGCGGCGGCATTTACAACTCCGGCACGCTCACCGTTCAGGGCGGCGTAGTATGCAGCAACACGGCTACTACCGCGGCGGGCGGCATCTACCAGAACGGTACGATGAACCTCAACACCGTCAGTGCGGAATTATTAATAAAGAATAACCTCGTAGGTACGGCTAATCAGAACGTTTACCTGCCCACGGGCAAGCTTATCAAAATAACCAACACGATAACTCGCGGCAGCAACTGCTTAGTCGGTATTTACAGCCAGACGGCGCCCACGGGCGCGAGCGCTTCGGGCACGAAGATATGCGACGCATACACTACGACTTACGGCGCGCTCAACCTGCTGTTAAAGTCCGACCAAGGAAAGGGCATTTACCAGGCTTCCGCGGGCGCGATAGGCTATCACAGCGCTTCGGGCGGCACGAACAAAGCCGACGCAACCGTCGTAACTTATACGAGCTGGGCTGCGGCTTCGGCGGCGCTCGCCTTCAAATCGGGCTACACGGTTACCATAAATATGAATGCTAACCTTACCGCGACGGCGGCAACGGGTACCTTGCTGTCGAGAGGCGTGCGTACGACCTTTAACGCCGCGGATAAGAGTACCGTTGACGGCAGCACGACCACCGCTTCGAGAAGCAGTACGAACATCAGCACCCAGTCCGGCTATTATTACGGCTCGCTTACCGTTCCTTACGGCTGTACGGTTAAGCTTAATATGGGCGCCTATACCATAAGCAAAGGACTTTCGGCGTCGGGCGTGTACGACAACGCCGGTTGCATAATATATACGCGCGGCTCTCTCGAAATCACGGGCACTGCGGGTTCGGCTAAGTTTACGGGCGCATACACCAAGGGCTCGGGCGCGATTGACTGTAACGAATACGGCTATCTGAAAATGACCAATATTACGGTTACGGGCAATACCGTGCGCGACTCCGGCGGCGGCGTAGCGGTTCACTCCGGCTACAGCAAAGCGGAATTCGTCAACTGTACGATTACAAACAACACCTGCGATTTGGGCAACGGCGGCGGCATTTATTCCTGCTGCGATACGATTATCACGAGCTGTACGATTACGGGCAACAAAGCCTACAATCACGGCGGCGGCGTATATCTCAACTCGGGTTACGACAGCAAAATAACGGGCACTTCGGCTGCGCCCACGAAAATTCAGAACAACTCGACCACCAGTTCCGTCAATAATAACGGTTACGGCGGCGGCGGATTAGCTATAAACGCAATGCGCGTCACGGTGGACAATACGACCATCTCGGGCAACAAATCCGTGTCTTGCGGCGGCGGCATCAACCTGATTGGCAGCGGCTCGCTCACGATGGGCACGAACGTCAATATCACAAGTAATACGGCTACTTACGGAGGAGGCGGCGTCTGCGCGAAGCGTAACGTCACCATGAACGCGGGCACTACTATCGCGACCAACACGGCGCAGTACGGCGGCGGCGTTTACGTAGCTGCTTATACCTTCACGATGAACGGCGGCTATATCGGCGGCACTTCGGCTGCGCAGGGCAATACCTCAAACTACAATCATTCGGCGGGCCTTTACGTAGCGAGCGGCGCTACGTTTACGATGAAGGGCGGTCAGGTAAGCTATAACAAGTTCTCCAGCACCGTAAATACGTACGGCGGCGGTATGCTCAGCGACGGCACCGTGAACCTGTACGGCGGCACAATTTCGTATAACAGCGCAAAATACGGCGGCGGTATATATAACAAGGGAACGCTCAACCTTCGCGGCGGCACGGTAACGGCGAACACCGCAACCGTTCAGGGCGGCGGTATCGACTGGGGAGCGGTTTCCGGCAGAACGGAAGCTATAAACATTCAGGCAACGCAGAACGTCATAAATGTTACGGGCAACACCGTAAACGGCGCTGCCAACAATATCTACCTCCGTAACGGCCTCTATCTTACCGTCAACGGCTCGCTTGCAACCAAGGCGGGAAGCAAGATGGGCATTACCACGCAGACCGCACCCGGCGCGGATAACTATACCACCAAGGGTATAAAGATTATCAACGCGTACAAAGGCTCCTCGTACGGCAACTGCGCTTCGTATTTCCAGTCGGATAAGGGCACGGGCTTCGCGGTTTACTGCGACCAGCCTACTTCGACGACGGCTACCGTAGGCTATCACGTCTTCACCTACACCAAGCTCACCAAAACCGCTTGGGCGACCAGCCTTACGAGTACCGCAACCTACGATAAGCTGACCTACACGAAAGCGGCTCAGACGGCTACTTTAAACAGCACTATCGACTCGACTAACGCGATAACCTTTACCTCGTCGAGCACCAACGCGGCGCTTAACTCGGCAAAGAACGGTGTAACCGCAACCCTCGCGGGTACTTACACGCTCACTTTCACGCCCAAGGCGCACTATTGCTGGGCAAGCGAAAGCGACCGCGCGGCGGTTACGCTTACCTACAAAATCAATCAGAAGGGTATCACCGTAACCTGGGGCAGCAAGACCCCGACCTTCACGGGCGCGGCGTTAAAGCCCACCGCGACGGTTTCGGCACACGCCACGGCGACGAACGCGGGCACTTATATTACGGGCGATACGGTAACGGTTTCCGTAACCACGCACACCTCGTCAACGGCGGCGGCGGCGAACGCGATAGTTCCCGCAACCTACGTCGCAAAGGCGACCCTCGGCGGCGCGAACGCGGCTAACTACACGATAACCTCCGGCGCGTCGATTTCCGATTTCGTAATCGGCAAAAAGGCGCTCGCCGTAAGCTGGACGAACGGTTCGCAGGTTTACGACGGTTCGGCTAAGCTTCCCACGGCTTCGGCTACTGCCGTTTCGACGACTTATCCCGCAACCCTGTCGGTTGCAAAGACCGCGGGCGATAACGTAAACGTCGGCACTTACACGGCAAAAGCTACGCTTTCGACGGCGAGTGCGGCGTGGTACACGCTAACTGGCGATACCAAAACCGACTGCAAGGTAACGGCAAGGGATATAAGCGTTACGGCGAACGGAATTACCGTTGACGCGATTGCAGACCTCACATATACGGCTGCGGCTCAGACTCCCGCACCCGTAGTTAAATACGGAACAAAAACCCTCGTTGCGGGCACGGATTATACCGTAGCTCACGCAAACAATACCAACGCCGCGGCGAAAACGGCTACTACCGCGCCTCAGGTGACGGTAACGGGTAAGGGCAACTACACCGGTTCCATCGTAACGAAGTTTACCATTAACAAGGCTAAGCTTACTTTAACCGCGCCCACTTCCGCGCCCAAGACCACGGATAATATTTACGTCGGTCAGACGCTTGCGGACGTCAATATAGTAGGCGGTTCGGCGGTAAACAAGACCACGACGAGCGTTACGGTCGGCGGTTCGTTTGCTTGGGTTGCGCCCACGACGAAGATTTTAAAGACCACGACGACGGGACAGGTACAGTTCACGCCTACGGATACGGCGAACTACGACTATTCCGACGCGAAGATTAACGTTACGATTGCGCCCACGCAGCTCAAAGTAAACGTTTCCGAAGTCACCAAGAGCGCTTCGGGTACGGGCTACACGGTCGGCACGGCGACGGCTTACGACGTTGACTACAACGGAACGTTCACGTTCGCAACGGGTATCACGCAGACTTTAACCAAGCCCGCGGGCTATTCGGTGCACTATTACAGCAGTCTCGACGCGAGCAACGCGCCCGAAACCGAATATCTCGAAAGCGGCGTCGCGGCGGCTAGTGTAAAGAATATTACCGCTAACACGACCGTTTACGTCGGCTACGTTGCGGAAAACGTAAACTATACCATATATTACGTAAAACAGCAGACCAACCTTTCCGCGGCAACTCCCGCGCAGGTTACGAACAGCGGTGCAAACCTCACTTCGCTCCTTGCGGAAAAGGTTGTTAAGCAAGCTCCCGCGGATTCGAGAGTTTCCGCTACGGGCGACGATATCAAGTCGTACGAAGGCTTCACGCAGACCGCGCAGATTTCTACCGACTGCGTAAGCGATTTCACCAACAAAATCGTAAACGGCGACGGTTCGACTTACCTCATCGTTTACTATCAGAGAAATCAGTACACCGTAAGCTGGGTTGCTAACGGCGGTACGCTCGACACGTACTCTACGAAGGTTTACTTCGAGTGCGCGCCCGATACCGACCCGCTCGGCAGACCTACGAGAGTAGGTTACGGCTTCCAGTACTGGTGCACGAACAACAACGCAGACGGTAACAACGGCGAAAACCAGGCGGATATGACCGCGGGCATTACCGGAAACACCACGTTCTACGCAAAGTGGGGCGCTATTACCTATAACCTCGAATTAAGACCCGGCAACTTAGAAATCGGCTACAACGTCGATGCTGAAGAGCGCGAGCCCGGCGAAGGTTTGGGTTACAACCCCTTGCAGTACACGATTGACCAGTTACCTCTTACCCTCAAGAACCCCTCGGCTGTAGGCTACGTATTCGCGGGCTGGGCTGACGAGGACGGTAAGATTATCAGCAAGATTACGTTCACGACGGCAAGGGATTTCGTCCTCACCGCTACGTGGACGCCCGCTAAGTACAACGTGCGCTTCGACGCGAACGGCGGTTCGGTAAGAAAAAGCTCGATGTCCGTTACCAACTTCGCTGCTTATTCCGGTCTCGATACGCTCAATCCCACGTATGACGGCTACGATTTCGTTGGCTGGTTCACGCAGGCGGAAGGCGGCACCGAAATCAACAACGGCGACCCTATCAGACTTAAGGGCGGTATAACCTTATACGCTCACTGGAAGGCTCAGGAATACAGAGTTTCGTTCGACTGGTATGCAGACGAGCACTTAAACGTATATGACCTGAAAGTAAGTAAGAGCGACGACCCCGACTTCGACTGGGAAGACACTTCGTCTGACGGCGCGCTCAACAAGGGCGACAAGGTTATCATCACGGTCGTACCTTCCACCGGCTACGAAGTAACCGAACTGAGAGTTGCGGGCGTAAGAATTACGAACGGCGGTTCTTATACCGTTAAATCCAAGTACGCGAACAACGAAATCGTCGTAACCGCGGTGTTACAGGCGAGAAACTATCGCGTGGTTTATAACCTCGGCGGCGGTAAATTCGTTGACTCCACGGAATTCGTATCCTCGTTCACGGCGGAAGACGATGACGTACTTCTTTCCGAGAACGTAGAAAGAACGGGTTATCTGTTCACCGGTTGGGAATATATGACGGGTGAGAATGAGGAAGGGGAGCCCGAGTTCGATTCTATCAGCTCGATTTCTTACGACCTTATTAAGGAAGATTCTTCCGAAATCGATATCTACGCAAGATGGGAGGTTACTTTCGTTGACCTTATCGTGCACAACAACTTCGTTCGTGCCGCTACGGAAACCACGCCTTCCTACTCGGACGTAGTTAAGACTTACACCAATACTTACAAGACGGAACAGAAATTCAATTTTGCCTTACCTGTGGAAGACGGCTTCGTTCCTCCCGACCGTGAATTTATCGGCTGGGCTACTTCGCCTAACGGCTCTGTAGTTTATCCCGTACCCTCTTACAATGAGGACGGCAGCCCCGTTACGACGGTAGAGTACACGATGCTTCCCGAAGGTAACGAGCTGTACGCAAGATGGCGTTTGACGACCGTTCAGTACCTTGTAATGACGGCGCAGAACAACTACACTTACTACAGCGGTTCTTCGACTTTCGCGGGCGTAACGCTTACGGCTACTCCCAGATACGCTTATTCGGACGTTGAAACCAAACTTACTTATCAGTGGTATAAAATCACGGACGAAGAAAACGTTAACAAAGACGAAGAAGGCAACTACATTATATTCGACGAACAGTCTCACAGCCTCGTTGACGGCGTTGAAGCGGTAGGAAGTCCGATTGAATTCTACGCGAACGCTCAGACTCCCGTAACCTTAAATATCAAAAACGTTAACGAGAGCGGCATATTCGTATGTACCCTTACCGCGCAGGGCGGTACGCTTACCGCAGGCGGTAGCGGAAATATCGACGTTTCGAGCGGTATGGGTCAGATTGAAGCGGTTATCAGACCTTACGAATTCGATAACGCATACTTCGACCCCGACGACCTTGTAAGAACTTACAACGGCACTTACAAAGAAGTAAGGCTTAAATTCAGAGGTACGAGTATAACCCCCGACCGTGAGCATTATAATTTCATGCTATACGACGGCACTACCGTACACGTTGATTACATATATTATAAATCTAACCAGTACGGTATGAAGGGCAATACGCTTCCCTTAGGCATGGTTGTAGATGCGGGCTACTATCTGATAGAAGCAAAGTTTGAAATATTAGGCACAACGGTAAACGGCGAGCTTGTCGAAGGCTTAAATAAAGGTAACTATATCATACCCGACCTCATTTCGGCCGACATAGTTATCAACAAAGTTACCATCAACAGCCTTACGTTCGAGATGCAGCAGAATATCGGCGGCGAATGGGTCAGGGTTGAAAATAACGACGGCATCGCGCAGTTCTCTGCGGCATATACCGGCAACCAGTACAGAATCGTTGCTAATTCGAACAGCATTATCACTGCCGATAAGGCTAACGTAGAAATCGGTCTTTCGGACGGTACCACGAACGCGGTCGGCGAATACGAAGCGGTTCTCAGCGGCTTACTTACGGGCAGCAAAGCAGTCAACTACCAGATTGGCAGCTCGATTGCAAGCCTTACCCGCGCATACAGAATTACCAAGGCTACGCACGCGGTCGTTTGGGAATTAAATAATAAGAATACCGACGTTTACGACGGCAACGCAAAGACCATCGCCCTTACCTTCAAGGACGGCGCGACTAAGCTTCCCAACGGAGTAACGGTAGAATACACAGTAGTTTACACCCCGTTCAACGCTTCGTTCGTAGCTCCCGCAAACAGCATCGTAGCTACTGCGGCGGGCGCGGGCGGTATCAACGCAGGTACTTACGTAATAACCGCGTCGTTCACGGACGAGGATATCGATAACTACAATCCTATCGACCCCGTAACCGCAACGCTTACGGTAAATCAGAAGGATTACGAGTTCAGCGACGCTGAATTGCGTACCGATGAAGAGCTCAACGGCTTCGGCTTGAACGGTACTTATTCGACGAACTACAACGTAGATACGAGTATTAAATATAAGCCCGAGCTTGCGCTCGACCCCAACAACTTCTCCGTAACCTATACTTACCAGAAGTACAACACCACGACTAATCAGTACACTGATATCGTCATCGGCGACGGCTTCAGAGAAAGGGGCACTTACCGTATAACGGCAGACGTAGAATACGCGTCCGACCTTTACAAGAATAACTATACCGATTTAAGCTCGAACGAGGGTTACGCTTTCGAAATAGATTTCGTTATTACCCCCGGCAGAGAGCACAGCCTTTCCGTAGAATACGTAGGCGATACTGCTACCTACAAGTACGGAGATAGTTTCGACTTCGCAAACAAAATCGTAGTTAAGATAGAATACGAACTCGACAACAAAGACGGTTCGCACTACTATCAGATTGAAGTGGTAAACTTCGGCGATTACGAAACGTTCGGCGAAAACAACGAGCTTTTCGAAAAGTTCGACAGAGCTACTGCGAACGGCGATGCGGATTACGAAATTATCGTTAAATACTTATCCGTAAGCACTACGTTTACGGTTGCGGTAGAGCAGGCGGAATTCGATATCTCCGCGCTCGACTTCCTCGCAAGCGAGTTCAAGAATAACGTATATCTCGTCAACTACGACGCGAACGGTCACAAGCCTACGGTTGCCAACGCTATCAACGGCTACGGCATAAAGGGCATTCTCGACAACGATATCGTTGACACGACGTTCACGCCCGTTTACGAATACGCGTTATCCTCCGACAAGACGAACTTCGCGCCCATAGAGGGCAACGGTCTCGTCGCGGCGGGCGAATACGTAATCAGAGTTTCGTTCACTCACGATAACCTCAACTTTGCGGCAATCGAAGCAAGCGACGTTTACGCGCTTCTTACCTGCAACGCAAGAATCGCTCCCAAGAGCGTGACGAGCGTTACCTGGCAGTACGAGGAGACGGCGGGCGTTTGGAAGGATATTCCCGAAAGCGGTCTCGAATACAAGGGCTCCGCATATAACCTCCGCGCGGCGTTCGCAGGCGAAGGCGACGACGGCGTTATCACGAACGCTACGGTAACCGTAGCGGGCGCAGGTACGGCCGTTGAAAACGCAGGCGCTTACCTGCTCACCGCAAAGCTCAGCGGTAACTATTCCTTAAACGTAACCGAAAACTTCACCTTAAAGGGCAAGGCGGTTACCGCAAACTGGGTAGTTATGGTAAACGGCGTGGAAGTTGCTCTTTCGGATTATGAATTCGAATATAACGGAACCGACCGCATAGACGAAATCAAGGTTTACTACTTAGACTTGAACAGAAGCGTTCAGGCGCTTACGATTAAGGATAAGGCTACCGTAAACTTCAAGGACGCAGGCGATTACACGATAAGCGCCAATAAGGCGACCGATACGAACTACGACGTTCAGGATATCGAAAACGTAAGCGTTACTATGGCGCGCAAAGAAGTTGCTTCCGTCAACGGATGGCAGTATAAAGACGCGTCCGGTAACTGGATAGATACGGACGGCAGCTTAGAGTACAAAGGCTCCGCTTACGAATTGCGCGCGGTATTCACCGGCGAAGGCGACGACGGCGAAATGTACGCGGCGGCTAGCTGCGATACCTCTATCGTGGACGTTAACGAAGAAGGCTACAGAATCAGCGTCGGCGAAAGCGGAAACTACAACGTAACTATAAGCTACAACGTAGCAGTAACCAAGAAGACGGTAACCGTCGTTTGGGGTTACGACGAAATTAACGCTCCCGTTATCTACAACGGCGGACAGCAGACGATAAACGCTACGGCAAAGGGCGTAGGCGCAGAAGTAAATACTACGATTATCGACCTTTCCGACAACGTTCAGAGTGAAGCTAACACCGATGATATTTCGACGTATCTTGCAACGGCTTCGCTTAAAGCCGGCTTCGAAAACAACTACGTTCTCGATAACAGCAGCCTCGTCTGGAAGATTTTACCCAAGACTCTGACCTTCACGTGGGACGTTAAGGCATTGACCTACAACGGCTCGGCTCAGCAGATTTTTGCTACCGCAGTCGGAACGTTCGGTATAGACGAAGTTGTTCTTACCTATACTATTACGGGCGACGAAGTGAACGCAAACGGCAAAGCCGTGAACGCGGGCGCTTACACCGTAGAGGTAACGGGTATAAACAACACCAACTATGCTCCCGACACCGAAGGCAGCCAGACGCACGATTTCACTATCAGTAAGGCAACGCCTGTATTGACCGACGTCGTCTATAAAGAATACGAAAAAGACAACACCGCATACGAAAATCTGTATCTCCGCAACGACAAGATTGACTTCGTCAGCAAAGTCGGCGACGCGGAAGTTGCAGGCGCGGTAGTATTCGCGGGCACGGAAGGTGAAAACGGCATTCCTACCGGCAACGTTGCAAAAGAAAGCACCTTTGCTTGGGAATTCATTCCCGAAGATACTAAGAACTATGAGAAGGTAAACGGAAGCTTAGTTCTCGAAATTCTTGCCGACTCGATGGATAGGCTCGACTTCATAACGAATAACGGCAGATTCTTCGTAAGACAGCGTGTGGGCGACAAGTTCAGCTATAAGAGCCTTGGCGTTTACATCCGCTACAAGAGCTATTACACCGAAAACACGGTTGTTTCCGGCGTGAGCACGCTCGTTGAATACGGCAAGAGTGAAGTCATAAGAGAAACTGCTTTCGACAGCCAGCTCACCTTCGCTATTACCTATACCGACGAAGAAGGCAACTCCTCGCCTGAAAACGCGGTAGGCGCAATACTCAGACTGACGGGCGACGAACCCAACGAGACGCAGACGATTACCGTTACGCATCTTACTCAAACGGACGCAGACGGCGACTATCTGCATGGCGAATTCAATATCGTTGTTTACTCTACCGACTTCTCGGTAACGGTAAAGGATACTTCCAACTGTAAACTCGAATATTTCGCCGGCGAAACGTTCAATCCCGTAGGACTCGTTCTCCACGTCGTTTACGAAAACGGCAACGAAACCGATATCACCGTCACCGAAAACACGGTTGGTATCAGCCGCGGAAACGCGCTCACTATGAGCAACACTTCCGCAAGAATAAGCTATAGCGGTAAAGAACTCGTTATCCCCGGAATTACGGTTAAGGCTACCGAAAATCTCGATATCGAGTGCGAGAACATTTCCGTGCTTCTTAAAGACGTAGGCAGCTTCTCGCTTCCTCAGGTAACCTTGAAGGACGGCAGCCCTCTCCCCGATGGCATAACGGCTTCTTACAAGCTTATGTTTGACGGAAAGGAAGTTCAGTCCGTAAAAGAAGCGGGCGAATACACCGTAATAGTTTCGTTCGACGTAAAGAATCCCAAGTATAACGCGATAGCGGACATTACTTATACCGTAAGCGTAATCAACAAGTTCGCTTACACCGTAGTAGTCAACAAGCCCGACGATACGGAATTCGTATATAGCGGCAACCCCATTAACTACCAGTTAAAGAGCTATCAGATACGCGACGTGGACGGCAACGTCACAAACGACGTAACCGTATCCTACGAGATTACCCGCGACGGTATAAAGGTAGATGAAGTTAAGGGAGCAGGCAACTATACGATAACCGTTAAGTTCGGTAACATCAGTGCGGATTACGCGGCTATACCTAACGAATACTACCAGATAACCGTCGATAGGGCAGACAACACGATTACGTCGTTTACCCTCGAAGGTTGGGTAGTAGGCGATACGCCTAACACCCCCGTAGTAGTTGCGGCAGGCGGAACGGCAGACGCGCAGTTCACTTACAGCGCGACCGAAAGCGGTACTTTCACCGCGGACGTTCCTACGACGGCAGGCACTTGGTTCGTTAAGGTTTACATCCCCGGCACGGCTAACTTCAACGCGGCGGTTGCTACGCAGCAGTTCACTATCAAGAACGCTACGACTGCTTCCGATGACGGTAAAGTAACTATCGACGTTCCCGATGGATTGGCGGACGGCGCTACTATCGAAAAGGAAAATCTTGACAACGTAGGGCAGTACGAGGAAGAAGGCAAGAAGCCTATCGAAGGTTTCGACTTAACTCTCAAGGGCGACGAGCTTGAAGCTAACCAGACCGTAACGGTACGCCTTAAGGTCAACGAAGCCGATAGGGATAAGAAGTTAAAGGTATTCAAGGTTGAAGGCAACTCGCTCGTAGATATGGATGCAAAGCGCGAAGGCGACGAACTCGTATTCACTACGAACGACGTCAACGGAGCAAGGTACGTCCTTATGGAAACCGAAGACGGCGCAGAGCGTCCTCCCGTGGAAAATCCTCCTGTGGAAAATCCTCCCGTAGAGAATCCTCCCGTGGAGAATCCTCCCGAAGAAAAGCCCGGTAATAACGACACTAACACCGATAACGGCGAAGGCGGCTTGATAGCGGGCTTGACCATCGGCGCGGTTGTAGTAGTAATACTCGTAGTAATCGTAATAGTGGTGTTCGTAAAGAAAAAGAGAGGCTAAAAAATGCTGAGACTTATAACGAATACTGGGTATTTCGTAGGGTTCGGCATAGAAGGCGCAATAGCGTTCATTGCAATCGTACTCTTAATAATAATCCTCGCTTCGGGCAATAAACAGCCCGAAGCCGAGGAGGAGTATGAGGAGTACGAGGAATACGAAGAAGCGCCCGAGGAAGAATACGTCGAAGAATACGAAGAAGAAGCTTATACGGAGCCTGAACCCGAGCCCGAACCCGAGCCTGAACCTGAGCCCGAGCCCGAGCCTGAACCCGAGCCCGTAGTCGAAAACGACGAAGGAATGGGCGAAGGCGTGGTAGTGGAGCAAGCTCCCAGGAAAAAGAGATGGTGGGAAAAACTCAGGGAAAAGAAGGCTGAAAAGCAGGAAGAACCCGAGGAGAAGGAAGAGGAAAAGGAAGCCGACCCGCAGAGAATTATAATTAACGTTTATAACGCTCCCGAGATGGCTAAAAAGGAAGAAAAACCCGAACCTCAGCCCGAACCCGAGCCCGAACCTGTAAAAGAACCCGAACCCGTAAAAGAGCCCGTAAAAGAGCCCGAACCTATCGTAATAATAAAGGAAGTACCCGTACCTGCAAAGGAACCCGAAAAGGTTGAAGAACCGGTTGAAGACGTCGGCGTTAAATTCGCGGATAAGACGTTAGCCGAACTCTACGAGGAACTTTCGAACGAACAAAAGAGCTTCTTCGACGAGCTTAAAAACTGCGCAATGGAAAAACCCAACGCAGTGCTTTCCGAAACGAAGAACTACGATAACGTTAAGATAGGCAACACTTCGATATTAAAGCTTACGATTAAGCGTAAGGTCACCGTTGCGGAATTTATGCTCGAAAACGACGCATTAAAGGAATACCGCAAGAGCGGCGGCAAGAATAAGAAGGGGAAATCGGGAATAAAGGTACGCCCGACGGTAGTCGCGGTTACCGAGCTCGACTCCCTCAAAACGGCCATCGATATGATTAATCTCGTATATTCCGAGTTAATCGACGATGACGAAGAAGAACAATAAAAACGAAAGCGGCGCGGCATTTATGCCGCGCCGCTTTAAAGTTTTTAATAAAACGCAAAAAGTTTGACTTTAAGCATACTATGTTGTAAAATAGCGGTACGGGAAGCTTTATCCCGCATACCGAAATCAAGGAAAAAGTGAGGAACGGTTATATGAAAGAATGTCCCGAATGCGAAGCACTGCTCAGCAATAGCGTAAAAATCTGCCCCGTCTGCGGCTGCAATCTCGGCAAATACGAAACGGGCGAAGACTACGACGAAAAAGAAGCCGAACCCGAGCACACCTGTCCCGAGTGCGGCGCAATCGTTAATGCAAACGTAAAGCGTTGCCCCGTATGCGATGCTAAAATCAAAAGGGATAAAAAAGATTAATTTTCGGCGTTTAATGTTTTGCTGATAATTAAAAGTAATTGACAACTTAAAATTAATTTAGTAAAATATAGTAGCTTTGCGGGCGATACGGTTTATCAACCGCAAAACTACGAATATATGCACCGTTAGCTCAACTGGATAGAGCGTTGGTCTACGGAACCAAAGGCTAGGGATTCGAATTCCTTACGGTGCACCAAAAGAGTATAATCCGAATTGTTTACTTGTTACAAGTGAGTGGTTCGGATTTACTTTTTATTTTGACAAATTATTAAAGTAATCGTGTGGTTTATATGTTAAATTGTACGGATACTTATTATTTTTAGTATTATTCAGATACAGCGCAACAAAAAGTTGCGCTGTAAGCTCATTTTAGGCGGTTGACTTACACCTATGTGCTGTTATAAAATTTGTACATAGGACATAAGGGAGTTTAAGGAGTTTTATGACTTTCGGAGAAAAATTGACTGCTACGCGAAAAGAAAAAAATCTTTCGCAAGAAGACCTCGCACAAAAACTTTACGTTACAAGACAAGCAATTTCGCGTTGGGAAAACAATTCGGCACAACCCTCGTTTGAAATGCTGTCTGTTATTTGCCGCGAACTTGATAAAACGCCTAATGATTTTATTGAAACCGAGCGGGAAAATCGCCTTCGTTTTTACAAATCACTTTCATTTAGCGAAAAGTATGTTTTAGCTTTGGAATGGCGCAGCAAAAACAAATTGACGTATTTTTTAATATGGGTTTATGATATGATTTTCAACTTAGGAATAGGGCTTACCGTCTTTTTTGCCGTATCACAGCTCTTTCATAACTATTCACCATTATTGAGGGCGTTTTCAATAACAGGGGCCGTTCTGTTTGCCGTGGCAGGCATTCTTTTATTGGTAATTACGCTTATAAATAATTCGATAAAATATAACGTTTGGCTATTGCAAACGAAATCAATCATACGTAAACGCAAATAAAGCCAAAAAACCGCCGATAGAGCGTATTGCTCTATCGGCGGTTACCGTTATTGTAGGTTTATGATGTTCGGCGCAACCCTTTAACATTGTTTTTATATATCTGTTATTTTTGTACCGCTCTACTTCGGCGGTTTTCTTTATTCAGTTGTCTTTGTTGCCTTTCGGCTTGCCGCGTCGCAAACTCTCTTTGTCCTTATTCGGTTTCAAAGTAAACCATTTGAACATAAGGCTATTTTATCATAACCGACGGTAAAAGTAAAACGCTGGGGCTATATCGCCGTCAAAACCGCGCCTATATCCTCGTTAATACAGATAGAGCGGCTTTCAATCTGCGGCGGACAAATCGCTTCGCCGAAGTTTATGCAGGCGTAAGTCGCTTTCGGGTTTTGATTTGTAAACCGCCAAAACGGATATTTTATAATTACGGGCGTATTGCCGCCCACGCCGAGTTCGAGATAGACTACGCGTTTATTATTATTTTGCCGAATAAAGTTTTCATACCGTTCGCAAGCGGCATACCAACCGCCGTCCTGCACGAATTTATCGTCGGCGCGCAGGTTCATGGTCATAGGCTTACCGCATACGGGACAGCGCGGTAAAAGCCCGGACGGAATTTTCATATCCTTTTGCTCGGCAACCATACGGCGTATAGTTTCTCCGTTGTCGTAAGTTTTATCGTGGCAAGGTACGGAGCATTGAAACAAACCGTAATCGCCCTGCGTGTAGAAAAGCCGCTGTTTGTCAAACCCCGCCTTCTGAAAGCAATGGTCAACGTTCGTCGTAATGACGAAATAATTTTTATCTTTTACAAGTTCGTACAACTCGTCGTACACGGGCTTCGGAGGGTTCTGATAGCGGTTAATAAGAATATACCTCGACCAATACGCCCAGTGCTCCTCGGGCGTGGAATAGGGATAAAAGCCGCCCGTGTACATATCGCGGAACCCGTATTTTGCTTCGAAGTCGTGAAAGTTCTCTTGAAAGCGCTTGCCCGAATAGGTAAAGCCCGCAGAAGTGGAAAGCCCCGCGCCCGCGCCGATTACTACGGCTTCCGCATTATCGAGCGCCGCTCTCAACCTATCGATTTGCTTTGAGAAGTCTTGCATAGATTTCATAATCATAATCCTTAAAGACGTTGAAAATTACTTTGATTTTGCTGCCCGTTTGCCGCTTATATTGCTCAACCGTGCGTATTGCAATTTGCGCCGCACGCTCGTTGGGGAAACGGTATTCGCCCGTGGATATGCAACAAAACGCTATGCTCTGCAAACCGTTTTTATCGGCGAGAGCAAGACAGGAGTTGTAACAGTCCGAAAGCTCTTTTTCGTGCCGTTTCGTAAGACCGTCGTAAACTATCGGGCCGACGGTATGCAGAACGAATTTGCACGGCAAATTATAAGCCTTAGTAATCTTCGCTTTTCCCGTCGGTTCTTCATGACCTTGAGCTTCCATTAAGTCGGCGCACTCCTGCCTGAGCCGTACGCCCGCAAAGGTGTGAATAGCGTTATCGATACAGCCGTGGTTAGGGCAAAAGCAGCCGAGCATCTGCGGGTTTGCGGCGTTGACTATTCCGTCGCATTTAAGCGTAGTAATATCGCCTTGCCAAAGGTATATATCGGGGGCAACGGGCGTAAGGTCGGCAAAATCGGTTATGCCTTTGAGGCGTAATTGCTCTTGCAGATACTCGTCCTGAATGCCCAAAAACTCTTTGCTTGCCGCTTTCGGCATACGCACATTTACGAGCGCGCGGAAATAGCGGGGCTTGTTTTCTTCCGTCAGAGGGGGAGCGGGTTCGCCCCGTTCGTCGCTCAATATTTCTATCAATCTGTCTATCGTTTTCATTTAAAATAAACTCGTTTGCGTTTTTATAAAACTCTCTTGCTTAGCTTCGGTTATTTTATCTCCGTTTTGATTATTGCCAATCAGAAACGGCGAATTCGGATTATGCATACGCATATTCTTTAAAACCAGCTCTTTATCCATATTAGCATAGCAGTATTTACACAGATGACCGCAAGTATCGTATGCGCCTATATCTTTGCCGAGCAAGCAGTTGCAAACGCCGCGCTGACTTTTTCTTTCGTTAATATATAACTTTTCGCCGATTGCGCGTTCGATAACTTCTTTCGTCTGACAGCCGCTTACGTCAATTCCGTATTCGGCAAGATGAGTTCCCTCGCAGCAACTGCGGATAGTAATACCGTTTTTTCCGGCTATTTCGGCTAACCGTTTGCCGAGTTCCTTTTGTTCCTCGATATTCGGCGGATAAATGCCGGGGGCGTTGCGTTGCACTTTTTTATATAAATCGAGAAAACTCAAAACGCAGCTATCGGTATAACCGTTCAATGCAACCGCCAATTTCTCAAACTCCGCAACGTGCCGTTCGAGGTTGAAACCGTTACCGTAAAATACGGGGTCGTACCGCCAGCCTATCGCCTTTTTGCCTACGCGGGACGATATGGTTTTGAACGCTTCGACGACCTTCGATTTGTCGGGCACGTTCGGCTCGATATCTTTGCCGTACGGCGTTATCGTTATAAACCAAAACTGACGGTATGCGCTCAATTCGTCCAGATGCGGAATAAGCGGAATAGGGTTTTTGGTGCAGAACGCAATGCAATCTACCACGTCGGGCGAAAGGCTGTACTTTGTAACCTGATTGGGGTAATAGGGGTTGCGCACGCAGACGAAACCCTCGCGAATTCTGTTAAGAAACCATTTTGAGTAGAACGCAGGTATATCCGTTCTCATTCCCGTAGAAATAATCATAAATTTAACCTATTATTTTGTATCCGTTCGCCGACAAAATATCGCGAATTCAAAATCTTCCTATTGACGATTATATTATAACAAATATACATTCGCTCTACAAGACGGTTACTTTTCTATTATCGGGTAATAGTTTTGTTACTTAGTTTCATTTTTAAACCATTGACAATATTCGCCTGATAATTTATAATAATTAAAAAACAGGAGCTGAAATATGCTGACCAAAGACGAATTACCCGAATGCCCCGTGGCAACTACCGTTCAACTTATAGGCAATAAGTGGAAACTATTAATACTGCGTAACCTTATTTATAACGGTAGCCAACGGTTTACGGACTTCATAAAATCCATACCCGCCATAAGCAAAAAAGTTCTGACGGATAATCTACGCTCGCTCGAAGACGACGGAATAGTCGAGAGGGAGGTATTTGCGGAAGTACCGCCTCGCGTAGTTTATTCTCTTTCCGAGCTGGGTACGACTTTAAAACCCATTCTCGACGCTATGGTCGATTGGGGGAACGGGTATAAAAATAATTTATAAAATCAGTAAAAACTGTGTGTATTTCAATTAATTGACAACACACGGGGTTTGTTGTATTATTCTAGCAGTTATATAATCTTACTATATAATATAGTATAAAATGAGTTTACGATATTAAGGAGAAAAACCTTATGGCTGAGAAAAAGGATAACAATCCTAAGGTTGCGGCAAAGCCCGCCACTGCGGCAAAGCCTGCGGCGAAACCCGTGGCAAAGGTATCGCCCGCACCCGCGGCAAAGCCCGTGGCTAAGACAGCACCAGCGCCCGCGGCGAAACCCGTGGCAAAGGCGGCGCCCGCACCTGCGGCGAAACCCGCGGCAAAGGCATCGCCCGCACCCGCGGCAAAGCCCGTGGCAAAGGCGGCGCCCGCACCTGCGGCAAAGCCCGTGGCAAAGGCATCGCCCGCACCCGCGGCGAAACCCGTAGCTAAGACAGCGCCGACACCCGCGGCGAAACCCGCAGCAAAGCCCGCCACTGTGGCAAAGCCTGCGGCGACACCCGCGGCTAAGACAGCACCAGCGCCCGCGGCAAAGCCCGTAGCTAAAGCGCCTGTAAAAGCGAGTAAACCCGCGCCCGCAAAAAAGAGCGCGCCGAAGAACGGCGAGGCTAAGTTGGACAAAAAGCGGATAATCATTATTTCCGCAATAGTGGCAGTGCTTATATTGGCGCTTATAATCGGGATAGTGGTAGGCGTTAACTCGTGCGACGGGGGAGAAATTTATACGAACCCGTACAGGACTACTACGATGGTCGGATATTCCGCAAAGAATAAGGGCACGGTTGACAGGGTGAAACCCGTCGCGGAAATGAAGAACGAAGGGCTTGCTTCGGGGTATCCCAAGTACGGCTCTACGCTCAGCGGCGTTTTGGGTAACACCGAAGATAAAAAGGCGGCAAGGTCCGCGCTTATCGACGAAGCCGATTATTTCTGTGCGCAAGGCACGCACAATAATTGCGGCAACGGCAATAACGGCGCGGGAACTTATACCTGGATGGATAAGGACGGTTATCTTTATTCCGGCAGCGTAGCCGCGCCCGTAAAGGCGGTGGATAGCAAAGGCAATCAAAGACAGCTTTATAAGCATACCGCTTCCGTAGGTATGTATCTCGGCAACGTTGCCGACGACGAGCCCGGTATTATCAAAGAAGTTACTCTCCGCAGCCGCGGTTACGGCAGTTACTCGGTTACGGGAGTTTATGCGCCCGCGGGCGAAGTAATAAAAATAGAAATCAGCGAAGCCGATATGAACGCTACGGGCGGTATCACAGTACATATAGGTCAGGCTCTCTATAACGGTCAGGCGAATAACCTCTGGGTGGAAAAGAACCAGATGCAGCGTTTCCCCATTATACTGAATACGATGGTGGTAAACAAGAATACAGCTAAGCTCGAAAACGGCGTCTATACGGCGTACGTCGGCTCGTTCGTAGGCGGACCGCTTTATATCCGCAATACGTCCGTAACCGCAAACGTAACGATTAGCGGCGGCGTAGCGTATTCGCATTTCATTCTTGGTTATACCACGCCCGAAGAATTTGCACAAAACGCGAAATCTTCCGCGCCTTACTTCGATTTGGAAGTTTGGAATTACGGCGTGCTTCATTCCGGACCTAAAACCTACGCGAGTAAATACACCTACGACGATTTGTATAACGCCGCCGTTCTGTGGGAAAAAGTTTCCAGCGTAACGACCACCGGCTCGTCGCAGGGTATAGTATTCATTTACGACGCCTTCGTCGCGGCTGGCGCGGCGGTTGCCTTCCCCGGAAGAAGCTCCGTAAACTGCCCTCTCGGCTGGATGACCTCGTCTTTGGACTATAACGGTATAATCAAGTCCGGCTCGTGGGGTAACTTCCACGAATACCATCACAACTTCCAGGGCTTCGGCGTCGGTGACGGCGGCGAGGTTACGAACAACGCGATGACGCTCGTTTCTTACGCGCTGTTCACTAAGATTTCCGCGGCGAGGGGCATTAACTCTTACGGCTCTGCGGGGCTCGGCGGTTGGAACAATTATACTTCCGCTCCTTGGGCGCTCAACGATTTACTCAAAATTCAGAACGGCGGAAGCCCGAGTAACGGCAAACAGGGACTTGCGCTTTACGCAACGCTGCTGCATAACTTCGGGCCGGACGCTTTCATACAGTCGAAAATAAAACAGCAGTCGAGTTACGGCGGTCAGAATTACGAAAACTATATGAGGGCTTGGCAGGATATCACCCATAACGATATGTCCTATTATTTCAAGGACGTTTTGCGGGGCGTATCCAAGGAAACCGCCGACAAATGGGCGAATTCCGAATACCCGATGTTCGTTCCCGTATCTTCCGTTTATCAGACGGGCAGAAGCTATATTTACGACGGCGAGAAGAAGTATATCACGACGATGCAGCCCTACGTCATTCCTTTCGGCAGCGACTTTAAGCTGGATTTGACCCAATACGCGGAATCGGGCGGAATGTACAGCAGCGGAAGCATAGTTTTACCTTCGGGTTTCACTTATACGATAAAGGAAATTTCCCAGCCCGAACACGGCACGATTACGAGGACGGAAAAGGACGGCGTATATACCTATACCCCCGACGAGAATTATCTCGATTTCGGAAAAATAGTAGTAACGCTTTCGATTGTCAAAAACGACGGCGCGTTCCAAGTGGAAGACGTTGACCTCGTGCTCGGATTTAAGCAGTCGCACGATACGAATAAAAACAAAACCGAACGCACGACCTATATTTATGAAAACGGAACGCCCTATAAGAGCGCGACGGAAGCGTTCGAGGCGGGATATGCAGGATATACGAAGAAAATCGAAACGGATAACCTCAATCCCACTCAGAACAGCAATACGGATATCTGGTACTATAACTACAACGCGGAACAGCCCGAGCATACCTATTACTTCCCCGGAGTGAATGCAATCGCGGAAGTCAAAGGCAAGCTGTACGTGGACGAAACCGCCAAATACCGAATTGCGATAAGGGGCAGATTTAACGTGGCGCTGTACGTTTCGTTTAACGACGAAAACGATTTCAAGCTCGCGGGTAAGTTCGTGCAGACGGGCACAAACTATAACTTCCAGCCCAACAATTCGGAAACCTATTCCGATTACGAGTTGGAGGCGGGCGATTGGGTACACTTCAAAGCGGTTATGCTCTGTCAGACGACGACGGGGGTAAACGAAACGGGCACCAAGAGCTTTATAGGCGTAGGCTTCGGTAAATTCACTCCCGAGCTCGGTACTTACGACGAGGAGGGAAACCTTACCAACTACCAGCCCGAATCCGTAACTATAGGCTATGCAAGCGCGTACAGGGATTCGTTCCAGTTCGTGGACGACAAATTCGAAACGGATTATTTCTATAAGAGAAGCTTCACTTACAGTTATCAGGATAACGTTTTGCAAAACCCTCAGCAGACTTTGGTTTCTGCGGAATGTAAATACACTGCGCCGCCCAAGGGTTGGGGCTGGGGTGATTTCCCGATAACCAATCTCGTTGACGGAAATAAAAACACTTTAATACATACCAGCGGCGCGGTTTCGGAAAAAAGTCCGCTTATACTTACGGTCGATATGGGCGAAGTTAAGCCGATAAACAGAATGGTGCTTTACAGTCAGTACAGGCCGAACGGCGACTGGAAGGTTGCAAAATCGTTTACATTGCAGGGCAGCATTGACGGGGTTGAGTGGTTCACCGTCGGCGAATTTACGGACGTTCCCAGAAACGGAGCTAACGTAACCGTAAACTTCGACGAAAAAGAGTTCCGTTATTATAAGCTGACGGTCACGAAATCTTACGATAACCACGTAATTATCGGCGAGATAGAGATGTGGAAGGCTTGCGAGGTAAATAACGGCAAAATGCTTTCTCCCGACGATACCGCTCTTACCTTCAGGGGCAACTGGCGCAGTGAATCCACTGCGGCGAATTTCGGACACGTAAACGTCGGCGGGAACGGCGCAACGCTGTCGTTCGAGTTCACGGGTACGAGAATTGCTATCCTTTCGTCGAAAGCGTTCGGCAGGAATTTCGAAGTTACGATTGACGGCGTTAAATACGATTCGGTTGCGCTTAAAGAGGATAACGGCGACTTTGCGGTAACTTATATGTGCGATAAGCTCGAAAGCGGCAAGCACAGCGTAGTTATAAGGTGCGCGGGCGAAGGAAACGTAGATTCCGTCGTGACCTTTGACGAAAAGTAAATATGTAATACCCCGCGCCTTTCGGCGCGGGGCTATTTTTTGGGTAAATTCCGTATAAAAGTGTGAAAATACTATTAAAAATGCGTAAATTATATAAATAAATCGTATTTTACATTGCAATGAGCAAATAATTATGCTATAATATAACAACGTTATATTTTTATCGGTATAATGAAAATAGTTAAAGAGGAGTTTATGGACGGCCACCCATCGCGGCGCAGTAAGGTTTTTTGCGCCGACGCGCGTATGACGGTTTTATCCGTTCGCGCATTTACGGTATGCATCAGTATCCCGCTGAAATTATAAAGACGAAGCGCGTTTTTAACTAATTTTTTCGGAGGATACGATGAGTACTACACAAATAATTTTTCTGATAATAGTTTTAGTGTGCTTTCTGTTTTCGGGATTTTTCTCGGCGACGGAAACGGCATTCACTACGCTGAATAAGCTCAGGGTCAAAACCAAGGCGGACGACGGCAACAAGCGTGCGAAGCTCGTATTGCGCCTTTCCGACAATTACGACAGGCTTTTGACTACTATACTTATCGGCAACAATATAGTCAACATTCTTGCGTCGTCGCTCGCGACTTTGCTGTTCATCGACTGGTGCAGCGGCAATCAGGAGCTTGCTTCCACGCTTTCCACGGTCGCTACTACGGTGGTCGTTTTGATTTTCGGCGAAGTTACGCCCAAGAGCCTTGCAAAGGAATATCCGGAAACGTTCGCAAGTTTTTCCGCGCCTATAATAAACGCGCTCGCTTACGTTTTAACGCCGTTCAATTTCCTTTTCTCGCTCTGGAAAAAGCTTCTTAACAAGATTTTCAAGAACAAGGAAGACACGGCGATTACCGACGACGAGCTTATTTCGATGGTTGACGAGGCGGAGCAGGAGGGCGGCATTAACGCGCAGGAAAGCGAGCTTATCAAGAGCGCAATCGAGTTCAACGATTTGGAAGCCAAGGATATTCTCGTGCCCCGCGTGGACGTGGAAACGATAGAGATAAACACTTCCGAGGAGGAAGTTTCCCGCTTGTTTATGGATACGGGCTATTCCCGTTTCCCCGTGTTCGAAGAAACCGTCGATAACATAGTCGGCATTCTGCACGAAAAGGACTTTATCAAACAGCGCGGAAACGGCACTTTCGATATCCGCAACATATTAAAGCCCGCGGTGTTCGTCGTTTCGACTACGAAGCTCAGCACGGTTTTACAGCTTTTGCAGAAGAATAAAACGCATATGGCAATCGTTTCGGGCGAGTTCGGCGATACCGTAGGTATTATAACTATGGAAGATATTCTCGAAGAAATCGTCGGCGAGATATGGGACGAACACGACGAGGTTCTTTCCGATATATCGCAGGTAGGCGATACCGAGTATAAAGTGCTCGGCAGTGCAACGGTAAACGACTTATGCGATTATTTCGACGTCGGCGAGATAGAATCTGACAGCGCGACGGTAGGAGGCTGGGTAATAGATATGCTCGGCAAAGTGCCCGACGTCGGCGACGAGCTGACTTACGAGAATTTGCAGATTACCGTAACGGCAACCGATTCGAGAAGAATAACCGAATTGAAGGTTATAGTTCTTCCCAAAGAGGAAAAAGACGATTAAAAAAACGCGCTCTTTTACGGGCGCGTTCAAATTTTTCGTTAAAATCATTGTAAAAAGCAAATTTAGGTGCTATACTATTAGCAGTAAAAAAAACGGAGATACGAATTATGGCAAAGATAACCAAGGATACTTTGATAATGGACTGCTTAAAGCTCAATCCCGACAGTGCGGAAATTCTGCAGGCGGTGGGTATGCACTGCCTCGGCTGCGCTATGGCGCACGGCGAGACTATCGAACAGGCTGTTTTCGTTCACGGAAACGACCTCGAAGCGCTTCTCGCCAAGCTCAACGAGGGCTTGGAAGACTGATAGCGGTAATTCTCAGTAAAAGCGTTTAATTAAATACTAATAAACAGAGCCGCCGCGGCACTTATGCGCCGCGGCGGCTCGTCGTGTTATTCTTTGCCTTTTTTACCAATAACACACCTGCATATTTTTCTTGCTTACTCTGCTTTTCCTATATTAAAATATAAACGAGGAAATCAAGGAAACCAAGGAGTAACGTATGAAACACTTAAAGAAGATTATATCCGCGGCTGCCCTTTTAGCCGCGCTCACGCTGAGCGGCTGCGCTGTTCCCGCCGCTTCGGAAGCTCCCGCCGAGGAAGAAACGGCAACTGAGGAAGAAAATAACGTAGTGGAGGAGCGCGTTCCCGAGGTCGTCGTTCCCGCAACGAAACCGAAAGCTCAGACGGCGCTCTACGTAAAAGTCACCTCGGACGGTGTGAATATAAGGTCGGGCGCAGGCTCGTCCTATTCGTCGCTCGGCACGGCGGAAAAGGATACGCTTTACGCCTATCTCGATACCGTCGGCGACTGGTACGAAACTTATTATAAAAACAAAAAGGTATATATCAATAAAAAATATTGCGTTTTCGTCGAAATGGAAAAGGCGGACGAAGTAACGGAAAAAGTCATAGCGGAAGGTACGAAGTGCCTCGGCGTCACTTACGTTTACGGCGCGACGCGCTACCATGACGGAACGGGCAGGCTTTTAAGCGGCTTTAAAAACTCTGCGTTCGACTGCTCGTCGCTTATGCAGTATATGTTCAAGCTCGGCGCGGGCGTAAATCTTCAGGTCAACACCCGCACGCAGATAAAGCAGGGCAAGACGGTTGCAAAGTCGGATTTAAAGCGCGGCGATTTGATATTCTTCACTAACGCTTCCCGCAAAAACAACACGGGAATAGAGAGGGTGGGGCACGTCGCGATGTACCTCGGCGACAACCTCATTCTGCACACTGCGTCCGACTACGCCAAAATAGAAAATATTTCTTCGCTTCGGTGGAGCTATTACATTCAGGCGCAGAGAATGGTATAAAAGTGCGGCGCGGAGCATTTGCTCCGCGCCGCATATTATTTAACTATTACATTATATATACGCGCGCACGCGCGCGAGATTACTTATTATCTGCGTCGCCGTTCATATTATCGTCTTTTTTCACTCTGCCCGTAATAAAATCGCCTTCCGTCGGCGGAGTATTCTTTTTTTCTTCCCGTTCCTGCAAATTCTTGAAAAGTAGGGTCAGTCCGAAAAACAGTGCCGCGGCGACTAGGGAGATTATTCCCCAGAGCATTTCGAGATATACGAATATGAAAACGCACGCGGCAAGAATGAGCGCGCTAATGATACAGCAGATAATTCTTAAAGCTTTAAACATACCTTAATGATACACCGAAAGGCGGGAAAAAGCAAGCGGCTTTGCCTGCGCTCTGCGTTTTATGTGAAAATAATTAACACTAAAATGTACGATTTTAACCTTAAAAAAATTTTTTAAAAAATGAAATAATAAAATTGACTTATTTTCCAAATATTGATATTATAAGCAAGCTGCGTGATGCGGAGGCGTTAACACCGAAGCAGAGGAGCTTGAAAACGAGCGAAAAACTCGTCAATATTTTTAAAAAATATTAAAAATATTTTAAAAAAATACTTGACTTGTAATTTCCGTTATGTTATTATAGAAAAGCTCTCGCAAGCGAGCACCGGGCAAAAGTTCGGTTTACGTAGTTTAAAAATTGAATAGAAGGAAACGATTTTTATTATCGAATTGATAAGAAAGTTTCTGTCAATAACTTTGAAGTACATTAGTACCACAAAGCAAAGTCAGCAAAGATAATGACTATAAATAGTCGAGATAGAG
>CAZRCE010000004.1:0-29489 GCA_964598465.1 uncultured Clostridia bacterium | reverse complement strand
TTGAAATGGGGCAGGAGATAGACTTCTGCGTACCCACGGGCAATTTCGGCAATATCCTCGCCGCGTACTACGCAAAGCGTATGGGGCTTCCCGTAAGAAGGCTTCATTGCGCTTCTAATATGAACAACATTTTAACCGACTTCTTGAAGTCGGGCGAATACGACGTGAACAGGGAGTTCTATAAAACGACTTCCCCGTCAATGGATATACTCGTTTCTTCCAACCTCGAAAGACTGCTTTTCGAAATAAGCGGCAGGAACGCGGAAGTCGTTTCCGCGCGCATGGCGGAGCTTAAAGAGAAGGGCGTTTACAAGATAACGGAAGAAGAAAGGGAAGCGATTGCGGAAATCTTCGACGGCGGGTTCGCCAACGAGGACGAAGTGGTGGAAACGGTTTACGACGTTTTCTGCGACGTCGGCTACACGATGGATACGCACACGGGCTGCGCGATGAAGGTCGCTGTAGATTGGTTCGAAAAGAACAAGAAAGACGAAACGAAGATGGTCGTCGTCAGCACGGCAAGCCCCTACAAATTCCCGCAGGACGTCTTGTACTGCGTAACGGGCAACGACGTCAAGGACAGCTTCAAGGGCATAAAACGCCTGCACGCGGCAACGGCTATGGCTGTTCCCAAATCGCTTAAAGAATTAAGGGATAAACCCGTCCGCTTCACTACGGTAGTTCCCGTTTCCAAAATGTTCGAAGAAGTGCTTGCTTTTACTTCACGAAATTAAAGACGTTCGATTTGCTTGCAACGCAATCTAAAAAGTAAATAAAGGGCGCGCCCGCAACTGCGGGCGCGCCATTTTTATTGAATTTATTTATCGTCGGTACGACCAAGCAAATAATCGATAGAAACTTTGAATGTTTCCGAAAGCACGATAAGATTTACGATTGACGGCATATAATTTTTGTTTTTCCAATTCGTCGTATAGCTCGTCGATATGTGCAATTTCTGAGCTACGGCGTAATCGGTTAAATTATTTTCGGTTTTTAATTGCTGATACCTTGTTAGAAAGTTTTCGTTAGTTGAAGATTTTGAGAAATAGGAATTATCCGTTCTTCCTAATAGATATTCAACGGATATATTAAAGTAATCGGCAATTCTCATTAAAATTATCGGCTTAGGTATTATACCGAACTCCGAAATTTTTATAAATGCGTTGTAATTGATATTCAGTAATTTAGGGATATCCGATTTATTACAATCCAAATCGTTAATAAGTTCTATAAATCTGTTCTTAAAATCTTCTGAATGTTCCATATTTGAAACGATACAGCAATATTATGCGAAAATAGCTAATTTATAATTACAAAATAGCTTGAATTTTTCCTAAGATTAGTGTTATAATGTTTTTGACAAATAGAGGAAAGAATATATGGAAAAATTTTGCTGTTGTACGGGGCATAGACCGAAAGGGTTTCCGTTTGCTTACGAAAAACGGGGGCGCGAATATAAAGCGTATTTAAAGCTGTTAAAGCAAAAGACGGAAACGGCGATTACCGAATACGGAATAACCGCTTTTATTTCGGGTATGGCAATAGGCGCAGATTTGGATTTTGCGGAAATCGTTTTAAAATTGCGCAAGAAATATCCCGTCACTTTGGAGTGCGCCGTTCCTTGTCCGAACCAGACTTTGAAATGGAACGACAAAGATAAGCGCAGGTACGACGGCGTAATCAAGCGCGCGGATAAGATAAGCCTTATATCGGAGCGTTACACTCCCGAATGTATGTTAAAGCGCAATCGGTATATGGTAGATAAAAGCGACCGCGTGATAGCCGTATTCAACGGCAAAGAGGAGGGCGGGACTTGGTACACGATTAAGTACGCAAAGGCTAATGATAAAGAAATCGATTTTATCGATTTGTGCGGAATAGGCGGTATGGATTAATAATATAGGCGCGGCGATTTGAAAAATCGCCGCGCCATTTTTTAATTGTGTATCCTAAGTGATAAAAAAGGTCTAATTGCGTGATTGGTAAATCTTACCGAAAAATACTTTGCTTTTTAATTGCGGATATGATATAGTTAAAAGGAAATGATGTATTTCGGGTGCAAATATGGACGGCAAAAAGGTTTTATACACGGCTATTCAGCCTACTAATAATCTTACGATAGGCAATTACGTTGGCACTATGCGCAGTTGGAAGAAGTTGCAGGACGATTACGACTGCATTTTCGCCGTTGCGAATATGCACGCTATAACCGTAAGGCAAGTCCCCGCGGAGCTGAGGCAAAAGACCCTTTCGCTCGCCGCGCTCTATCTTGCGTGCGGCGTTGACCCCGAAAAGAGCACGATGTACATTCAGTCGCACGTGCCCTGCCACGCCGAGCTTTGCTGGGCGTTAAACACCTTTACCTACGTCGGCGAAATGGAGCGTATGACTCAGTTCAAGGATAAATCCGCGCGCCACGCCGATAATATAAATATGGGTCTTATGGACTACCCCGTTTTAATGGCGGCGGATATCCTTTTATATCAGACGGACGTAGTGCCCGTCGGGCTCGACCAAAGGCAGCATATAGAAATTGCGCGCGACATAGCGCAGCGCTTCAACAACGCATATACGCCCACCTTTAAAGTTCCCGAGGGCATTTATTTAAAGGTCGGCGCGAAGGTGTGCGATTTGCAAGACCCGACGAAGAAAATGAGCAAGTCCGCGGAAAACCCGAACGGTTCGGTGTTTATGACGGACGATAAGGACACCGTAATGCGCAAGTTCAAGCGTGCGGTGACGGACAGCGACAACTGCGTTAAATACGACCCCGAGAACAAGCCCGGCGTCAGCAATCTTTTAGCTATCTATTCCGCGTTCACCGAAAAGAGCGTGGAGGAAGCGGAGAGGGAGTTCGAGGGCAAGGGCTACGGCGATTTCAAGCTCGCGGTAGGCGAAGCCGTATCCGATAAGCTCGCGCCCGTTCAGGCGGAGCAGGAAAGACTGCTTGCCGACAAGGCGTATTTAGAGGGCGTGTTGAAGTCGGGCGCGGAAAAAGCGTACCGCTCGGCGTTTAAAACTTTAAGTAAAGTTTATAAGAAAATAGGCTTTTATCAGCTTTAAGGAATATATATGTTCGGTTATATCAACCCCGAAGTTCCGCACCTTTTCATAAAGGACGAAAAGCTGTACAAGGCGCTGTACTGCGGAATGTGCAAAAGCATAGGCGAGGGGTGCGGAGGCGTTGCCAAAACCGCGCTCACCTACGACGTGGCGTTTCTGTCCGCTCTCTTGCACAATATCGCCGCGTGCGACGTAAAGATAGAAAAGCGGCGTTGCGCACTGCATCCGTTCAAGCGGCGCAATATCGCCAAGTCGGACGAAATTTCCGTTCTGATAGGCTGTATCAACACCGTTTCGGCATATTATAAATTGCTCGACGACAAGGCGGACGGCGACAAGAAGGGCGTTTTCGCGTTTTTATATAAGCGCGGCTACAAGCGCGCGTTGAAGCGCCACCCCGAGGTTGCGAGAATTATAAAGGAAAAGACGGACGCGCAGAAAACGCTGGAGGACGGCGGTTGCGCGATAATAGACGCGGCGTGCGAGCCGACGGCGGAAATGCTTGCGGAGCTTTCCGATTACGCGCTTAAGGACTACGCGACGGAGCACACGCACGCGCTGTGCTACGATATTGGCAAATGGATTTACCTTGCGGACGCGCTCGACGATTACGACAAGGACGTCAAACGCAAGCGGTACAACGTTTTATATAACGCGTTCGGCGCGCAGAACAAGGCGGACGCGGTTAAAGCCTGCGGGGAAGAAATAGACATAATTTTCAATTCCCTGTTCGCGGATATGCGCGAAAGGCTTTCAAAAATCAAATTTTATTTCAATCACGACCTCACCGACAATATAATTCTGTTAGGTATTCCGTCTATGACGCGCAAGCTCGTTCACGGAAGATGCGGCGAGGCGAAAAAGGAAGTTAAAAATGAACAATCGTAATCTCGAAATATTAGGGCTGTCCGAAGGCGCGGGCAGGGAAGAAATTCAGGCTGCGTACGATACTCTCAGGGCGAAATATCTCGAGGAGAGATTTCTCGACGGCGAAGCGGGCAACAACGCCGCGAAAATGCTCACTAAAATCGAAACGGCTTATACCGAGCTTTTAAACGAGCTTTCGGAAACCGAAACGGCAACGGGCGGCGCGGGTTCTTCCTTCGAAAACGTCGAACAGCTTATAAAGAGCGGCGATTTGCAGGAAGCGCAGAGGGCGCTCGACGCGTTCAACGAACGCAACGCGCAGTGGCATTATCTGCAAAGCGTGGTGTTCTACCGCAAGAATTGGGTGAACGAGAGCAAGAAACAGCTTGAAATCGCTATCCGTCTTGACGGCGAGAACGAGAAATACAAGGAAGCTTTGAGAAAGCTCAACGAGAAAATAGTAAACGACCGTCAGGCTCAGCCCAACGCGGGGCAGGGCGGGGTGTATAACGGACAGACGATGAACAGCTATCAGGACGACCAGATGGGCGGCAATATGTGTTCGGACTGCATTACCTGCTGTTACGTCAATCTCTGCGTGAACTGTCTTTGCAACGCGTGCTGCCGTTAAGCTATGTCGAACAAACCGAGGAAGTCGTTTGAAATAACGCTTTCCGCAGTTTCGTGCGCGGTGGCGGTCATATTCCTTTATCTCGGCACGTTCAACACCTACGTGCTCGCCACGTGCTATATCGCGGCGCAGGTGGCTTTAATGCTACCTTTATCCAAATGCTTCTACGCGGGCGACGGGCTCGCTTATCTGGGTACTTGTATCCTCACAATCCTTCTCGGCGCAATCGGCAAGGTGTGGGTGCTCGTGCCCTTTATTATGTTTTTCGGGCTTCATCCGCTCGCAAACGCGCTTCAACTGCGCTTTAAAATCAACCGCTGGATTGCGTTCGCAATAAAGGCGGTCTGGTTCGATTTTACCCTTTGGGTTACGTATATTCTCGTTTTCGGCTCGTCGATAGGCAATACCGAGCTCGAAATTTTCAGGATAATAAACGATTATATTCTCGCCTTTATTTTCGTTGGCGGGAGTATCCTGTTTTTACTGTACGATTATCTTGCGTTTAAATGTCAGATGGCGGTCAACGCGTTAGTTTACCGCATAAAAAAATAAAGCTATGCAGAAGAACTGTGAATATAAAGGAAAAGTAGCCGCGCTCGGAAGCGGCGGCGAGGGAATAATTTACGCGGACGGCGAAACGGCTTTCGTCCCTTTTTGCCTGCCCGAGGAAGAGGTAAGCTTTAAAGTCCTCTCGTCGAAAAACGGCGTATGCTTCGGCAAGGTGACGGAAGTACATACCGTTTCCCGCGACAGGGTCGCGCCCGTATGCCCCGTGTTCGGCAAGTGCGGCGGGTGCGATTTACAGCATATAAGTTACGCCGCCCAGCTCGAATTCAAGCGCGGCGCGGTGGAAAACTGCCTCAAAAAGATAGGCGGACTTACGGTTGAAGTCAGCCCAGCCGTGGGCAGTGCGGAGGAATACGCCTACCGCAACAAGCTTGCTCTGCCCGTAGGGGTCAACGCCGCGGGCGGTGCGGAAACGGGCTTTTACGCGCCCCGTTCGCACAGGATAGTCCCCAACAACGGTTGCCCCTTGCAGAGGGCGGGCGCGAACGCCGCCGCGGACGCTATGCGCGCGTTCCTCGCCTCGGGCGCGAAGCCTTACGACGAGGCTACGGGCAAGGGCGATATAAGGCGGCTCGTCGTGCGTGAAATCAAGGACGCGTATATAGTCACCGTCGTTTCCGCAAGGAAAACGGATTTGTCGGGCTTTGAAAAACTGCTCGAGGACAAGCTTAAAAATTTTACCCTTCTTCTGAATATAAATTCCTCGCGCGGGAACGCTATTTTCGGCAAAGAGTGGCATATATGCCGCGGCGAAGGCTTTTTCGAGGCGGAGGATAGCGGTATAAAGTACAAGGCGGGTGCGGAAACGTTTTTGCAGGTCAACGACGACGTCCGCGCAAAGCTCTACGCCGCGGTAGTCGCGGCGGTGGGGAAAAATTGCGCCGCGATAGATTTGTACAGCGGCGGCGGTATGCTTACGGCTCTGCTTGCGAAGTCCTGCGGTTTTGCCTGCGGGGTGGAGATTGTGGAAGAAGCCGTGCGCTGTGCCGACGGCATAAAGGAAATGAACGGGCTGGACGGGAAGATGATAAATATCTGCGGCTCGGTCGAGGATAAAATAGACGGAGTACTCGCCCTTACCGCGGGAAAGGAGCGAGTTATCGTGTGCGACCCGCCGAGAAAGGGTATGGAGCGTTCGGTCGTAAAAGCCGTGCTTAAAAGCGGCGCGGAGAGGGTGGTGCTCGTAAGCTGTAACCCCGCCACGCTCGCGCGGGACGCGGGTCTTTTATGCGGAAGCTTAAAAGAGGAGGGTGGTCAGCTTATAAAGACGGGCGCTTACGGCGAGGACGGATTTTATAAAATAGAGAGCGTAACCCCCTACGATATGTTCCCCCAGACGGCGAACGTCGAAACGCTGGTCGTGCTTTCAAAGAAAAATTAATTATAAGGAGAAATATAGTATGCCTTTTATCGACAGCAAATTAACCGTAACGCTCACGGAAGAAAAGAAGGAAAAAATCAAACAAAAGCTCGGCAGGGCGGTTTCCATTCTTCACAAGAGCGAAACCTATCTTATGGTCGGATTTCAAGAGGGGTACGATTTGTATCTGGGCGGAAGAAAGCTTGAAAAGGGCGCTTACGTCGAGGTGAGCCTCTACGGCAACGCGTCGTCTTCCGACTATTCGAAGCTGACGGGAGAAATCTGCCGCATTCTTTCGGAGGAGGCAGGCGTTCCCGCCGAATGCGTGTACGTCACCTATCACGGATTGAAGGACTGGGGCTGGAACGGCTCGAATTTTTAAGGCGTAGAAGTTACGGCGTAAAAAACCGCCCCGACTGCATTTTTGCGGTCGGGGCGGTTATATTAAAGTAAGTTTTTACGCCTTGTTAAAGCAGGTGTTTTCTTATAGCTTTTATGGCGGTGTTGGCTATCATATCCGAGCCGTTAAAGGTCGGGTGCACGCCGTCCTCGGAATAGTAGCTGTACGGCATACTCTCGCAAAGTCCGTTAAACATTTCGTCGTAAGCGACGAACTCGTCGCACATCTTCACGCAGACGCGGTGAATAATTTCGAGTTCCTTATTGAACAGCGGGCGCATACGCTTTTTGTCGGGCGCGGGCAGTAGGAAGGGTTCGAGGAAAATTACTACGATACCCGCCTCTTTCAACGCCTCTATCAGCGCGATCAAATCCTTTTCGAATTGCTTTAAGTTAAGCTCCTTGCCGTACTTAAAGCGGTGAATGACGTTGTTGATGCCTATCATTATAACTACTGCGTCGGGCTTTAAGTCAATAACGTCGCTCTGAACGCGCGAAAGGAGGTCGCAGACCTCGTTGCCGGAAACGCCCTTGTTGATAAGTTCGATGTCCATATCGGGATAGATGGGACGAAGCTTATTCGCAAGCGCGCGCACGTAGCCGTTGCCAAGCGATTTTTCGTCCGTTCTGTCCCTGTCGCAATCCGTTATCGAATCGCCGAAAAATACAATCCTCATAATCCCACCTCCGCGTATAGTGCCGTTTGCGGGGCAGCCCCGTCGGTAACGCGATTAGTAAAATTATTTTAACATAAAGCTCGGGCGTTGGCAAGCCTGAGGCGAAAATTGTTGCCTTATTTTTTAAATCGAGGAAATAATGTTTTGACAAACGCATAAATTTATGCTATATTGTCTAAGCGTAACGGAAATGGTGCGCAGATAAATTTTATAAATCAATTATTATAACCGAAAATATTTCGGAGAAAGATTTTCGGTTAAGAGGAGGCGCAACGAAGCGAACTTGCAGTTTGCGTGGAACGATAAGTTTTCGCGGCAAACTGTTGGGAGCGTAGTTTGCGACGACGAGCGGACGTACCCAAGTGGCTCAAGGGGCTCCCCTGCTAAGGGAGTAGTACGGGAAACCGTAGCGAGGGTTCAAATCCCTCCATCCGCGCCAAAATACGAGAACGGTTTTTACCGTTCTCGTATTTTGTTATACAGAAAATTGGAGGGATTTGAGGGTGGAGATGCGAGCGGGAGCGAGCAGTTTGCGATGAGAGAAAATATCACGAAAAAAGAATGAACGCAAACTGAACAGCACGGTGTGCTGTTCATCGGGGCGCGCCGCCCAAGGCGCAAATCCCTCCATCCGACGGTTGCTTCGGCGGGTATTTCTTTGCGCGGATAAAGAGGGATTTGAGGGACGAGCACGCATTTCTCAAAATAGCACGGTGTGCTATTTTGGCGGTGCGAGATGAGCGAGCGCATAATAAACGCGCGAGCGGTGACCGAGGCGACGGTCGTCCTTGCCGTCGCCGAGAAGCAAGCAAATAAAAAAGGCGCGGCGATTGAAAAATCGCCGCGCCCATTATACGCTATTTAACGGAAGCAAAGCCTTCTTAACGCTTCTTTGTAAATTTCGAAGCATCTTTCAATCTTAGCAAAAGTTATATATTCGTCGGGCTTGTGAATGGTTTCTTCCTCGCCGTCCTCCTCCGGTCCGAACGCCGCGCCGCATTTCAGCGCCCTCGCGTAAGTGCCGCCGCCGATTGCCACGGGCTGCGCGTTTTTGCCCGTAACTTCGTTATATACCGCAAGCAAAGTTTGTATAAGCTCGCCGTTTTTATCGTTGAACAGGGGCGCTTGCTCGTGCATTATCTCGTAGGGAACGCCGTATTTATCGATTACGCAAAGCACTTCCTCGCGCTTCATAGTCGCGGGGTAACGCATATCGCAGGTCACGAAAATTTTTCCGTCCGCCTGCGAAATAAGGTTGGGGGAGAAGGTGAGCCTGCCCGTTTCGTCCTCGAAACCGCCCACGCCGAACTTCTCGTCAAAGAGGAGTTTTTTCATTTCGCCGAGGTTAAGGTATTCGAGAATTGCGGGTATTGCGTTTACGCCCTTGTCGGGGGTAGAGCCGTGCGCGCTCTTTCCGCGCGAAATTATTTTTCCGTTTTCGTACGTAAGCGCAAGCGCGGCAGCGCGCGCTTCGTCGTAGGGCGCGGTTACTTCGCAGTAGTCGCACACCATATTCGAAAGGTTGCCGCCGTTAAGGTTTTTAAAATCGCCCGCGCAATCGAACGCAAACTTTAAGTGCAGTATGCCTTTTTCGGCGTAGATAACGGGGAAGTCCGCGTCGGGCGAAATACCTTCCTCGGGCATAACGGCGACTTCGTTGTAATGCTCGATGCATTTCCAGCCGCTCTCCTCGTTGCAGCCGAGAATGAGTTTTATTTTTCTTTTCGGGGTAAGCCCTTCGTCTTTAAGCGCCTTCAAAGCGTAAAGCGCGATAACGGCGGGACCTTTGTCGTCCATCGCGCCCCTGCCCCAGACGCGGGCGGAGCTTTCATCTATTTCGCCGCCGAAAGGCTCGTGCGTCCAGCCGTTGCCCGCGGGCACGACGTCGAGGTGGGCGAGCACGGCGAAGTCTTTGCCGCTCCCGTACGAAACTTCGCCGACGAAATTGTCGTAATTTTTCGTTTCGAAGCCGAGGTAATCGGCGAGCGTGAGATAGAACCCGAGCGCTTTCGCCGCGCCTTCGCCGAAGGGTTTACCCTCCAACGCGGGGTACTGCGAAGAATCGAAGCGTATGATTTGCGAAATATTTTTAACTATATCGTCAAAATATGCGTTCATTAAAGTCACCTTCTTGTTAAAATCGTCTTTAAAACATTATACACTTTTCGCATTTTGTGGTAAAATGATTTAAAGGCAATTATTCAAAAATTTTTACGGAGTGGGATAAATGCACGAAGGACACAGGCAACGCCTTTACGCAAAGCTGAACGAAGGCGGTAATTTGTACGAACACGAGCTGCTTGAAATTTTGCTTTTCAACGCATATCCGCGCAAAAATACCAACCCCGTCGCACACGCGCTGTTAGAGCGGTTTTCGAGTATCAACGAAATACTCAAAGCGGAAATAGACGAGCTGTGCGCGGTAGAGGGGGTAGGTATCAATATCGCGCTGTATTTAAAGTGTATAGGCGAGTGCGTCGCGGCGGGGAACGATTGCGACTGTTTCGCCGTCGTTAAAAACGTTTCCGAGTTCAAGGAATTTATCAAGCGCCGCTTCCGCAACAAGCACGACGAATTTTTCGAATTGTACCTGCTCGACAAGAACGGCAGGGTAAAGCGGATTTGCGCCTACACTTCGAAAGACGCGAACAAGGTAGAGCTTGACCCCGAAAGAATAATCAAGGATATTTCGGTTTACCGCCCTTACGGCGTGTTCGCCGCGCATAATCACGTCACGGGTTCGTCCGACCCGTCGGTGGCGGATGACGAGCTTACGCGTAGCGTACAGCTTATCTGCAACCTCAACAACGTAAAATTCTACGACCATTGTATCTATGCGAACGATAAGGATATTTACAGTTACTTTTTAAGCGACAGGCTGGAAAAAATAAAATCGGACTGCGACGTGCGCAGACTTATTAAAGATGGAAAAAAAGTTTGAGTTCGACCCCGTCAAGCTATCCAAATACGTAGGCGTAGTGGTAAGCGTGCTTCTGGTGGTATTCGACATCGTAATATGCGTTCAGTACGCGACGGTCAAGTACGACGTGTGGCTGCTCGTCACGCTCGTCGTAAGTTGTTTCGTCCTCGATATACTCTGCCTCGTACAGATATTAAAGGTTAAAACGCTTAAAGCGCATATCACGCTGTATATCCTCGACTTTTTACTGTTGCTCGTAATCAGTACGATAGCGGGCAGTGCCTATCTTTCGGCAATGTACTGCGTAATTTTATCGCTGTTCTACGCGAACGTGGACGACTTCCGTTCCAAGCTCGCGGTGTTCATAGCAAGCTGCGTCGCCTACGTAGCCACTTTCGTTTTAGGCTGGGTAATCATTCATTCGGGCGTGTCCGCATACGAAGCCGCGATAGAGATACTCTCGGGCTGTATTCTCGGCCTGGTAATAATATTATCGCACTTCGTCGTGGCAAATTTCCTTTTGCACTACGCGCGCACCAATATGCGCCTTACCGCCGCGCTCAAAGAGGCGGACGAAAATAAGACGAAGCTGAAAGAAGCTTACGAGCAGCTTTCGGAAACGGCTATGTTCGAGGAGCGCAACCGCATCGCCCGCGACATACACGACAACGCGGGACACTCTATGACGGCGGTTATAATGCAGACGGAGGCGGCGAAGCTTTTAATGGATTCCGACCCCGAGGAAGCGAAGTCGAAGATTATTTCGGCGAATATTCAGGCTAAAAACGCGCTCGAACAGATGCGCGACAGCGTTCACCTTCTCGCGGGGCGCGGCGGCTCGCGCAGGCTCAAAGAGGAGCTTGAAGAAATTATCGCGCAGACTATGGACGGCACGGACGTCAAGGTAAGGAGCGATATCGACGACGTCGAGCTGTCGGTTTACGGTAGAAGATTTATGTGCAACAGCCTTAAAGAGTGCTTTGCGAACGGTTTAAGGCACGGCAAGGCAACGGCGTTTTACGTCGAGCTTAAAGCAAACCACGGCGAAGTCACGCTCATCGTTTCGGACAACGGAACGGGGCTGAGCGAGGATTTCAAGGAAGGCTACGGCATACGCGGTATGCGCGACAGCGCGGCGGTTCTCGGCGGCAGTATAAGGTACGAGAGCGAGGACGGCGAAGGCTTCGAAATGTATATAAGACTTCCCGAGGAAAAGGGTAAGGAGGGAAATTCGAATGATTAGAGTAATGCTCGTTGACGACCAGATGATTTTGGCGGAGGGGCTTAAAAGCGTTTTGGACACTTCGGATGATATATCCGTGTGCGGAATTGCGGGCGACGGCGCGGAGGCGGTTACGCTTGCGGAAAAGCTCGCGCCCGACGTAATTTTAATGGATATCCGTATGCCGAATATGAACGGCGTTGCGGCGACCAAGAGGATAAAAGAGAGCAGTCCCCAAACCAAGATAATAATTCTTACGACTTTCGACGACAGCGACTATATTTTAAGCGCGATAAACAACGGCGCGAGCGGGTATCTTTTAAAGGATATCGGCGCGACCGCATTAATCGACGCGGTAAAGAACGCCTACGCGGGCGACACGATTCTGCCGTCTAAGATAGCTAAAAAGATAACGGATGCGGCTATGCTCGTTTCCTCGGACAGGGAGTTGAAGCTTAAAAAAGCTTTCGACCTATCCGACAGGGAAGTGGAAATCGCCTTTATGATTTCCGACGGATTTACGAACAGACAGATAGCTTCCGCATTAAAGCTTTCGGACGGCACGGCGAGGAATTATATCAGTTCCATTTACTTAAAGCTCGGCGTGGAAAACCGCAGTGCGGCAATCGCGAAAATAAAAGAATTCTGATTAATTATAAAATAAAATGTTAGGTAGCCTTGCGATTTACAGCGCAAGGCTACCTATTTTTACGTTTTCGACGCGAAATGATATTAATTGCATATTGCCAAATTTAATTAATTACGATATAATATAGTTGAATAAATCTAATTGTTTCGCTTAATGGAGGAATTAGGAATGAAAAAATTAAAAGCATTTCTATTAGGAAGTTTACTGATAGTGTTGTGTTTATGTTTTCTTGCGGGATGTAGTATGCCTTATGGGGCGGAATTGTACAGTCACGCTCAAGAATATATAAGTCAAGAATTTAAGGATAATTATCACGTCCGTGGCGCTTATTACCGCAACGAAAATTATGACGGATATGATGACGGCTATTATGATAAAACTTCGCCTAAATACAGAACTTTTATAATAACCGAAGAAGCGGAATTCAAAGAAATTTTTACTAAGTATAACGGAACGGTAGATTTTGAAAATAAACTTGTTATCTTATATACGTTTGCTGATAGTAGTCCACGGGAATGTTTTATAAACGAAATTTACATAGAGGACGTAATACTTACTGTAAAATATAAGTACGAGCAATATAATGAAGCCATTATTGACGCTGTAAGGCGATATCAAAGATTTTTTATGCTGATAATGGATAAAACGGAATTTAGTGAAGTTGAATTTATTGAAACACGTTAAAAGATTGAAAAGGAGACGACGTTAATGAAAAAATTAAGAGCATTTTTATTATCAGTTTTATTGATAGTGTTATGCTTATGCTTTCTTGCGGGGTGCAATTCTTATAACGCGTTTTGGGACAGTCACGCAAATAAGTGCATAAGTCAAGAATTTATGGATAACAATCACGTTCTGGGTGCTTATTACCGCAACGAAAATTATGACGGTAACGACTTGATTAACAATCCGAAATATATCTATGATGAAACGTCTCCGAGGGACAGAACCTATATAATAACCGAAGAAGCGGAATTTAAAGAAATATTTACTAAGTACGAAGGAACTGTTGATTTCGATAAGAGAACAGTTATTCTTTATATGTTTGCCGACGGGTATGGTGGAAGACATTACTATATAGATAGTATATCTTTGGTTGAGGATAAATTGATTATTTATTATATACTCGAAGATAGAGGTAATATCTGCGATTTTGCTATGCCTTCAACTAGGTGTTTTATGCTAATAATGGATAAAACGGAATTTGATGAAGTTGAATTTATTGAAACACGTTAAAAGCTTGAAAAGGAGACGACGTTAATGAAAAAATTAAAAGCATTTTTATTTGGAAGTTTATTGATAGGGTTATGCTTGTGCTTTCTTGCGGGGTGCAATTCTTATAACGCGTATTGGGACAGTCACGCAAATAAGTGCATAAGTCAAGAATTTATGGATAATAATCACGTCCGCGGCGCTTATTACCGCTACGAAAATTATGACGGTTATGATGACGGCTATTATGATGAAACTTCACCGGGAAATAGAACCTATATAATAACCGAAGAGCAAGAATTTGAAAAAATATTTACTAAGTACCCAGGAATCGTTGATTTCGATAAGAGAACGGTTATTCTTTATATATTTTCGGATTGTAGTCCAAGGCAATATTTTTTAAAAGATATATATAGAGAAGATGGAACGCTTATTGTCAAATACGAGCTTGAAAGATATATTATACCCGTCGGTGATGCGACAATGCCCTATCAAAGGTGTTTTATGCTAATAATGGATAAAACGGAGTTCAATGAAGTAAAATTTGAAAGATTTTGGAGTTAAGAAGAATAAATTTTATTTTAAATGGGGGTAACAAATGAAAAAGTTAAAAGCATTTAAGATAGTTTATTTTGTAACAGTATTAATAATTACTGTATTAGTTATTGTAATATGTGAAAAACCGATAGTTTATGCAAATGAAACGAACGTAAACGGTAATGTGAGTACGGTAGAAAGCAAGGATAAAAATAAAGACGCCAATTCTTTTAAAGGTAAAAAAATTACTTCATACGGCTATCTTTACAATCTCGATGGCTCTGCCGATTATATCGGAGTTGAATTCGAGAATGGCGGGTATGCGGTGTTTTTACGCGATTCTCTGGAAATGATGGAATGCTCGTTAGATGGAGATTATCCCTTTGAAAATTTTGCGGACAAAAAGTACTATGCCGGTCCCGCGAATTATTTAAAAAAATCCGGCAACTCTTTCGAGAACGTCGTAACGGGTGAGATTGCGGACGTTTCTTCTTTGCAGGCGGTAAAATTTTCACGGCAAACGAGAAGTTTACTAAATAAAAATAGTTGCGAAAAGACTTTAAGTCAATCGGATTTAAGTGAAGGTGACTTAAAAAAAGATATATCTAATATAAACTCTTTACTTGGATTAAATTTTTCTGAACTTAGTAGTGCGCCTGAAATAGATACTGAAAATTTAATTTGCGCCTCTAAATTGGATGGCAAATACATTTCTAACGCAAATTATTTTTGGGCGCAGCCTATGCGTGGCAATAATTATACCGGAGGAATTTACGGTAACGGTAATTCGGGAACGTGCGGCCCCATTGCCGCACAACTGTTGCTCGGCTTCAATAATTACTACAATTACAGACGAATAATTCCCGACAGGTTTTTGAACGGTTATGACGACGCGACAAATGCCGTGAAGTATCCCGAGAAAAATCCAAACTACTGCAAAAACCCCGCAAAAATGACTTCCGAAACGACGGGAACGAGAAGCGAAGGTACGGGAGTAAACAGTTTTTATAACGAGATGATAACTCGCATAATGCCACCAAACACGAGCTCTTCTTTTATCGGCGCGGTTAAGGACGGTATATATTCATACTTAAAAGAAAATTTCCGTTCAACGCTGTTTAGTGTGAATTATGAATGGTATACAGGTTTATTTGGCGCAAATGAAATGCCTTCTTCAAAGGTAAAGGAGGAAATTGACGCAGACCGCCCTTTAATAATTTATTTAAGTAGTGCGTTAGGAGGTACCAATCACTTTGTGGTAGGTTACGGTTACCAAGAATATCAATATCCCGACGACCCTATCTATACATATATGGGCTACGTGGTTCATTTCGGATGGGGAGGTAACAGGAATTGTATCTGGGTAAATTCTTCTTGGTGTAACGGTTACGTCTCTCTTAAAATGAATCACGAGCATAGCTACGAACTGAAAGGACAGATAGATGAATCGGGTGTCTGGGAATCAAAATGCAGTGTGTGTGGACACAGAACAGACGCGTATATAAAAATTGACGCCAATTCTCGCTATACGGAACGTTTAGCGCAGTGGGATTATTATTACAAAGATTTCTATATTGAGTTTGAAGAAGATAGTTATCAGCTATTTCAGACTTTCGGCGATTGCGACACAAAGTTAAGCCTTTATGACAGTAACGGCAATCTAGTACAAACCGATGATAACAGCGGGTATAACAATAATGCGTTTATAAGTCAAACCGTTTCTCCGAATGGTATTTACAGATTAAGAGTAGAGCGAGTTGGAAAATATATCGGTGAGACAAAATTAGCGATAACCCCGTCCGACAGTACTGTGGATTCTTATGACGCTATACGCAATATTACTACGACTTCCTACGGTTGGATTGTTCATTGGAAACGCGTAAAGTTGTTGTGCTTTACTCCGAGCAGTAGCGGAACGTATCGGTTTACCATGTTTACAAATACCGAAAGCGATACTTATTTATATTTCATAGACCCGACGGTTATTTCCGAGTGTATTTGCGACGACGACAGCGGCGGCGATTATCAAGCAATGATTGAAACCGAATTGGTAGCCGGTAGAAGATATCTGCTCATTGGCTCTACTATCGATATAACGTATGAAAGAGAGGATGAAGGAACCGAATGGATAGGGATAACGGTTTCTAAAATTTCATAAATAACTATGTTATCCCCGCGCGGCGAAGTCGCCGCGCGGGGGTCGTTTTTTATTATAAGTCGAACGCTATTGCCGTAATATCGTCGGACAAATTGCCGCAGAAATTTTTGAGATTGCTTTCGAGGTTTTTTATAAATTCGTCGCCCGAGCGGGAGTAGGAAAGCGTTTTTATCGCCCCGTCCACGCCGAACATTTCGCCTCGGTCGTTTTTGCTTTCCGTAACGCCGTCGGTCAGTAAAACGAGGATATCCCCGCGCTTATAGGGTATAGTATCCTCGAAATACGAGGGGTTTTCGAACCAATTCGAAACGGGAGGGGAGTTGAGCATAATCCGCGTTATGCCGCCGTCCGACTTTAAAAGTATGGGCACGTTATGCCCCGCCATAGAGTAGGTTATGCTGTTTTCGTCTATCCTCGCCGCGGCGACCGTTATGTAGCTTCTCTCGTCGAGGTTAAGCTCGGAAAACTTATCGCTTAAAGAGCGTATCGCCTGCGCGGGCGAGTACGCCGTCTTGTCGTACGCGGCTTTGACGAACGCGGTAAGCATACCCGCGGAAATGCCCTTGCCGGAAACGTCGGCGATTACGCCGCACGCGGAATTTCCCACGGTGAAAACGTCGGGGAGGTCGCCGCCTATGTCGCGGCAGGGGATATACATATACGAATATCTTTTGCCGCCCGCCCATTTGCCCGCGGGCAGAAGCCTTTGCTGAATGTTTTTCGCAGTTTGAAGCTCTCGCGCGATTTCAAGCTCGAACGCGTCGTCGATAACGCCCATAATCAAGCCGCCGCCGAGCGGTTTGACGCTTACGGAAAAGCTTACGTCCTTTAAACCTGCGGGCGAAGATATTTTGAGGAGTACCCTGCGCGAAACTTCCTTGCCCGATAAAAACGAATCTTCGAAAGCGGAAACGAGCGGGCAATCGTGCGCGCAGTCAGCCCCGCCGCAGTTCGCCCGCCCCTCGGCGCAGCCGACGACTTTCGCCACGCTTCCCCGCGTAAGGGAGGTGTTGAACAGCGTCTTGAACGCCTGGTTCGTAAAAACCGTTTTCAGATTTTGGTCCACGACTATGACGGCGGTAGGCACCGCGTCGATAATCTGTCTGTAAAATTTCCGTATCATATTTAGGGTAAAAAGAATTTAAGCTTGTCGCCGACTATCTCCGCGTCGAGCGGCGCGTCGTCGTAAAGCTCGCCTTCCGCCTGTATGGTATAGTTTCCCTCGCGCGAAATGCTCACGCTTTTGCATCTTACGAGCTTAACTTCCTTGATTTTTTCGACCTTGCCCGAAACGAGTTTGATAAGCGCGCCTATAAGTTTTGGTCTGGAAACGAAGTCAACGATTATAAGGTCGAGCATACCGTCGCAGGTATCCGCGTGCGGGAAAAGCTTTATTCCGCCGCCTATCTGCATACCGTTGCCTATGCAGGCGATAATGCCGTCGTGTTCTTCGGTAATTCCGTCGTAGGTCACGGTGCAGCGGAAGCTCTTGAATTTCGCGATAGTCTTTAACAGTGCGGAAAGATATTTGCCCTTGCCGTGTTTCTTGCCCGAGTACGCGCGTTTTAAAACTTCCACGTCCACGCCCGTTCCTACGGCGTTAATGCTGCGAAGCCCGTTTTTCAGTTCGATATAATCGATATGTCGGGGCGATTTGAACGCCACCGTTTCCGCGGCGTACTTTACGTCGAGGTTAACGCCTACGGCGGTAGCAAAGTCGTTGCCGCTCCCGAGGGGGATAATGCCCAAACAGCATTTTTCGGGATAGCATATGCCGTTTAAAACCTCGTGCAGAGTTCCGTCGCCGCCCATCGCAACGACGGTCGTTTCGTTGCCGTCCTTGGTAAGCTCACGGCAAATTTCGCGGGCGTGCCCCGCGTATTCGGTGAAAAGGAATTTATATTCTAAACCCGCGCGCTCGAATACCTGTTTTACGGTTTCGAGTTTTTTAGCGTTTTTTCCCTCTGAATTTTTAGCGTTCGTAATTACGTTTATCATAAAATTATCCGTCGAGCGGTGAAAACCGATTAATCTCTCTTATTAATTATACAATAATAATTTAACGATTGCAATAATTTTAAAACTTTGTTATCATTTATCTATGCGGAAAAATATGGCGGGGTTAATCCCTTCAAAACTTAATAAGCTTGCCGCGGCGTGCCCGTTCCCTTTGTATCTCGTAGGGGGGAGCTGCCGCGATTTTCTCGCGGAGGTAAACGCGCCTTTAAACGATTTCGATATCTGCGCGCCCGCTTCGGCGGAGGATTTCGCGCGCGTTGCCGAAAGGTGCGGTTTTAAAGTAAACGCCGTGTATAAAAACACGGGCACTGTGAAGCTTACGGGCGGCGGAGCGGGGTACGAATACGCTGCTTTCCGCACGGACGAATACGTGCGCGGCGAGCATAACCCCGCGAGGACCTTCTTCACCGACGATATTTTAAGCGACGCGCGCCGCAGGGATTTCAAGTGCAACGCCGTTTACTACGATATCGCGCGCGGGGAGTTCGTTGACCCGCTCGGCGGAATAGCCGATATCGAAAGTAAGCGGGTTTCGACCGTGGTAAACGCCGACAAGGTTTTCGGCGAGGACGGTCTGCGCCTTATGCGCCTTGCGCGGTTCGCCTGCCGTTTGGGGTTCACGCCCGACGACGAGTGCCTTTCGGGCGCAAGAAAGAACGCCGCTCTTATCCGCGATATTTCCGCGGAGCGCGTATTTACGGAATTGCAGGCGATACTCCAAGCCGACGGCTACTGCGGCGTTGAGGACGCGCATTACCGCGGAATTAAAATCCTCTCCGAAACGGGAGTTCTTAAATATATCTTTCCCGAGCTGGAAGCGGGCAGGGGGTTAAAGCAGAGGGCGGACTTCCACGACCACGACGTTCTGGAACATTCCCTGCGCTGTTTAAAGTATGCGGATAAAGATATACGGCTCGCCGCGCTTCTGCACGATATAGGCAAGCCGAGGGTTTTCGCGGAAACGGGAAAATTCGTCGGACACGAGGCGGCGGGGGCGGATATGGCGGCTGATATTCTAAAACGGTTGCGCGCGCCGAAAAAGCTTACCGAGGAGGTGTGCGCGCTCGTAAGACTGCATATGTACGACTTGAACTGCGCCGCCCGCGAGAGCAAGGTAAGGCGGTTTATCGTCGAAAACTACCGCTATATAGATAAGCTTTTAAAGTTGAAGCAGGCTGATTACAGCGCGTGCAAGGACGACCTTTCCGCCGCGCCCGCCGTAGTTAAGTGGCGGGATATTATCGCGCGAATGAAGAAAGAGGGCGCGCCGTTCGCCGTGGGGGAGCTTAAAACCGACGGCAGGGAGCTGATAGAGCGCGGCGTTCCCGCAAGCGCGGCGGGGAAAGCGCTTAACTATCTTTTATCGCGCTGCGCGGTAGAGCCGAGGCTTAACGAAAGGGAAAAGCTTTTGCGCCTCGCCGACGAATTTATTAGAATGAATTTCCTGCGGTAAAGAGTTGATTTTGTCCGCGGCATACTATATAATAGTATCGACGCGCACGAGGTACGCGCGCATTAAGGAGTATTATGGAAGAGAGGCAGACCAAAAAAGGCGGTTCGAAGTTTTTAGTCGGACTAATAGCGTTTATACTCGGATTTCTGTTTGCGATTATCGCCGAAATAGGGGCGATAGCGGGAATATGCTTTTTCGTACTCAATTCCGATTTCGATACGATTTTCAACACGCTCGGCATCACCAACGACGACGGCAACGGCAACGCGTTTATCAATACCGACAGCTCGGACGGCGGCGCGAAGAATATTATGGAGCTTATCAATAAGCTTTCGGGAATGGCGGAAGGCATAGGCAACGTAACCGTTTCCGAGGTTAGGACGCTGTTTCCCGTGCTCGAAAATATGACGGGCGTTTTATACGATTCGCTCGGTGCGTACGTGGAGCTCGATAAATCCGAGTTCGAAGCCACGCAGTTTATGGACCTGCCCATGTATTTGCAGGAAAAGATTATGGACGTCCGCCCCGCCAAGGTTATGACTTCCGCGGGTATGGACGGAATGCTCAACGATAACGAGCTGGTACACGCGCTGATTGCGGGCGTGGAGTGCGTTTACGTTTACGCAAACCCCGCCGACAAGGAAAACAGCGCGAAGTTCCCCCTTTACTACGACGAATACGTTTTCAATTCGGAGCTTGCCGGCGGCAAGGGCGCGTATTACAGAACGGTGCCCGTAAACGGCGCGGATACCTATCCTTCGAACGTGGACGCGGCTTTATGGCTCAGCCAATCGAATAAGAAAAGCGACGAGGGCTTGCCCGTTTACAGGCAGTATTATTATTGCCTGGGCGAAGGCGACGACGCGACCTATTACGTCACCGCCAAGGATTCCGACGGCGAATACGTCTATCAGACCGTAGGCGACGAGAGCGTTATTTACCGCAAGGAATACGGCGATAATTTCGTGGGCGTAACGGGCAATTATTATTACGACAATTCGGGAGAGGAACAGCAGATAAGCGCGATAACTATCCGTTCGATTACGGAGGACGCGTTCGCGCCGCTGTATAACTTCCCCGTAACCGACTTTTTAAAAGGCGACCGCGTAATCGAAGAAATTTTCGAGGGCGCGAGCGTTGGCGAACTTCTGGACGGCAAGCTCGACGTTGACGAGAGAGTGGGCAACCTCACCCTTCCCGCGGTTATGGATATCTCGCCCGACAGCGCGATAATGGTCTATATCGGCTACAACGTAAAGGGGCTTATCGATAACGGCGACGGCACTTACACGGGCACGCACGCCGACGGAATGACCGTAACGCTGCACACGGAGAACGGAATAGTAACCAGAGTCACCGACGGGAACGGGCAGGAAGTAAAGGGCGTAACGGTTGACAATGTTCCCGACGTAGTTGACGGCGCGATGGACGTCCTCACCGTAACCGACGTTATGGACGCCAAGGCTACCGACGCGATTATGTCCTATATAAGCTTCGGCATAACCGAGGCGAGGAGCGAGCACGGCGACGGTTATTCGTTCGTAGCGCTCTATAAAATACCCGCCGAGGAAGGCGAGGAAGAACGGGAAGTCGAGTGCTTCGTAGTAACCGACCCCGCGGATAATATTCAGAACGTTTACTATCTGGGCGACGACGGCGAAAAGATTTACGTCGAGGGCACGCCTATAAGCAGTATTTCCGACCAGGTCGAAAAGCTCACCGAAAACGTCAAGATAAAGGCGATTATCGATATCGACCAAGACGACAAGCTTATGAGCAAAATCGGCGAATATACGATAAACAAAGTCGGCGACGCGATAGACGAGATAGAGCTCGGCGAGTTTATGGATATCAAATCGGACGACCATATTATGACCTATATGGCGTACGGCGCCAGCGCGATTACGCTTGCGGCGGACGGGCTTCCTTACAGGCACACCTGCACGATTACCGATTTCGAGGGCAACGAAAGGACGGGCTATATCGTCGAGGACAGCTATTTCAATATAAAAGGCGTTTACTACGACGAGGAGCTTACCCAGCCGGTTGCGGGCACGACTATTAACGGCGTTGCCGACCGCGCGGGCAGACTTACGAACGATTTAACATTGCGCGACGTTATAAATATAACCGGCGACGATAACACGATTTTAAACGAGCTTGCGGATTCGAAAATCTGCGATATGTCGAAGTCGATAGATAACCTTACCTTGCAGAAGATTTTCACCGACGAAATTTACAGCGGTACTAACGACGCGGGCGAGGCTAATGCGAACGCTAAAATCCGCGAAGCCGTAACGACCGTCACCGACGAGAACAGTCAGATAGAATTCAACACGAATTACGTTTACTATACTTTCGACGGCAAGAGCTATATCCTCGTCAATTCGGAAGAAGGCGCGGCGGGAAGGCTCGGTAAGCTGACCGCTTCGGAATACGCGGCGGGGGTTGCCTCGGGCAAGACCTATTACACCTACGGCGCGACCAAGGGTCTTTGGACGCTTATGCTGTGCAGTACCGAAACCGTCGGCGAGGGTGAGGGAGCTGTTACGCACTTTAATCACAACGAACAGGTTTACAGGGTGAACGACTTCAACAAGCTCATCGCGACGGCGACGACTAACATTAAAAACGCTTCGCTTTTCGAGCTGTGCGACGCGGGAATCGTTGAAGAATCCGCGATTTACCATAAAGACGAAGCGGGGAATATCGACAGAAGCAGACCTAAAAAGATATGGCAGACGGAAATAGTTTTGGGCGAGCTTACGATAGTTGACGTATTAGACAAAATAAAAACCGACTAAATTATTTGACAAATCGATTTTATTACTGTATTATAGTTTAGCTAATTTCAAATTAATTAACGACGGGAAACGCAAGGTCGGATTGATTTTGACCGTTAAGCGTTTCCGCGACAACAGCAACTCACGACGAATATTTTTAAAAAGCAACGCTTTCCAAAAAATATTCGTGTGAACATATTGCCTTGCATACCCAAACAAAATGGTATGCCGAATAAGTCCGGGAGGTGAAACTTTATGAAAACTTACGAAATGCTCTACGTGTTGGACAGCGCGCTTGCAGACGAAGCGAAGGAAGCTTTCGCTCAGAAGTTCGAAGCGATTGTCGCGCAGTACAACGGTAAGGTAATTTCCACTGACAAGTGGGGCGTGAAGAAGCTTGCGTATCCTATTAATTATAAGAGCGAAGGCTACTACGTGCTCATGACTTTCGAAGCGGAAGGAACCGTAGTTAAAGAGCTTGACAGAGTTGCGGGATTATCCGCCGAAGTTTTAAGACGTGTAATAACGAAGAAACAGTAATTGACAAGGGGATAAAATGAACAAGATATTTCTGATTGGTAACTTAACCCGCGACCCCGAATTGACCGAAACCAGCGGCGGCGTTTCTATCTGCCGTTTTGCGATAGCGGTCAACAGAAACTATTCGGGTGCGGACGGCGAAAGAAAAACCGACTTTTTTAACGTGACCGCATGGCGCGGTCTCGGCGAAACGGTTGCAAGATACGCCAAAAAGGGCAATAAAGTCGCCGTAAGCGGTTCGGTTGAAATAAGAAATTACGAGGACAGCCAGGGCAATAAGCGCACGAGCGTTGACGTAATCGCGCAGGACGTGGAGTTTTTAACCCCGCGCGCGAACAGCGACGGTTACGAGCAGGACGCTCCTCAGAGCGCCGCGCCTTCGAGGCATAAGCCCGCATTGCAGTCGTTCGACGACGACGGCGATATCCCTTTCTGATTTTAAGGGATAGTATAAGAGGAGATAAAAATTATGGAAGAAAAGACGACGGTCGTAAAAAAGAGCTATAAAAAAATGCCCCGCAAAAAGGTTTGCGTTTTCTGCCAGGAAAAGGTAGAGGTTATCGACTATAAGGATATAAACCGCCTTAAAAAGTTCGTAACCGAATCCGGCAAAATGATTCCCAGAAGAATCAGCGGAAACTGCGCAAAGCACCAGAGGGAGCTTTCTACGGCAATCAAGCGCGCGAGAGTCGCGTCGCTTCTTCCCTTCAAAGGGGAGTAATTAAATTATTCACAAAAAAAGCAGACGTTTGACGACGTCTGCTTTTTTGTTTTATTAATAGTAATCATTGAAAAATTCGTCAAAAGTTATGTCAAAAAATTTAACTAAAGCCTTAATTGCGGATATACTGGGTTCGGTGATGTTGTTTTCCCAATCTGATATAGTTCTTGCGGAATAACCTAACTGCTTGCCGAGTTTAGCTTGCGATATTTTTTTGCTTTTTCGATAAAGCCTTATTTTTGCACCGATTGACGTATCCATATACTTGCATTTTAGCGGAAAATCCGCCAAAATATTTGACTTGGCGGATTTCCCACTATATAATATTATTATTGCCATATTAGGACTTTATAAAATTTTAAAATTTATAAGGAGAATTAAAATGAAAAAAATGGGCGCAGGTATTTTAATTGCCTTAATTTTAAGTGTTGCTTCTGTCGCTTTTGGGGTGGTGAATTACACAAAAGACGATTCAAGTAAAGATGGGATTAACGGTAGTTCAGCCTATGAAATAGCTGTTGAAAACGGATATGAGGGAACGGAAGCTCAATGGTTAACGTCTTTGATTGGTAAACCAGGTTCAGATGGTAGCAACGGCAAGTCTGCGTATGAATTAGCTGTAGAAAATGGGTATAAAGGTACAATATCCGATTGGCTTATGTCGATTGTCGGAACTAACGGAACCGATGGAAAATCTGCCTATGAAATCGCGGTAAGTAACGGATATAAGGGAACTGAAGTGCAATGGTTGACGTCACTCGTGGGTATAAACGGTAAAGATGGAAAGAATGGTACTGATGGTAAAGACGGTGCTGACGGAGCAAACGGAAAATCTGCCTATGAAATAGCTGTTGAAAACGGATATGAGGGAACTATATCCGATTGGCTTATAACTATCGTAGGTAAAAACGGAACAAACGGTAAATCGGCGTATGAATTAGCCGTTGATAACGGATATACCGGCACGGAAGTTCAATGGTTATCTTCGCTTGTTGGAGAAAAGGGTAAGAACGGCACGGATGGGGTTAACGGAACAAACGGTAAATCGGCGTATGAATTAGCAGTTCAGAACGGTTATACTGGTACGGAAGCCCAATGGTTAGCTTCACTTATCGGTGAAAAAGGTGAAAATGGTACGGACGGAGTTAACGGAACAAACGGTAAGTCGGCATACGAAATAGCCGTTGAAAACGGATATGAAGGTACTCCCGAAGAGTGGCTGTTATCGCTGGTCGGCAGAGATGGTGCGGACGGTTCAGCCGTAGATAAAGGTGACAAAGGTGATAAAGGCGATAAGGGTGACAAGGGTGATAAAGGTGACGCAGGAGTAGGAATTTCAAACGTAACAATAGATTATTCAGGTCATATAATTGTTGAACTGACCGACGGCTCGGAATACGAGATTGCGGTAAAAGAGCCGGCGTGCAATCATAATTATGAAGCAGTAATAATTTCACCTATGTGCAATGCATACGGATATACGATTTATACTTGTTCGCTTTGTGGACTTTCATATAAAAACGATTTTGTGCCGGCATCAGGTCATCATTTTGCAGATAACGAGTGTGTATTCTGTGGAATAGAAGAACCTTTTGGTGAAATAACTGTGGATACCGAGTGGTATGTATCGTCAGCATCTAAGTACGTAATAACCACGCGCGAGCAACTTGCGGGATTGGCATACCTCGTTAATAACGGAAACAAATTTTCCAATAAAGAGGTTTCTCTTGGCAATAGTATTGACCTTGCATATGCAGAGTGGATACCTATAGGTACAGAATCTATGCCGTTTGCAGGCACGTTCAACGGGAAAGGACTGACAATTTCCGGTTTAAAGATTACGCAATATAATCAATCTAATGTTGGTTTGTTCGGTTATGTAACGGGAACGATAAAGAGTTTTAATATTTCTAACGCAAATATTAATATAACAAGTTTAGCGGAAAATGTTTCCATCGCTTGCGGCTATAGTGCAAAGTCACTTTCAGAAATAACGGTAAGTGGCTTTATCAACGCGCCGCAAAATTCATATGTGGGCGGCGTATGCGGAAAAACTATCGGTTCGCTTTCGGATTGTCATAACTATGCTGATATTGAAGCTACATCTTACGTGGGCGGCGTGGTAGGCTATGCGGGGGCAAGTGGCGATGTGACATTTACTCAACTTAGCAACAGCGGAAACTTAGCAGGGGAAGATTATTTGGGAGGACTTGTCGGTTATGTCTATAACTATAAATATATAGCTACTGATTATGTTATGGATATAACGGAAAGTCAGAACGACGGGGAAGTACACGGTAATAATTATATCGGTGGATTATTCGGCTACCTTTATGCGGTAAATAATGGCGCTAGCAGTACGATAACATTGAATTCTATTAATTTAAGCAATACGGGAAACGTAATAGGCGCTTTGTATGTTGGTGGATTGTTTGGTTATGCGATGGGGGATTCCGGCGCGATAATTAAAACGTCAGAATCCGTTGCTAATGTTACCGGTGAAGCATACGTTGGCGGACTTGCCGGGAAACTTGAGAATATTAAGATATCAAACTGTAATAATACAGGCACAACAATAACTGCCGACGGCTATATTGCACAAGACGGAATAAATTATGCCTATGTGGGAGGATATGCAGGATATTGTAAAGCAGTTGAATCATGTACCAATTCTGTTATAATTGAATATCATTCAATCGGACGATGTGTAGGCGGTATTGCCGGATATTCCAACGGTCAAATTAATAATTGTCATAATATAGCAAAAGTAAGTAGCTCCTCTTCATACGTTGGCGGATTAATTGGTTATTCAGGCGTGAATGGTAGTGCATCGTTTAAAGAATTAACAAATACAGGTGAAATTAGCGGCGTTGATTATATTGGTGGTTTAATAGGCTACATGAATAATGTTATGAGTAGCGCTTATAATTTTATAGTCAATGTGTCAGAAAGTGAGAATAGCGGTAACGTGAGCGGTAATAATTATGTCGCAGGATTGTTTGGTTATATTAGTGCAAACAACAGTTCTTCATCTTATAAAATTTCATTCAATATGACTGATTTCAATAATACGGGCGATGTTAGCGGCTTGGATATTGTCGCGGGGCTTATTGCCTATTTCAATTCCGACGGCAATTCAACTCTTGAATTGTATTCAAATACCGGGTTGATTACTGCTACAGGAACATTTGAAGATTTGGTTGCATCAAACACTAAACTAACTTTTATTGAGCCTATAAATTAGAACGATTTGGACTAAACCGCTGCGAAAAAGTGTGATTTTTCGCGCGAACGTAATTAATAAAATTCAAAAATTAAATCGGGTTGCCGTGCGGCAACCCGATTTTAATATTCCGACTTTCCGATAAGGTAATCGCAACTAACCCCGAAATAATTGCTTATTTCCCAAAGAATTGTTAAATCGGGTTCTAACTGCCCTGTTTCTAAATACGAAATTTTGCGCTGAGTTAAATTAAGTGCTTTTGCAAGCTCTGCTTGGCTTAATCCTTTTTCTTTTCTCAAATTTTTTAATCTTTCAGCAAAAATAATATTCATAATAAAATTTTAGACGTCAATATCTAATGTTTTTAACTTGGATAGCTTTTTTTCTATTTATCTATATCCCTGCCTATCAGTTCGTCAAGAGAAATCCCGTAATAGTCCGCAAGTAATTTGCATTGATAAATATTCGGAATACCTTTATCGCTTTCTATCCAACTGATAGTATTTTGCGGTATTCCCGTTGCTTCCGATATTTGAGTTTGCGTAATGCCGCGTTCAATTCTTATTTGTTTTATTTCTTCGCCAAACATAATTTACTCTAACACAAAATAATATCAAACAATTACTTTTTATCTATATCTCTGCCTATCAGCTCGTCGAGAGAAATCCCGTAATAGTCAGCAAGCGCTACACAAAACGAAATGCTCGGTTCAACTTCGTTATTTTCCCACCTGCTGATATTTTGTTGCGAGGTATTAATCAAATTAGCCAGTTCTTTTTGGCTTAAATTTGCTTTTTGCCTATGATATTTAAATTCTTCTCCGAAATTAATCATTATTACCACCAAAAAAATAGTAACACAAAATTGTGTAATCCTGTTTGACAAACACAAATATGTGTGATATTATTTATACACATTTTTGTGTCAGGGTGGTTTAGTATGGAAAACGAAAGCAAGCATTGTTACGGTTGCAGATATTACAAGCCGTATTACACGAAGGGATATTTTAAGTTTGACAGGTGCGATATCGGGCTTTGCTCAAAAAAGAAAGCTACGGTGGAAAGGCACGGATTTTGCGAAAAATATACTTGTGCGTTTTACGGGCGTATCGACAGGAAGGAAGCGGCGTTGAAGGCGTTGACCGAGAATTTAAGCCTTTTGTCGGAAATAAAGCAAATTCTCGAAGAAGACGACGAGGAAGCGATAGAAGAACTGCTTTTCAATTTTAAGAAACGCAAAAGATAGGGGAAGCCTTCGGGGAATTTGTTTAAAACGCTGTAACTGCGTTTTGGAAACGGTTTTTATGCTTGACATTTATCGACAAAATTTCTATAATTAAAGCGATAACAATTCAGGGGTGAGATTATGAATTTATTGCTTTCATTTCAAGAAGATTCTTGGCTCTTATGGGCGATTATCGCGGCGGCGGTCGTATTCGTATTGATTTTAGTCGTTATATGCGTAATTCTTTCCAAGAAAAAGAAGAATGCGGAGGCGAAAAACGCTAAGCCCGCAAAAGCTCAGAGCAGCGCACAGCCCGCGAAAGCTCAGCAGAGCAGTGCAAAACCCGCGGAAGAAAAGAAGCCCGCTCCCGCGGCAAAGAAAGAAGAACCCGCAAAGCCCGCTCCCGCGGCGAAGAAGGAAGAACCCGAGGAAGAAAAAAAGGCTTCCACGAAAACCTATCACATTTCCAAGCGCAAGGACGACGGAAAATGGCAGGTTAAATTCGCGGGCGGAAGCAAGGCGATAAAGCTTTTCGACACGCAGGCGGAGGCTATCGATTACGCAAAAGTTCTTGCGGACAATCAGGAAGGCAAAATCGTCATACATAAAGAGGACGGCTCTTTCCGCCGCCTTACTTACGGAAACAAAAAATAATAAACGCAATCGAGCGCCGACGGCAAGAAATGCCGTCGGCGCTCTTTTTAGGCGGGGTCTAATTTCGGTTAAAGCGTTTGACAAGGCAACAAAAAGCGTATAAAATATGTACGAGCATTAAGCCCCAACCAATACCTTTTAATGGGCAAATAGCGGTATATATGCACGAACCGTCGCTTACCGTACTTCTTTGTACGCTCTCGCGCCGTTTCGTTCGTCTATCCTCGCTATTTGCCTAATTAAAAACGCTACGCGTCCTACGGGTGCATTTTATGGGACTAATGCTCGTAGCAAGTAATGAAAGGAAGTGTATTATGATAAAAATTGACGTGTTTTCGGGATTTCTCGGCGCGGGTAAAACCACGCTTATCAAAAAGCTTATAAAGGAAGCGTACGCGGGCGAAAAGCTCGTGCTTATCGAAAACGAATTCGGCGAAATCGGTGTTGACGGCGGTTTTATGAAGGAAGCGGGCATCACCGTGAACGAGCTTAATTCGGGCTGTATCTGCTGTTCGCTCGTCGGCGATTTTTCGGAAGCTTTAAAAAAGGTTGCCGCGGAATATCACCCCGACAGAATTTTAATCGAGCCGTCGGGCGTGGGCAAGCTTTC
>CAZRCE010000003.1:24746-29666 GCA_964598465.1 uncultured Clostridia bacterium | reverse complement strand
TAATGCGCGTTCCCTATTCCGAAACGGACAGGCTTACCAAAATAATGGACGGCAAAACCTCTATTTCAGACCTTTTGGGCAGAAGAATAGAGGGCGCGCGTAAAAAATACGAAGCGGAAACCGACCCCGACAAGAAAGCCGACTTGGAGAGTAAATATAACGAACTCAAAATCGCGAGAAACGCGGAGTTCTGCGAAATGTACGAAACGGACGCGTCGTTGCACAGGGTCATAGAAATGGCTCTGCAAATAGAGGGTATGCCCAGACAAACGGGTATGCACGCCGCGGGCGTCGTTATCTGCCGCAAAAAAATAGCGGATAACGTTCCCTTATCGCGCAACGGCGAGGATATAACCACGCAGTTCGTCGCAAAGGAAATTGAAGCGCTCGGAATGCTCAAAATGGATTTCCTCGCGCTCGTAACCCTCACCGACATCAAAAAATGCGTGGATTACGTAAGGGAAAACCACGGCATAGAAGTGGATTTCGCAAAAATTGGCTACGAGGACGCGGGCGCGTACTCGCTCATATCCGAAGGCGATACGGACGGCGTGTTCCAGCTCGAAGCCGGCGGTATGAAACGCTTTATGAAACAGCTCAAACCCGATACTCTCGAAGACCTTATAGCGGGCGTTTCGCTTTACCGTCCCGGTCCTATGCGCTTTATCGACTCGTTCTGCAACCGCAAGCACGGTGTGGAAGAAATATCGTACGACTGCCCCGAGGAGGAGAAGATTTTAAAGGTCACTTACGGTATTCCCGTCTATCAGGAACAGGTTATGCAGATTTTCCAGTTCCTCGCGGGCTTCTCGCTCGGCGAAGCGGACCTCGTAAGGCGCGCAATGGGTAAAAAGGACAAGAAAACCCTGATGGCGCAAAAGGAAAAATTCATTAACGGCGGTATAAGCGATACCAACGGCTCGACGATAGAGGGCTGCGTGAAGAGGGGCATTTCCGCCGAAGTCGCTTCCAAAATTTTCGCCGATATGGAGGGGTTTGCCTCTTACGCGTTCAACAAGTCGCACGCGGCGGCGTACGCCACGCTCGCCTATCAGACGGCTTGGCTCAAAAAATATTACTGTAAAGAATTTATCTGCGCGCTCCTCAACAACCGTTTAAATAAAATAGACGAAATCACGAAGTACGTTCTGTATCTCAAAGAAAAGGGAATGAAGGTGCTTCCGCCCGATATCAACAAGAGCAAGACGGAGTTCTCCGTCGAGGATAACGGCGTGCGCTTCGGGCTTTCGGCTCTCAAAGGAACGGGTCAGGGCGCGATTAACGACGTAATAGCGGAGAGAACGGAGGGCGGCGCGTTCAAGGATTTTCCCGATTTCGTTCTGCGCTGTTCGGGCTTTATCAACAAGAGAATACTCGAAGGGCTTATTCTTTCGGGCGCGTTCGACGAAATGGGCATAGCGCGTTCCCGCCTTTTCGCGGTGTACGACGAGCTTTACACCCGCGCCGCGGGCATAAACAAGCAGAAGAACAGCGCGCAGATGAGCCTTTTCGGAGACATAATCGAAGAGGACAGCATAGAGGTCGCCTACCCGGATATTCCCGAATTCGAACTTATGGATAAGCTTTCCAAGGAAAAGCAGGTTCTCGGCGTTTACGTAAGCGGTCACCCGTTCGAAAAATATATGGGCGCGTTCAAGGATTTTTCTTTCAACTGCTCTATGCTCGACGATACGGTGGAGGACGAGGAGGGAAATATTACCTATAACGCCGTGCAGGACGGTATGTCCGTAACTATGGGCGCGATTATTTCGGCTTACAGGCGCACGACCACCAAGCGCACGGGCGCGTCGATGGCGTTCGTCACGCTCGAAGACGTTTACGGTTCTGTCGAAAGCGTAGCGTTCCCCGCGATTTACGAAAAGTGCAAAGCGACTATCGCGAACGACAAAATCGTAATAGTAAAAGGTAAGCTCGATTTGTCGGGCGGTAAAGAGCCGTCTATTATAATAGACGATATCAAGGAATACGAGGAAGAAAGCGCCTCGCCCGCCGCCGCGCCGACCGCGGACAGGAAGAAAAAGAGCATACTTTGGATTAACGCTTCCGCCCTCGGCGACGCCGATTTCGACGAAATGGTTTCCATGCTTTCCAATTACGAGGGTACGGTGGATTGCGCAATCTACCGCGGCGGCAAAAAATACAGGCTTCCTAACGGCGTAAACTATTGCAGAGGACTCCTCGCCGAGCTTTGCGGGTTCGTGCTTGAAAAAGATATAAAGTTTGTAGAACAATAAAATAATTTCATAAAAAAAGTTGTAAAAGGATTTTTTATCTGCTATAATAGAGAAGAAATGGTGAGAATGGTTCATTGCGGCATTTAAGGGGGCTTGCACGGTATGCGTGCGCCGCAGAATGAACGTAATCGGAGGATTTCGGTATGAAAAGAATAGGCTTGCTTACGAGCGGCGGCGATGCCCCCGGCATGAACGCCTGTATAAGGGCGGTTGTCCGTACGGCGATTTATTACGGCATTGAAGTTTACGGTATCGAACGCGGTTATCAGGGGCTTATCGACGACGAAATGGTTTCAATGGAAATGCGTTCGGTTTCCGATATAGTCCAGAGGGGCGGTACGAAGCTCAGAACCGCAAGATGCCTTGAAATGCTTACCAAGGAAGGTCAGAAAAAAGCGGTTAAAACTTTGGAAGCGAGGGGTATAGAAGGTCTCGTCGTAATCGGCGGCGACGGCTCGTTCAGGGGCGCGAAGTGCCTTTCCGAGGAATACGGCATTCCCACGATAGGAATACCCGGCACTATCGACAACGACCTCGAATATACGGACTATACGCTCGGCTTCGATACGGCGGTTAATACCTGTATCGACGTTATCAACAAACTCCGCGACACGATGACCTCGCACGAGAGGATTTCCGTCGTCGAAGTTATGGGCAGAAGGTGCGGCGACATCGCGCTTTACGCGGGTATTGCGAGCGGCGCTGAAATAATAGTCGTTCCCGAAGTCGTGTTCGACCTTGACGATATCGTAATGAAAATTAACCGTTCCCGCGCGAACGGCAAGCATTCAAACATCGTGGTAGTGGCGGAAGGCGTCTGTACGGCGGAAGAATTTGCCAAGCAGTTGCAGTCGGTAACCACTTATTCCGTACGCCCCACGACCATTGGTCACATTCAGCGCGGCGGCTCGCCCACTATGGCGGACAGAATGTTGGCGGCGCAGTTCGGCAACAAAGCGGTAAGGCTTTTAAACGACGGCATAGGCAACAGAGTAGTCGGTATTCACAAAAACGAAATTATAGATATGGATATAATCGAAGCGGTAAGTATGAAGAAGAAGTTCAATTACGAGCTGTACGAAACGCTTCAGATGATTTCTATGTAACAGCTTTAAAGCCGCTTTTAAAGCGGCTTAGTTTTTGATAACGGGGAAATAAATGATATTAGTAGTCGGATTTAATCCGTGTATCGACGTCAACATAGAGGTTGACTCTCTGTCCGTCGGTATGATGCACAATATTATAAGTAAGCGCACGTTTTTTACGGGTAAAGCCGTAAACGTCGCGATAGGTCTTGCCGAACTCGGCGCAAACTCGTTCGCGACGGGCTTTATGTACGAAGACAACGGCAGACTTTTCGAACAGGAATTACATAAAGAACACGTCAATTACAAGTTCGTGTGGAATAAAGGCAGGGTTGCGGAAAATTACAAATTTATCGACCGTAAATCTATGCTTACCGAAATAATGGACATTGCGCCCGAGGTTTCGAAAGAAAAGCAGGAAGAACTGCTTTCCATCGTAAAAAGCCTCGCCGCGGACAGTGAAGCGGTCGTGCTCGTCGGCGACCTTGCGGGCGGAATGGAGGCGGAGTTCTGTAAAAAAATTCTGTCGCTCGTCCCCGAAAACGCGAAAAAAATCGTCGATTGCGACGGCGAGAAGCTTAAAAAATCGCTCGAAGTCGGCGCGGATTTGATAAAGCCCAACCTCGACGAACTGCAACGCGTGCTCAACGAAAAAATAAAGAACAAAAAGGACGCGCTCGCGGGCTGTAAAAAGCTCGTTGCGATGGGCGCGAAAAAAGTTCTTCTTTCGCTCGGTAAGCAGGGCGCGATTATAACCGACGGAAACAGGAGTTTATTCTGTAAATCCATAAACGTCGCAATGAACTCGACGGCGGGCGCGGGCGACGCAATGGTCGCGGCGGCAACCCGTTCGCTCGTAGGCGGCGGCGACCTCGAAGATATTCTGCGTTGCGGCGTTGCCGCAGGTACGGCGGCAGTAACGCTGCCGGACTGTATTTCTTTCCGCAAAGATAAGTACGAGGAAATACTTTCCGCGCTTACCGTGGAAGAAATTTAGCTTTATTTACTTGATTTTTCACTTTTATATGTTACAATATATATAAGACACCTTTTCATGGAGTACCGTGTTATGTGGGACAAGAGCATACCCGTTGATTTACTTAAAGAATTTCCTCCCGTATTAAGCCAGGCAAATCTGGCGAGAATACAGAGCCTTATAGACCAGAATAAATTCTTTTACAGTGCGGAAATAGGAAGGGACCTTTGCGGTACTTACGCGCCCTTCTGCGCGTTCTGCGATAAAGGTCTCAGGTTTCCCTGCGCGGTAGCGTTCGTCAAGATGAAGCAGGCTCAGGGCGAAAAGGTAGAGATTGCTCCCGAACCCAAAGAGGAAGAACCGCCTAAAAAGTATATACGCATCGCGATAGCAAGGCGTAAAAAATAACCGATAACGCAAAATCAAGACGCGGAACGACCGCGTCTTTTTTATTATAACTATTGCTTTTTCTGATTTACGCGGTTATAATGTAAAGAAACAAAAAAAGCACAACCACGAAAAGTGGTTGCACTAACCGTTTGAACCGCCGACCTCGTGACCAAGGGCACGGAAGAACCGCCGACCTCGCCTCGACCGCCGCCAA
>CAZRCE010000003.1:0-24646 GCA_964598465.1 uncultured Clostridia bacterium | reverse complement strand
AACCCAACCCCGCAACATAGTTGCGGGGTTGGAATGGAGCTGCTGAGCGGACTTGTAAGGAGCGAAGCGACGGAATAGCGATTGATACGCAAAGCGACAATCGCGTCACGTTATTTCAACGATACGCTTAGCAGCCAAAACCCAACCCCGCAACATAGTTGCGGGGTTGGAATGGAGCTGCTGAGCGGACTTGAACCGCCGACCTCATCCTTACCAAGGATGTGCTCTACCGACTGAGCCACAGCAGCAAAATAAATTTACTAACATATTATATTTTAAATACTTTTTATTGTCAATGAATTTTGGCGGTAAAAAGAAAAATTTCAGGTTAAAAATGCAAAGCAACGATATGGAAAAAATCGCGGTCAAAACTTCCGTGGTTACGATATTTATGAATTTCGCGCTGACGGTTTTTAAACTCGTCGCGGGACTTCTGGGGCATTCGCTCGCAATGGTTTCCGACGCAATTCATTCGGCATCGGACGTTTTTTCAACGATAATAGTAATAATAGGCGTTAAAATCGCGGCGAAAGCTCCCGATAAAAACCATCCGTTCGGGCACGAACGCTTCGAATGTGTCGCGGCGATAATCCTCGCCGTAGTTCTTTTTGCTACGGGCGTGTTCGTCGGTTACAGCGGAATTAACAATATAGTTACTTCCGCGTATAAAGAATTCGAAGTCCCGACATATCTCGCGCTCTCGGCGGCGATAGTTTCGATAGTGGTTAAGGAGGGAATGTTCTGGTACACCATAAGGGCGGCGAAAAAGTGCAATTCTGGCGCACTTAAAGCCGATGCGTGGCATCACCGTTCGGACGCGCTGTCGTCGGTCGGCAGTTTGATAGGTATCGTCGGCGCGATGTTCGGAGTGCTTATTCTCGATTCGATAGCGAGTATCGTAATCTGCCTTCTCATTTTAAAAGCCGCGATAGACATTTTCCTCGACGCCGTTAAAAAGATGACGGACGAAGCCTGCGACGATAAAACGGAAAAAGAGATAAACGATTTTATTTCGGGTTGCGAAGGCGTGATAGCGGTGGACGGTTTAATGACGAGGCTATTCGGCAACCGTATTTACGTGATAGCGGAAATCGCGTGCGACGGAGAATTGCCGTTGCACGAAGCGCACGAGATAGCCGAGCGGGTGCATAAAGGGATAGAGGAAAACTTCCCCTTGGTAAAGCACGTAACCGTTCACGTCAATCCTTACGCCGAAAATTCGGAAGGCGAAAGGATAGAGGAGGAAGAAGATTAATAAAAGGTCCGACAGTCGTCGGACCTTTTTCAGTCGTATTTTTTATCCTCGATTTTTTTAACGGTTTCTCCGTTGCCCGATAAAATCAAAAACTCGGTAGCGTTCAGCTTATCCTCGTAGTGTTGCCTCAGCGTCGGCATATTTTTGAAAAACCTCGATTTTTCAAAGACGATTTCGTCGGGCGTCTGCTCGGATATTTCTATTAAAGTGCTCGCGTTTACCACGTAAAGTTTCAGTTCGTCGGGAAGCGAATCGTAAATTTCCTTTATTTTTGCGCTTGCCCACTTGTTGTACTGTGCATAGGAAAGGTAGCGGGAGTATTCGAAAGTTTTTCCCAAAACCTCGTTAAGCTTCGCCCAAAGCTCCTCGTCGGTTGGTGCGGAAGCGTTGACAATGCGTTTGGCTTCCGTAATTATATTGGAAATCCTCGGTGCGAATTCCGAATTGCGGATTGCGTTCTTCGCCGCCTGAAAAACTATCTCGCGCGGGTAAATATTCAGGCTTTCGTGCCAGAATTTAATCAAAAGTCTGTATTCGTCCTTACTCAAACCCGCGTAAGCGTTCTCGTAATTGGATTTTATAAGAGTAATTATTTCCGTAATATCGTTAGTAGTCAAATTATTGTTCGCCATCTTCCGTCTCCGCAAATTCACTGTATAGCTCTTTCAGAATCGCAATGTCACGTTCTCTCTGTGCGGCTTTGCCGCTTGCTTTTCCGCTTTTCTTAAAATCGGCAGACCGTTCTGCGGGAATAGCTTCGGGCGTGAATACGCCTTCGTCTTTCCAAAACGACAGCACGGAATCCATATAAGCCAACGGACTTCTTTTTTCTTTGGATATTTCGGCGGCTTTATAAAGCATTTCGTCCGAAAAATTCCACAGCTTCCACTGCTTGATTTTCGTCCTGTCCGCGGGAACGATTTCGCGGTTAAGCCCGCAAAACTTTATAATTTCGGCAAGCAGTTTTTCCTGCGCCTCGATTCCCGCAAGCTTTTCTTCGACGCGGGCGGAGGAGGTAACTCCCTCGTCGGCATAGCTTTTCGCAACCTTTTTAATGTAATTAATCCCGACCTTGTCGCCTTTCAGCTTCACACAGTAGGTAATAATCATTAACAGCGCGTTTCTTTCGAAGCCGTAATCTTCCAAAAGATAGGTGTATTCGTTATATTCGTTGGTGGAAATCATTCTTCCTGTGACGATTGCCTGAATTTCGATAAATAAATCGGCGTACTTTTCGGGTTTCAGTTTTTTCGGCGTTCCGCTCACGTTCTCGCAGTCGAGAACGGTGACTTCGAACGGATTGCGGGAAGTTATCTTCACAAGCTCGAAATCTTCCAGATGCTCGAAACAGTTTTTAACCGTTTCCTCGTCCGAATTCAACTTTGCGGCGAAGTCGGATAAGGTGAAATTAACCTGACCGCTCTGGTACGCGAAAAGAGAGTAGAGGTAAACCTTTACCGAAGTAGGTTCGAGTACGGGCAGATATTTCGTTATGAATTTGTTGCGTACCAAAGTGACGGATTTTTTCAATACTTCGTCCGCCGCCGAAATAAAAGCCATACCTTAAAACTCCCGTTTAACGCTTGATTTATTTTACGAAAGGGGCTATAATATTAAATAGATTATTATAGCTACCCGTCGGGTGAATATTATTATAACCGCAAAATCCGAAAAAATCAATTATAAGACTATAAGTAAGTTATAAAATAAACTTAAAAAATGAAAATACTACACACTTCCGATTGGCATATCGGCAAAAAACTGATGGGTAAGGACAGAAGCGACGAATACAGGGCGGTCCTTGCCGAAATAGCCGATATCTGCGAAAAGGAGCAGGTGGATTTATGCCTCGTCGCGGGCGACGTTTTCGATACTTATACTCCGTCGGCGGAAGCGGAAGAAATATTTTATCTCGCCGTAAGGAAAATCGCCGAGCACAGCGCGGTTCTGATTATAAGCGGCAACCACGACGACTACGTAAGGCTTACGGCTGCGGCGACGCTCGCACAGGAGCTGAATATTTATATAATCGGCAACAATCTGCAAAAAATCAGGTGCGAAAAGCGCGGTAAGTGCTATCCCGTGCAATCCGACTGCGGCTTCGTCGTTTTCGGAAACGACGGGGGTGAAAGGGTGTATATCGACACTCTGCCCTACCCCAACGAGGCGAGATTTAAAGAGGGAAAGACGGACGAAAGCTTCGACGATAAAATTTCCCGCTGGATAGAATACGGCGAACGGGGAAATAAGAACGGTTATCCTTCCGTATTTCTTTCGCATATATTCGTAGTCGGCGGAAGCGCGGGGGACACCGAAAGGGAGATAGACCTCGGCGGGGCGCGCCTCGTCAAGCCCGAGCTTCTTCCGAAAAGCGATTATATCGCGCTCGGTCATCTTCATAAAAGACAGCGTTTGGGAAACGGCGTGCACTATTGCGGTGCGCCAATGTGTTTTTCGTTCGACGAAGCGGGCGTTCCCAAGTCGGTAAATATATTCGATTTGGGCAAGGACGGAGTTACGGATTTCGAGCGTCGGGAGCTTGTAAACGTAAAAAAACTCATAAGACTGCGCGCGGTCAGCGCGGAGGACGGCGTAAAGGTACTCGAAGCCAGCGCCGACAGTTATGCGGAACTGACCCTTGCGTTGAAAGAGCCGTTGAGCCGCGAGCAGACTGCGGAGCTTCGCAAATGCTCAAACCTCGTATCGTTAAAGACGGATATAGGCGAAACTTTCGGCGCGAGCGTAAAGATTTCGAATAAGGGCAAGTCGGCTTCTCAGCTTTTCGACGATTATTATGCTTTGAGATATAATGCGAAGCCCCCCGAAGGACTTAAAGAGCTGTTCTTATCGCTCACGGAGGAAGAATGAGACCGGTAAGATTACAGTTTAAGGGAATAAACAGCTTCTCGGAAAGCGCGGAAATAAATTTTTCCGAACTTACCAAGAGCGGGCTTTTCGGTATTTTCGGCGATACGGGAAGCGGCAAGAGCACGGTGCTCGACGCGATAAATTTCGCGCTTTACGGCGACGTCGACCGAAGCAAGAAAAAGACGGATATAATAAATTACAACTGCGAAAACGCGAGCGTGAAATTCTCGTTCGACGTGACCTTCGACGGCGCGCGCCGCGCGTTCGAGGTGGAGCGCAGTATTAAAAAGAAAAGCGGTCTTACCAAAGCCGAGCTTTACGAAATCTGCGGGGATAAAAGCGTTTGTCTTGCGGACAACACTTCTTCCGTGAACGCAAAAATCGAGGAAATAATAGGGCTAAACGCGGACGATTTCCGTAAGTGCATAGCCCTTCCGCAGGGCGAATTCGCCGCGTTCGTCCAAAGTCAGCCGAGCGACCGTTTCAAATTTATTGAAAGGCTGTTTTCGCTGTGGAAGTACGGCGACAGGTTAAGGGAAAAACTCTCCGCGCGCGAAGCGGAAACCGAAAACGCGTATTCGAAAGTAGTCGGCGAATTAGGCGCGTACGCAGAAGTATCCGACGAAATCGTCAAATCGGACGAAAAATTGCTTTCGGAGTATTCCGAAAGGATAGTCGCGCTCGAAAAAGAGTATGAAAAAGCCAAGCAAAGGCACGTTGATGCGTTAAAACTTTTCCAAAGCTCGCAGGAGCTTGCTTCGGACAGGAAAAGACTTTCCGCGCTTTCGGAAAAGAGCGATAAAATGGAGCGGCTGCGCTTCAACGTAAAAAATCTTGCGCTGTGTCGGGCGGTATTGTCGTATTCTTCGGATATCGGCGATAAGGCGAAAAACCTCGCTATGCTCAGAGCGGAAGCCGAGGAGCTTAGCGCAAAGCTTAATGAAGCCGAAAAATACGAGGCGGAGCTTAAAGGCAAAGCCGAAACGGACGATATAGTCGAAAAAATCGCCGCCGCGCAGGAAAAGTGCGCTAAATACGAAGCCTCGGCGGACAACCGTTCGGAGCTTGAAAAGTGCGGAACGGAGCTTAACAGGCTTCGCAACAAATATAAATCGCTCGTTGAAGAAGGGGCGAAATTAAAGCGCGACGAGGAAGTGAAAACCGAAAAAGTCGCCGCTGCTGAAAAAGCGCTTTCGGAATGCCGCGGCAAGGACGTCAAAGCCCTTTTCGACGACGATATACAAAAAGCGGTACTCCGCGACGAGTACGGCAAGCAGATTGCCTACCTCGGCGAACTGCGCGAAAGCATTAAAATTTTCGGCGAATCGGATTTATATTCGTTCGTTCGTGACGAGCTTACTTCGCGCATAAAATACTATGAGGCTTTGGTTTATTCCGCGCGCGGTGCGGAAATCGATATAGATAAAGCGGTAAAGGAAGTCGCCCGTTCGTACGAGCAAAGGGAAAAGCTTTCCGACGGGCTTTTTAAGCTCAAAGCGGAGCTTAACGAGGCAAAAGGCAACTGCCTTAACAACGCGCGCGAGTGTGAGCGCGTGAGAGCGGACGGCGAAGCTTCGGCGGAAAAGTTCAAAGCTCTCAAACGGAAGCTCGAAGCGGTGTTCGGTCAGACGGAGGATTACGACGGCGCGATAACCCGCGCGAAAACGGAGCTTGCCGAACTTTTATCCAAACGGAAAGACGACGAGCTGCGCCTTAAAAGCGCAACCGAAAAGCGGGAGGAGCTTGCGGTTTCCATCGCAAGATTAAATTCATCCGTAGAAGCAACGGAAAGGGAAAGCGCGCAATCGCGTACAAAGCTCGAAGCGGCGTTAAAGGAAAGCGGATTCAAAACGGTTGAAGAATGCGGGCGCGTTGCGGCGGAGTTTGCCGAAGTCAGCGACGCGGAGAGCGAGCTTAAAGCGTACGACGACGAAAGGGCGGCGCTCAACGCTGAAATAAGCAAGCTTTCGGCGTTGGACGGGATAGATAAAATTACCGCGGATGCGGTCGAAGCGGAAAGGAACGCGTGTGAAAACGCCGAAAAAGCGGTGCGCGAAGTTCACGCGGAGATAAAGCTATGCGAAACGAGAATATCGGAGAACGGAAAGAGGCTCTCTTTAAAGCGTTCGCTTGAAGAAAAGCTCGCAACCGTGCAGAGGGAAAGGAATTTGGTTTCGCAGTTGAAAGAGCTTATCCGCGCAAACAGATTTCTTGAATTTATCGCGGGCGAATATCTGTCCGAAATCGCGGAAGCGGGTTCGGCTACGCTTTTAAAGCTCACCGACGGAAGATATTTTATAGTCTATACGGACAATTTCTACGTCGGCGATAATTATAACGGCGGAAACCTGCGCGGCGTAAACACGCTCTCGGGCGGGGAAACCTTCCTCGTTTCGTTGTCGTTATCGCTCGCGTTATCGTCTGTAATCTGCGCCAAGTCTATGCGCTCCATAGAGTTTTTCTTCCTCGACGAGGGCTTCGGAACTCTGGACGAAAATTTGGTGGATACGGTTATGGACGCGCTCGAAAAACTGAAAAGCTCCGACTTTACGATAGGCATCATAAGCCACGTTGAGGAGCTTAAACACAGGATAGAAAGTAAGATTATAGTCAATAAAGCAACCGAAAGCCGCGGCTCGCAGATTAAGTTGTTTTTATAAGACTGTTTCATAAGGAGAAATATTTTGGCTAATATACTTACACCGGTATCGTTGTGGAAAGATTTTAACGAAAACCTTGAAATTTTACCGGTAACTTTCGGTGAAAAAACGGAAGACGGCGTCAAATTCGAATACGTGAAATTTTCAGGCAGAGATACCGGTATGGGCAGAGTATCCATATACGGCGTCTATGCATGTTCGGAAGCTTCGCCGTCGCAGTACGGTGTGCTCGTGTTGCCCGACAGTTGCAATACGATAGACGAGGGGCTTTTGAAGTTTTTCGTTAAAAACGGTTATTCCGCGTTGATGGTCGATTACCGCGGAAAATGGGAAGGCGAGGAGAGATACACCGTCTATCCCGAAAACGTAGCGTATGCCAACCTCGCCCGTTGCGGAAGAAGAAAGGATTTCGTTGACGAGAGCGCGGACAAAACCTGCTGGTACGAATGGACGGCGGTGGGTATCTACGCGGGCAAATATCTATCCGAAAAGCTCGGCGGAACGAGCGTCGGCGTCGTGGGTTTACGCGACGGCGGCGAAATCGCGTGGAAACTTGCGGCGGCTTCGCAGTTCGCCTGCGTCGTTCCCGTAAGCGCGTGCGGCTGGAAAGCTTACGCAGGGTTCGATAAATTCGGCTCTGCCGAACCTCAGCTCGACGAAGAAAGATACCGTTTCCTCGCGGGTATCGATTCGCAGGCTTACGCGCCCTACGTTAAGTGCCCCGTACTTATGCTCTGTTCGACGAACGACAAGAATTCCGATTACGACAGGGCTTACGACACTTTCTCCCGTATAAACCCCGAATACGCAAACGACAGCGTAATAGCTTATTCGGTAAAGAGCAACGCCTGCATAGAGAGTTCGAGCGTAAACGATATGTTTATGTTTTTGAACAGCTTCGTAAAACAGCGCCACGTATTTCTTCCCAAGCCCGCCGAAATCAGCGTGCTCGTGGACGAGAACGAAAACCTGATTGCCCGTACGACCTTCGACGACCAGGGCGAAGTGGAAAAGTTCGGGCTGTATATGGCGGAGGATTGCATAAGTTCCATTCTTCGCGATTGGAACACCGCGCCTTATAAATGCAAAATAGGTCCTAACGAGCACGAGTTTTATCTTAACGTTTACGACAAAACGACTATATTATTCACGCTCTGCTACGTTACTTATAAAAACGGCTTTACCGTGTGGTCGAAGATTGCGGTAAAGAAAATCGGCGGTCAGTTCAGAAACGGCAGACCCAGACATAACGTATTCTATTCCAACGAATTCGGTACGGACGGATTTTCTATTGCCGATTACAAGAATTACGCAGTGGGCGGTATGTTTATTCCCGACGACTCGGTTATGCCCGCTCTCGTTACCGCGGGTAAAAATCTGAAAGGAATTTATTCGGTATGCGGACTTGCTTCGTACAGAATGAACAGCCCGCAGTTTATGCCCGGTCCCGACAGCGTTTTAAGGCTCGATATCTGCCCCGAGGCGAATATGCAGCTCGATTTGAAGATGGTAAACGTCGATAGCGGCGAAACTTATTCGGCGATGCGCAACGTCATCGGCGGAGTGTGGCAGACGGTCGTATTAAAGAGCAATCAGTTTAAAACGGCGAACGGCGCGTCGCTTTCGGATTTCAGGCAGAGCTTGCAGTTTATAGTTAACGGCAAGGGTAAGTACGCCGTAAACAACGTAATGTGGCTTTAAATATGAGCGGTTTCCCGATAAGCATCGGCAAAAAAAGGTCGTTCGCACTCGACCTTGCGTTAAATATATTTATTTTGCTGTTCGCTATAATAATCGTCGCGGTCACGGCGTTCAATATGCGTTATTCCAGCTTTTACGTCGTCGGCGACTCTATGTTGGATACGCTTATAGGTGCGCGTACCGCAGAGGACTCGGACGGCAATACGCTTTTATTTAAGGGCGGCGACTACGTTTACGTAGATAAATACGCAACTCCCGAGCGCTACGATATAGTCGTTTTGAAGGTACGCGGCAAATATATAATAAAGCGCCTCGTCGCGTTTGCGGGTGAAAGCGTTGAAATCAAAAAGGGCGAGCTGTATATAAACGACGAAAAGGTGAGCGAGCCTTATATTTCCTATAAACACAACGACTATAAGAACGAATTTAAGAAAACGACGGTAAAGGAAGGTTGTATTTTTTTTCTCGGCGATAACCGCGACGTCAGCAACGACAGCCGCGGAGTGGAATACTCGGACACGAAAGCGACCTGCATAGTGGGCGTGGTTGCCGAATGGTCGCTCAATATGAAAGATTTAGTGACGAATTGGAATACCTTCTTCAATTTCACGATTTACGGTCGGGATAAAATCAGTTATAATTAAAATACGGAGAAAATTTATGCGTGCAGTGGTAACCGTAGTAGGTAAAGACAAGACGGGAATAATCGCAAAGGTAAGTGCGTTTCTCGCCGAAAAAGGCGTGAATATCGTCGATATCAGTCAGACCATTTTAGAAGACTATTTTGCGATGATTATGCTCGTGGATTTAGCGGAAGCAAAGGAAAAGCTTTCCGAGCTTTCCGAAGAATGCTCGGAAATGGGCAAAAAGATAGGTATGTCCATTCATATGCAGCACGAGGAAATTTTTAACGCAATGCACAGCGTTTAAGGCTTAAAATATGTTCAACTATAAAGAAGTACTCGAAACTATTGATATGATAGAGAGGGAGCATCTCGATATCCGCACGATTACGATGGGTATATCGTTGCTTCCCTGTATAAGGGCGACCGCCCGCGAAACCGCGGACGCGGTTTACGACCTCGTATGTTCCAAAGCGGGAAATATAGTAAAGGTCGCTTCCGGCCTTTCTAAGGAATACGGAATACCCATAGTAAACAAGCGCGTTTCCGTAACTCCCGTAAGCATAATTTCCGCGCCGTTTGCTTCTCAGTCGGCGCTCATAGGCAAAGCTCTGGATAAAGCCGCCAAAAACCTCGGCATAGACTTTCTCGGCGGTTATTCCGCACTCGTGCACAAGGGAATGGCGGATTACGAGAGGGAATTTCTTTTAAGTATTCCCGAAGTGCTTGCAAGTACGGACAGGCTGTGCTCGTCCGTGAACGTCGGCTCGTCGAAATCGGGCATAAATATGGACGCGGTCAAGCTTATGGGCGAAGTCGTTAAAAGTACGGCTCAGGCAACCGCGGACAGGGACGGCTTCGGCTGTGCAAAGCTCGTCGTGTTCTGTAACGCCGTAGAGGACAATCCGTTTATGGCGGGCGCGTTCCACGGCGTGGGCGAAAGCGGAACGGTAATTAACGTAGGCGTTTCCGGACCGGGCGTAGTTCAGCACGCGATAGAGGCAGTACCCGAAGCCGATTTAAGCGAACTTGCCGAAACCATAAAGCGCACCGCCTTTAAAATCACCCGCGCGGGACAGCTTATCGCCCGCGAAGCGGCAAAAAGGCTCGGCGCGGAGTTCGGCATAGTCGATTTATCCCTCGCTCCGACCCCAGCAAGGGGCGATTCGGTCGCTCAGATTTTAGAAGAAATGGGGCTTGAGTGCGTGGGAACGCACGGCACGACGGCTTGTCTTGCAATGCTCAACGACGCCGTGAAGAAGGGCGGCGTTATGGCAAGCTCCCGCGTGGGCGGGCTTTCGGGCGCGTTCATTCCCGTATCCGAGGATATCGGTATGATAGAGGCGGCGGAAAAGGGCGTTCTTTGCCTTGATAAGCTCGAAGCGATGACTGCGGTGTGTTCCGTAGGTCTCGATATGATAGCCGTCCCCGGCGACACTTCGGCTTCCACGATAAGCGCAATTATCGCCGACGAAGCCGCGATAGGTATGATTAACAACAAAACCACCGCGGTAAGGATAATTCCCGTTCCCAACAAGGGCGTAGGCGGCGAAGTAAATTTCGGCGGACTTTTGGGCAGAGCGCCCATTATGCCCGTGCATAACCAATCAAGCAATAAATTTATATCGCGCGGCGGACTTATTCCCGCGCCGATTCATTCGAATAAAAATTAAAAGGTGAAAAATGGAAAGAAATCAGGTTCAGGAAAAATACAAATGGAAAGTGGAGGATTTATATCCTTCCGACGCAGAATGGGAAAAGTGCTACGCAAATTTGTCCGATAGCTTGGATTTAGCCCGTTTTTCGGGAAAGCTCGGCGATAAAAAACAGCTTTTGGCGTATCTGACGGCAAACGACGGGTTCTTAAAAGTGTTCGAGCGTTTGGCGGTTTACGCGCATATGCGTAAGGACGAAGATACGAGAATATCGAAATACAGCGCGTACAGCAGTAAGATAGGAATGCTTTATTCCAAATACGCTTCCGAAACCGCGTTCTTCGAACCCGAGCTTGCGCAGGCGGACGAGAGTTATCTCAAATCCTTATTAAGCGACGAAGATTTTTCCGCTTACGATTATTTAATCAAAACTTTAATTGCGAGAAAGCCTCACGTTTTATCCGAATCCGAAGAAACGCTTATGGCTCTTGCCGGCGAAACTTTGGATACTTTCAGGGAAACCTTCGGAATGATAGACAATGCCGACTTGCCCTTCCCCGAAATAGAAATCAACGGCGAAAAGAGGAAGGTTACGCACGGTACTTACGGGCTTATCCTTCACGGCGAGGACAGGGAAGCGCGCAGAGCAGCATACGAAAAATACTACGCGGCGTATATTGGCCTTCTCAACACTATAACCTCGACATACTACGGCAACGTTAAAAAGGACGTCTTTTTAAGCAAAGCGTATAAATTCGGCTCGTGCTTGGAGCGCGCGCTCTTTAACGAGGACGTGGATAAAGCGGTTTACGACAATCTTTTAAAAGCGGTGGAAAAGAGCTGCCCCGCAATGCACCGTTATATCGCGGACAGAAAGAAAATACTCGGCTACGACAAGCTTTACTTCTATGACGTTTACGCTCCGCTCGTTTCCGACGTGGATTTCGCTCTTTCGTACGACGAAGCTTACGAATACGTAATAGAGGGGTTAGCACCCTTAGGCAAAGAGTATCAAAGCCTTTTGAAGCAGGCGCACGACGAGAGATGGATAGACGTAGAGGAAACGGACGGCAAGCGCAGCGGCGCTTATTCCACGGGCGCAAACGGCGTTCATCCTTACGTTCTTTTGAATTATCAGCCCACCTTAAACGACGTGTTTACCGTCGCGCACGAAATGGGACATTCGCTTCACACCTATTTTTCGAATAAGAACCAGCCCTACGCGAAAGCCGATTACAGAATATTCGTCGCCGAGGTCGCAAGCACGGTAAACGAAAATCTGCTTTTAAAGCATATGCTTAAAAACGCCAAGGACGAGAAACTTAAAAAATATCTTTTAAATTATTATCTCGATTCTATTCGCGCGACACTTCACAGACAGACTATGTTCGCAGAGTTCGAATACCTTGCCCACGACGCGGTTGAAAAGGGAGAGCCTCTTACCAAGGAAAAGCTTTGCTCGATTTACGCCGACCTCGGAAGAAAGTATTACGGCGACGCAATCGAACACGATTATAACATTTCCACCGAATGGTGCAGGATACCTCATTTCTATACTTCGTTCTACGTTTACAAATATTCGACGGGCATAATTACCGCAATGAATATTGCGAACAGAATTTTAAACGAAGGGGAAAGCGCCGTAAAAGATTATTTCAAATTCCTTTCCGGCGGCTCTTCAACGGACCCTGTTTCGCTGTTAAAGCTTGCGGGCGTCGATTTAACTACGGAGAAACCTTTCGAGTTTGCGATGCGTGAATTTGAGAATACGCTCGCCGAATTTGAGAAATTAATGGAAATATAAAGTACTATGTCAGACAAAACTAACGCAATGCCCAACAATTTAGACGCCGAACAGGCTCTTTTGGGCTGTATGTTGATAGATAACGAGATTTTAGCCGACGTTCTCGAAAAGCTTACGGAAAACGATTTTTATCAGGAATCGCATCAATTTATTCTGTCAGCAATCAAGCAGGTGTTCGCCGAGCATAAGCCCGTCGATATCGTAACGGTTACGGACAAGTTAGAGACGGACGGCAATCTCGAAAAGGCGGGAGGGATTTCTTATCTTACCGAGCTTACGCAAACCACGCCGTCGTCGGCAAATTACAGCCACTATTTCGATATCGTAAGGCGCGATTGCGTAAACAGAAATCTTATACGCGCCGCCCGCGATATCATTAAATTCGCGCAGTCCAGCGACGACAATCAGCGCAGCGTGCAGTATGCGGAAAGTCTTGTTTACGACATATCCAAGACGAACGACACTTCGTCTATGAGGGACATTCGCGAGAGCGACGCGGTTGACGCGGTTCTGGATAAATTCCAGAAGCTCAGCGAAAACAAGGACGCGTTCAGGGGCGTGCCTACGGGCTTTATCCGCCTCGATAAGCTCACTAACGGCTTGCAGAAATCCGATTTGATAGTCATAGCAGCCCGCCCCGGTATGGGTAAAACCTCGCTCGCTATGAACATAGTGGAGAACGCGGCGCTATACAACGATAAGGTCTGCGCAGTATTCTCTTTGGAAATGCCCGAAATTCAGATAGTTCAAAGGCTTCTTTGCGGCTACGCCGAAGTTTCGATGGCGGACGCGCTTTCGGGCAAGCTTTCCTCAAACGAATTTAAAAAACTTACAAAAAAGGCGCTTAAATTGAAAGAAAGCAGAATTTTTATCGACGATTCGTCGCGCGTGACTCCCGCGGAAATCCTTTCAAAGTGCCGCAGGATAAAGGCAAAAAACAACAACCGCCTCGATTTGGTTATGATTGACTACATACAGCTTATGTCGAGCGGAAAAAAGCAGACGGGCGATATGAACAGAACGCAGGAAGTCGCGGACATTACGAGGGAGCTTAAAATTATGGCGAAAGAGCTTGACGTTCCCGTAATCGCGCTTTCCCAGCTTCGCCGTATGCAGACGAAAGAGCCTCAGCTTTCCGACCTTAGGGAATCGGGCGCGATAGAGCAGGACGCAGATATCGTTATGTTTATCAACCGCCCCGACGTCACCGCGACGGAAGAAGAAATCAAGAAGAACAATATCGTCAAAGGCAGTGCGGATTTGATTATCGCAAAGCACCGTAACGGCGGTCTTGACAGAATTAAACTCCGCTTCAAGGGCGAGATTACCAAGTTCGTCAATCCCGAGCCTAACGACGGCATAGAAGAACCCGTTTACGACCACGCGGCGGGCGCGGATATCCCGCCCGAGGAAAACGGCGGAAGCGTTTACGTTTCGGACGACGAAATGCCGCCGTTCTGATATAATATGCAGACTGAAATTCTAAAAATCGACGAAAAATCGCTCGCGGCGGCGAAAAATATCATAGAGCGCGGCGGCGCGGTCGCTTTCCCCACGGAAACCGTGTACGGTCTGGGTGCGAACGCGTTCGACGACGAAGCCGTAAAGCGCATTTTCGAAATCAAGGGCAGACCCAACGACAACCCGCTTATCGTGCACGTTCATAAGGAATATGACCTTAAAAAACTCGTTTCCTATATCCCCGATTACGCGGTAAAGCTTGCAAAGGAATTCCTTCCCGGTCCGCTTACCATGGTGTACGCAAGCAGGGGCACGGTAAGTAAATCCGTTTCCTGCGGGCTGGATACTTTGGCGGTAAGAATACCTTCGCACGAGGGCGCGCAGAAGTTCCTGCGCTATCTCGATTTACCGATAGCCGCGCCGAGCGCGAATATTTCCAAGCACGTCAGCCCCGTAACCGCCGAACACGTTTACGACGATTTGAACGGCAAAATAGAAATCGTTCTCGACGGCGGAAAATGCAGCGGCGGGATAGAGAGTACCGTTCTCGACTGCACGGGCGAAGTTCCCTGCGTGTTAAGGAGCGGACTCGTCACCCGCGAAATGATTGAAAAAGTTGCGGGAAAGTGCCTCGAATACTCCTATAAAGACGGCGAGCAGGCGCGTTCCCCGGGAATGAAATATAAGCACTATTCGCCGAGATGCAAAACGATGCTTTTCGGTTATTCGGAAAGAGAGGAAGCTTTCAAAGCGTATAAAGCCGAATTAGGTAGTGGAAAAAAAGCTTATTTATTGTGCGATAATTCTGTTTTCGAAGAATTTAAGCCGAAATTCGTCTTAAACCTCGGTAAAACGGAGGAAGAAATCGCCTCCAACTTATACGACAAACTGCGCGAAGGCGAGATATGCGCCGACGTGATAATCGCCGTAGCTCCGCTCAAAGAGGACGGAATTATGGCGGGCGTTTTAAACAGACTGAAAAAGGCGTGCGGATAAGATGAAAAGAAAGAAAATAACCTTCGTGTGCACGGGCAATACCTGCCGCAGTCCTATGGCGGAAGCCATTTTAAGGAAAAAAATTAAGGACGCAAAAATTAAATGGTGGGACGTAACCTCTCGCGGTATCAACGCAGAAGTAGGCTCGCCGATTAGCGCCAACAGTGCGGCGGCGCTCGCGGAAATCGGCATAAAGTCTCAAGGTTTCAAGCCCCGCCAGCTCACGCAGAGCATAATAGAAGGCAGCGCGGCGGTCATAACTATGACTTCGTCGCAAAAGCAGCTTCTCGAAGGCTGCGGCAACGTTTACTGCATAAAGGATTTGTGCGGTTACGACGTTCCCGACCCGTATGGCGGAAGTCTGGAAATTTACAGAGCCACGCGCGACGCGATTTACGCCGCCTGCGATAAAATAATAGATAAAGTAATTTTAGGAAAGAACTGAGAGGTATATATGAAAATTGCAATAGCTTGCGACCACGGCGGACTTAACCTTAAAAACGAAGTTAAAAAGTATCTCGCTTCCCACGGCTACGAGTACGAAGATTTCGGGACCGACACGACGGATAGCTGCGATTATCCAGATTTTGCCCTGCCCGCGGCGGAAGCCGTAGCGAGCGGCGCGTGCGATTTGGGCATAGTAGTCTGCTCTACGGGCATAGGCGTGAGTATGGTTGCGAACAAAGTGCCCGGCGTAAGGTGCGCGCACTGCCACGACAGCTACTGCGCGAGATTTACGCGTATGCACAATAACGCCAATATGCTCGCTATGGGCGAAAAGGTCGTTGGCATCGGCTACGCGCTCGATATAGTCGAAGCTTTCCTTACGGCGCAGTTCGAGGGCGGCAGACACAGCCGCAGAGTGGATAAGATAACTGCGATAGAAAAGAAATACTGCAAATAAAATGTTAACGGACGTACATCTGCACACTCGTTTTTCGTTCGACAGCGAAGAAGAACCCGAAAATTTCATAAAAAAGGCTCGCTCTCTCGGCGTTCCCGCAATAGGGTTTACCGAGCATTACGACCTCGACGCGGTCGGTGACGGGGCGTACGAGCTTGCGGATATCACTTCTTATATGGAAGAATACGCCCGCCTGCAAAAAAAGTACCCCGAAACGCAGATTTTGCGGGGAATAGAGCTGGGTTACGACGGCAGGTTTGAGGGCGAGTATAAAAAGCTCGTCGAAAAACACCCTTTCGATTTCATAATAAACAGCGTTCACGCGCTTCCGGGGCGCGGCGACTGCTATTACCCTAAATTTTTCAATGGTACGACCGTGCGCAAAGCTTATCTCGATTATTTCAACGCCGTTCTTGCAAGCGTAAAGGCGGACTACGATTTTCAGATAATCGGTCATATCGGCTACGTTTCGCGCTACTGCAAGGGCGAAAACGCAAAGATAAAGTATAGCGACTATTCAGGGATATTCGACGAGATACTCGGCGAGATAATCGCGCGCGGAAAATGTCTGGAAATCAATACTTCCTCGGGCGAAGCGGGCTGTGATTTTTTGCCCGATAAGGACGTCGTCGAAAGATATCTTTCCCTCGGCGGAACGCGCCTTTCGTTCGCGAGCGACGCGCATTCCGTAGAAAAATATTTGAACAAAGCGGATAAGGTTACGGAATTTTTGAAATCGCTCGGGGTGAATAGAATGTGCTATTATAAAGCCCGAAAGTGTCATTTTTACGAAATATAGAATAAATTTACGGCAAAATTATTAAAATTTGCCGTTTTTTTACGTCAATTTACTTTACTTCTCTACTGTGATAAAGTATAATCGAATAAAGAGGCTTTATTATGAAAGTAAATAACGAAAGAATTGAAGAATTATACGACGTTCTTCTCAAACTTAAAACGCGGGAGGACTGCAAAACCCTTTTAGAGGATTTGTGTACTTATAAAGAGGTTGAGCAGATGGCTCAGCGAGCTTACGCGGCGAAGCTATTTTTACAGGGCGAAACCTACACCGAGATAATTGCCGCGACGGAGCTTTCCAGCACGACTTTATCGAGAATTTCGCGCTGTATTTCGCACGGCAGCGGCGGATATGCAAAGTTTATAGATTATTCGGGAAGTTCCGACGATGAGTAAGCTTTTGCAGGAAGAAAAAATTCTTTCCGTGTTGTCCGAGCTGTACGAAAGGCGCGGATTTATCAAATATAAGCCGAGTTGTTTCGAGGATTACGCATCGTATCTCGAATACTCGGATTTTTGCAGCGATAAAAACGTGCTTACTTTCCGCGCCGCGGACGGCAGGCTTTTGGCTCTGCGCCCCGACGTTACTATGTCGCTCGTAAAACATTCCCCATACGACGGAGGACAAACGGAAAAGCTGTATTATACCGAAAAGGTTTACCGCCGCTCGAAGACGGGCGGTGATTTCAAGGAAGTCAATCAGGCGGGTGTGGAGGTCATAGGCGAAATTGACGGAGTGTGCGTTGCCGAAGCGGTTTGCCTTGCATTCGGCACTCTGTCCACGCTTTCCGAAAATTATTATCTCGATATCTCGCATACGGGCTTTGCCGATGAAGTTATATCATCTTTCGGGCTGGACGAAAATGCGACTTCCAAGGCGCTAAACTATCTCAAAAGCAAAAACGCCCACGATTTTTGCAAATTATGCGACGAAGCTGGGCTTGATAACGGGGTTAAAGCTAAATTCGAAAGCCTCGTGAAGATTGACGGCAATCTGAAAAAAGCTATAAAAGAGGCGGAAAAATTGTCCGTTTCGGCAAAGTCGGACGCCGCGCTCGAAGATTTGAAGCAGATTTCGTATTTTGCCGAAGAACTCGGGTTATCTGATGCAATCAACTTGAATTTTTCGATATCGAATAACGCGGAATACTACGACGGAATAATTTTCAACGGCTACGTCGCGGGCGTTCCGTATTCGGTTTTAAGCGGCGGAAGATACGATAAACTGCTTAAAAGGCTGAATAAATCGGGCGGTGCGATAGGATTTGCGCTGTACCTCGACGAATTCGAACGCTATTTCAAGACGGGTAAGACGAACGCAGACTGCCTTATCGTTTACGACGACGAAACTCAGCTTAAAGCATTAAAATTAGCGGAAAAGCTGGCAAAAGAGGGCAAAAGCGCCCGACTTTCGCGTACGGTTACCGAAAATTTTGCGGAAATTTACAATCTTACGGAGGGTAAAAATGATTAACGTTGCACTGCCGAAAGGCAGGCTCGGCGAAAAAGTTTATAAATTACTTTCCGAAGCCGGTTACGCGTGCTCGTCCTACGACGAAGGGAGCAGAAAGCTCGTTTTCTGCGACGAGGAAAAGGGCGTGAGCTACTTTTGGGTTAAGCCGTCGGACGTTTCCGTTTACGTCGAACTAGGCGCGGCCGACGTGGGCGTTGCGGGAAAAGATATTATAGAGGAATACTCGCCCGAAGTTTACGAGCTTTTCGATTTGGGGCTAGGCAAATGCTCTATGTGCGTTGCGGCAAAAGCCGACTGTATTGACGACGTTTCCAAACCACTGAGAGTTGCGACGAAATTCGTCCACACCGCGGAAAAATACTTTGCTTCACGCGGTCGTGATATCGAAATAATCAAACTCAACGGTTCGATAGAGCTTGCGCCCGTACTCGGCATATCCGACGTCATTGTCGATATCGTCGAAACGGGTCAGACCTTAAAGGAAAATAATCTTAAAGTATTTGCGGAAATTGCGCCCGTAAGCGCGAGATTTATTGCAAATAAAGCGTCATACAAATTCAAGAACGCGGAGCTTTTAAAGCTTACTGAAAAACTCGGAAAGGCGGCGGAAAAATGATAAAACCCGTTTATTATATTAATCAGACGGCAGAAGAACTTTTCGGAAAGCGCGAGGAAGTAACCTCTAACGTGGAAAAAACCGTAAAAGAAATAATTGCGAACGTTCGCGCAAACGGCGATAAAGCGCTGCGCGAATACAACGCGAAATTCGACGGATATACGGGTGAGGAGCTGACAGTTTCCGAAGCCGAAATAAACGAAGCGATGCTCGCCGTCGGCGAAGAATATATACAAACTCTTAAAAATTCTATTGAAAATATCGCGAAATTCCACGAGAAGCAGTTACCTTCGGGGTTCGAATTAAAGGACGGCGATAAAATCGTCGGGCAAAAGGTCGTTCCCTTCGCAAAAGCGGGAATATACGTGCCGGGCGGTACGGCGGCGTATCCTTCGACCGTCTTAATGAACGCAGTCCCCGCAAAGATAGCGGGCGTAGGCGAAATAGTAATGGCTTCGCCCGTAAAATCGGACGGTAAAGTCAGGGCGGAGGTTCTCGCCGCGGCAAAGCTCTGCGGCGTGGACAAAATAGTCAAGGTCGGCGGCGCGCAGGCCATAGCCGCGCTCGCGTACGGTACGGAAAGCGTTCCCAAGGTGGATAAAATCACGGGACCGGGCAGGGACTTCGTCGCGACGGCTAAAAAGCTCGTATTCGGCGAAGCGTGCGGCATTGATATGATAGCAGGTCCGAGCGAAATTCTCGTTATCGCCGATTCGTCGGCAAACGCGGACTACGTTGCGGCTGATTTGCTTTCGCAGGCGGAGCATGACAAAATCGCTTCCGCGCTTCTGATAACCGACGACGAAAAGCTTGCGAAAGAGGTAATAAAGTTCCTTGAAATACGCCTTGCAAAGCTTCCGAGAAAGGAAATCGCGGAAGCTTCGATAAAAAACAACTGCAAAATTATTATTGCAGAGGACTTAAATAAGGCGGTTGAAGTAGCCAACGAATACGCACCCGAACACCTCGAATTGTGCGTAAAAGAGCCTTTTAAGCTCTTGGAAAAGGTTAAAAACGCGGGCTCTGTGTTCCTCGGCAACAACACGCCCGAGGCGGTCGGAGATTATTACGCGGGCACGAACCACACGCTTCCGACGAGCGGAACGGCGAGATTTTCTTCCGCGCTCGGCGTAAACGACTTTTTAAAGACCGTTCAGTACGTTTATTACGGCGAAGCCGCGCTTGAAAAGGCAAAGGACGATATCGTCAGGTTCGCCGAATCCGAGGGCTTGACCGCCCACGCGGAGAGCGTAAAGGCGAGGTTCGACAAATGAGCAGATATGCAAGCGACGCGGTGAACGCGATTTCGCCTTACGTCCCAGGCGAACAGCCCCGCGACAAAAAATATATAAAACTCAATACCAACGAAAACCCGAATTACACCTCGCCCGAGGCGGTCGAGGCGGTTACCGAAGAAGTTTTAAAAAATTTAAAGCTCTATTCCGACCCAGAAAGCAAAAGCCTCGTAAAGGCGATTGCGAAGTATTACGGTCTTAGCGAGAAGTGCGTAATGGTTACCAACGGCTCGGACGAAGCTCTTGCATTTTCGTTTATGGCGTACGGGCACAAGGGGCTTTGCTTTGCCGACGTAACCTACGGTTTTTACGAGGTTTTGGCGAATTTATTCGGTTTTAACGCTGAAATTGTCAATTTAAAAGAGGATTTTACTATAAATTCCGCCGAATATTACGACAAGAAAAAGACCGTAGTCATAGCAAACCCCAACGCGCAGACGGGGATAGCTTTGCCGCTTTCCGAAATCGAAAATATCGTTAAAGCAAACCCGAGCGATATCGTTATTATAGACCAGGCTTACGTCGATTTCGGCGGTGAGAACGCAGTAACGCTACTTAAAAACTACGAAAATTTACTGCTCGTGAATACTTATTCCAAGTCGCGTTCGCTTGCGGGTGCGCGCGTCGGGTTCGTTCTCGGCAACGAAAAACTCGTCGAGGATTTGAACAAGGTGCGCAATTCCTTTCACCCTTACAACGTCAATTCCGTTTCGGCGCTGCTTGCCGAGCGCGCAATAAAGGACGATAAGCATTTCAGAGAAAGCGTAAACAAAGTAAAAGCCGAGCGTGCGCGGCTTACGGCTGGGCTTGAAAAGCTCGGATTTTCCGTTTTGCCGTCGTCGGCGAACTTCGTAACCGCGAAGTCCGAGCAAATTGACGGCAGGGAGCTTTATCTCAAATTAAAGGAAAAAGGCGTCCTCGTCCGCAATTTAGGTATGGAAAGAATTAAAAATTTCGTAAGAATAACGGTGGGAAGCCCTTCAGATACGGACGCGCTTTTGTCCGCGATAAAGGAAATTTTAAAGGAGAATAAATGAGAAACGCCGAAATTCAGCGCAAAACGCGCGAAACCGATATCAATTTATCACTAAATCTTGACGGCGGGAGCTACGAAATCGACACGGATTGCGGATTTTTCAATCATATGCTCGAATTATTCGCCGTGCACAGCCGTTTCGGCTTGAAAGTAAAGTGCGTCGGCGATACCGAAGTGGATTACCACCACACGGTAGAGGACGTCGGCATCGTTCTCGGTCAGGCGTTTTCCCAAGCGGTAGGCGATAAAAAGGGCATAACGCGCTACGCCGACGTAACTATTCCCATGGACGAAGCGCTCGTTTTGTGCGCGGTGGACGTGAGCGGCAGGGGCGTGCTCAATTACGCCGTGGAAATTCCGTCCGCGAAAGTCACCGACGAGAGCGACGAAGTCAAGCAAAAGAGCGTAGGGCTTTTCGATACTGAGCTTGTGGAGGAATTTTTCACCGCGTTCGTGCGCGAGGCGAAAGTAACGTTACATATCGTCAAATTGTACGGCAAAAACACTCACCATATAATAGAATGCGTTTTCAAAGCGTTTGCACGCGCGCTCGGGCAGGCGGTAAAGATAGACGGCAACGCCGTTTTATCGAGTAAGGGCGTTTTATGATAGCGATTATTGATTACGGCGTGGGAAATTTGTTTTCTTTGACTTGCTCACTGAATAAAATCGGCGCGGAATGCGTCGTAACGAGCGATACAGAAACGATTAAAACCGCCGAAAAACTGATTTTGCCGGGCGTAGGAGCGTTCGGCGACGCGGCGGCAAAGCTTAAAGCGGCGGGCTTGGACGGATTAATTAAAACGCTTGCAAAAGAGGGCAAGCCCTTGCTTGGAATTTGCCTCGGAATGCAGCTTCTGTTCGATAAAAGCTACGAATTCGGCGAGCACGAGGGGCTTGGGCTTATTAAGGGCGAGATAAAACCGCTCGACGGTGTGGCTAAGGGGTTAAAAATCCCGCATATGGGCTGGAACAGCCTAAAATTTACTAATACGACCGATTTGTTTAAAAATATCAACGACGGCGACTACGTCTATTTCGTTCATTCGTTTTATGCGGATTGCGGCGCGGAGAGCAAAATTGCCGTAACCGACTACGGCGGCGAAGTAACGGCGGCGGTGCAGAGCGGCAATATTTACGGCGTGCAGTTCCACCCCGAAAAGAGCGGCTCGGTCGGGCTTAGAATACTTTCCGCATTCTGCGGCGCGGGGGTGGAAAAATGAATATCTTTCCCGCAATCGATATAATCGACGGCAAGGTCGTGCGGCTGACGGAAGGGGACTACGGCAAAGTGAAAAACTACGCCGTAAGCCCGCTGACCGCGGCGGAGGAATTTGCGGCGGCGGGAGCGCGGCACTTGCACGTAGTGGATTTGGACGGCGCGAAAAGCGGCAGGGCGGACAACGCTTCGGTTATCGGCGAAATCGTTAAAAGGTTCGGCGCGTTCGTCGAAGTGGGCGGAGGAATACGCACGGAGGACCAGATTAAAAGGTATTCCGACTGCGGAGTAAGCCGCGTAATTTTAGGCACGATAGCCGTTAAGGATTTTGCGTTTACGGCTGAAATGGCGGCAAAATACGGCGCGCTTATAAGCGTGGGAGTAGATGCAAAAGAGGGCAAAGTAGCCGTAAACGGCTGGAAAGAAGTGACCGAAACCGACTCCGTAGAGTTTTGCAGGAAGCTTTGCTCGGTAGGCGTAAAAAACGTTATTTATACCGATATTAGCCGCGACGGGGCGCTGAAAGGCACGAATTTAGAGATTTATAAAGTACTATGCCAGATAGAAATGCTTAAAATTACGGCTTCGGGCGGCATAACTTACATCGACGAGATACGAAAACTCAAAGACTTGGGGCTGTACGGCGCGATTTTGGGAAAAGCCTTGTACGAGGGAAAACTCAACCTGAAAGAAGTTTTGAAAATTGCGGAGGACGTACCGTGTTAGCTAAAAGAATTATACCTTGCTTAGACGTTCGCGACGGCAGAGTAGTCAAGGGCAAAAATTTCACCGCGTTAAACGACGTTGCCGACCCCGTGGAGCTTGCCGCATATTATTCCGACAGCGGCGCGGACGAGCTGGTGTTCTACGACATAACGGCGAGCTTCGAGGGCAGAAAGCTTTTTTGCGAGGTATTAAAGGAAGTTGCCCGTCAAGTCTTTATCCCGCTCACTGTCGGCGGCGGTATAAATACCGTTGACGATTTCGACAGAGTTTTAAAGTGCGGCGCGGACAAAGTAAGCGTGAACAGCGGCGCGGTCAAAAATCCCGCGATAATCCGTCAGGCGGCGAAAAAATACGGCAGTCAGTGCGTGGTTCTTTCGGTTGACGCAAAACTAGTTGACGGAAAATACGCGGTATTTACCAACGGCGGCAGGGTGAAAACGGAGCTTGACGCCGTCGAATGGATAAAATTCGGCGAAGCGAGCGGCGCGGGCGAGATTGTTTTAAACAGTATCGACACCGACGGCGTGCGCGGCGGCTTCGATATCGAAATGTTAAAAGCGGCGGTAAACGCCGTAAATATTCCCGTGGTTGCGAGCGGCGGAGCGGGAAGCGCAGAGCATTTTATAGAGTTATTTAAAAAAGTCAACGCAGACGCGGGGCTTGGCGCTTCGGTTTTTCATTACAAGGAAATTATGATAAACGATTTAAAGCGCAAAATTGCGGCGAGCGGTACGGAAGTAAGACTTTAAACACGGAGAAAAGCGATGGATATAAATACTTTGAAATTCGACGAAAAGGGGCTAATTCCCGCAATCGTTACGGACTACTACACTAAAAAAGTGCTTACTTTGGCATATATGAACAGAGAAAGCCTTGAAATAAGCATTAAAGAGCGTAAAACCTGCTTTTTCTCGCGCAGCAGAAACTGCCTTTGGCGCAAGGGCGAAACTTCGGGCAACTTTCAGCATATCGTCAACATCACCGCCGATTGCGACGGCGACGCGCTGACCGTGGAAGTAATAAAGGACGGTCCTGCCTGTCACCTCGGCACGGATAGCTGTTTTACGAACGGAATTTATTCAAACGACGAAATTACTCCGTTCTCGCTCGACGGATTGTACGAACTGCTAGTCGGCAGAATGAAGGAAAAACCGCAAGGCTCGTATACGACGTACCTTTTCGAACAGGGCATAGACAAAATCCTTAAAAAGGTAGGGGAGGAGTGTACGGAAGTAATCGTCGCGGGCAAAGGCGGCGACAAGGCGGAAACGACTTTCGAGATTGCCGACCTTACATATCATATTCTCGTTTTAATGGTGCAGTCGGGCATAGCTTTAAGCGATATCGCGGACGAGCTTGCCAAACGCCACGTCATAGACAAAAAAGTGAAACAACAGAAAATGCAATAAAACGGCTTATAAAAGCGGCGGCGCGAATTTTATTCGCGCCGCCGCTTTAATTTATTTGTTATGATTATCAAATAATTAAAAAATTTTTCGACATTTTTTGTGGAATTTACCCATTCGGTATTGCATTTTATATAATAAGGTGATAC
>CAZRCE010000002.1:0-37353 GCA_964598465.1 uncultured Clostridia bacterium | reverse complement strand
GGCGCGGACTTATCGTCCGCGCCGCTTTTATTTTATTGAAATTCTATCGCTTGATTTTGACTTTTAGCAATACCGCGATAACGCCGCAAAGAACGACAAACGCGCCAAGCAAAACGGGAAGTTGCCAAACCTGAAAATCCGTCATTGCCTTAAACGCCGCCGTAGCGGGAAAAGCATAGGCGATATATTGCATAAACTGCGGCAACATATCGGCGGGAAACATTATACCCGACAGCATTATAGACGGTAGAAAAATAATCATTGCCGCCATCGTCAGCTTTGCCTGTTGCTTTATCAACAGCCCGAAAACGCAACCGATAGCCAGCGTTACCGCAAGAAGCGCAATCAGCGATAAAAAGTACCGTAACAAATCCGCGGGCAATTCAGCTTTGAAAACTATCGGCGAAATGGCGAAAATGATTATGCATACTAAAAGCGTATGTATAAACGACGAAACGAACTGCGTCACGACGCCGAACCAAATCGGCGCGCCGTTTGCCTTGTAAACCTTTTTTACGTCCGTGCCGTAGATTTCCGCAAGTGCGGGCGGCAAGCCCATCAGCGCACTCATAGTTACCGTAAACACCGTCATAGACGAAATCAGAGTTTTTGCGGCGTTCGGGTCAATCGAAGTAAATATTCCGCCCATAAACAGAAAAAACACGAGCGGCACGAGATAGCAAGTGATAAGCATACTCTTACTGCGAATATCAAGTCTGAATTGCAAAGCAATTCCGTAAAATAAAGCCTTCATTATTCCGCTCCCCTCACTACGTCTATAAAATGACGTTCAAGCGATACTCTGTCGGTTTGAATATCGGATACGGCTATACCCTTTTTCTTACACTCCGACAAAACCGCAAAAAGCGTTTCCGTAATATTTTCCGTTTCGTAATCCTCTTGTCCGTCGGCAGTCTTTATGCGGATAATATGACGATTACCGCCTATTGCCGTAAACTCGTCAACCGTTCCGACGAAGGCGATATTGCCCTCCCTCAAAACGGCTATTCTGTCGCATAAATCCTCTACCTCCGCCATATCGTGGCTTGCAAGAATTATGGTTTTTCCCTGCGATTTCAAAGCGCGTATTTGTTCGTGCAAAGACACGCGCCCTTCAACGTCAAGTCCTGCGGTCGGTTCGTCGAGAAAGATTATATCGGGGTTGCCGATTAAAGCGAGAGCAAGGTGCAGTCTGCGCTTTTGACCGGTTGATAAATCGGCGTATTTCTTCTTTGACAGTTCTGGTATGCCGAGAGATTTCAGTATTTTATCGTCGGGCGCGGTTTTGTTCCACTTCGCAAACAGCTTAACGGCTTCCATCGTCTTTATATGCGCCTGCAACGCGGACGACTGTAACTGTATGCCGATTTTTCCGTTGACGGTTATACTGCCGCTATCGTAGGAGCGTAATCCCTCGACGCATTCCAACGTAGTGGTTTTTCCGGCGCCGTTCACGCCGAGCAGAGCAAGAATTTCACCTTTACGCACGGTCAAATCGACGCCCTTAAGAACGGCGACGGCGCCGTAGCTTTTCTTTAATTTTTTAATTTCAATTGCGTTTTTCATTTTACGACCCGAAGGGATTTATACCCGAATTATCAAAATAAACGCTCAGCGCAGGCTCGATAAAGCCGTTTATCGCGCTTTGCATATATTCCCCGTTCGACTTCGCCTTACCGAAATTCATAAGAGTAGGCAACATACTCATATCCCCGCCCGTAAACTCCGTTATAAGCTGCCAGAATTCTTCCGCAACGGACTGCCCCCGCTCGCTTTCGGGCGCAACGCCGCTTCCGATACAATTTTCGATTTTTTCTACGATTAAGTTAAACTTATTTATAAAAGCAACTCCGGTAGCTTTATCGAATTTTTTATGGCAATAATCCAGCATATCTTTATCGAAATGCTTGATAAGCCCGTAAAACTTATTTCCCATCTGAAGGTTTACGATTATATCGGCATACTTGGAAAAATCGACGCATTGCATTTGTTCGATTTCGTTTTTCAACAGCTCGATTGCCCGTAAGGATTGCGAAAGCGTATTTATTTGCGCTTGCAGTGCGTTGCTTTGTTCCGTCAATGCGGCTATTGCTTTTTGCGGCGTATCGACGGATATCAGGCGGTTTTTAATCTCGTCGAGCGTAAAACCCAAAGATTTAAGCGTTAGTATCTGATGAAGCTTGACGATATCTTCGTCGCCGTACAGCCGCCGACCGCCCTCGCTCACGTTTGAAGGACGAAGCACCCCTTCGCTGTCGTAATATTGCAATGCGCGGACGGTTACTCCCATTTTTTTCGCAACTTCGCCCACGGTCATATAGCCCTGCGGTATAGCTTTGAATTTAGCCATAATTATCTCCTTGCAATAAGTATAATTCATTACGCGGCGTAACGAGCAAGCGTTTAATAAAAGTTTTAAAAAAATTTTTTATAAAGTAAAACGCGGCGCGGACTTATCGTCCGCGCCGCGTTTAATTTATCGGAATTTTCAGTTTATTTCGTCGCCGCTGACCTTGAAGCCGAACGGTTCGACAATCATATGCGCGTGAGGTTTACAGGTGAGCGAGCGGGAATTATCCGTAAGCTTGCCGTACAAAATACAATCCTTATTCGCGCAGTCCGCCGCGCGCACGCGCGCGCTACGCTCCTCTTTGTCTATCACGATTTCGTTATAGTCCGTGTTTTCGTCAGTTAAGAAAAACCTTATTACAAGCTCTTTACCGTCGTCGGAAACGACCTTGATATTGTCCTTATAAAACACCTCGTATTCGTCGTTCGCAAACGAATAGGTGAACGCCGTAGCTTCGCCGTCGTCCGAAACGAATTTGACCGCCACGCCGTTTAAAGCCGACCTGTCGGCGGTAAAAACGAACCAAATAAACAGCGCGATTATCACGGCGACCAAGCTTGCGTAAACAGCGATATCGAGTATTTTAAAGCCCTTTTCGGCTTTTACTTCCTTTATCTTTTTAACCGACATTAATTTAAAATTATCTTTCCGTTTTCAACCGTGTTTGCAAGGGTATAGCCCTCGCCTACTATTTTGAAAGAATCGGGGCGGTTGGTTATAACTTCCCTTTTAGCGCCTTCCGCAACGACGAAAATCACCTTTCTGTCCGTAAGCTTTGCGTTTATAAATTCGACGGCTTTTTGCTTGCCCATACAGGAAAGCGCTGTCGTAAGCGCGTCGTCCTCCGCCGCCGTTCCGCCTATCACCGTTACGGAAGCTATATCCGTCTTTACAGGGCTTCCCGTAAACGGGTTGATTATATGGCAGTACCTTTCGCCCGCGACTTCGTAATACTTCTCGTAATCGCCGCTGGTGGACATACACTCACTGCCTATGGAATAATCCGTAAACGACTTCTGCGGCGAACGGGGGTCGGTCGCGCTCATTTTCCACTTTCCGTTCTCGCCGACGTAAGATTTTTTAACGCAGTAGCTCGAACCGCCCAAATCGAAAAAGCCATATTCGAAACCCGCCTCCGCCATCATTTTGCCGACGGTATCCGCCGCGTAGCCCTTACCTATTCCGCCCAAATCGACCTTTAAATCGTAGGTTACGCCGCCGACCTCTACCCTGCCCGCTTCGGGCTTCGTCGCGTAATATTCGCCGTCGCTTTGCGTCAATTTAACTTCGCCGAACAGCGACGCAAGCTGTTTGAACGCGGTGATATATTCCTCCGTAGGCAAGCCGTTTTCCGTCAGGGGATATTTGAAATCCGCGTTCACTCCGTTTTCGGTTACGGGGTAAACGGAATTTGCGGTAAAGCCGTATAAATCCGCGCTGTAATAGACGGCGGGATTATAATACCCGTCCGTCAATTCGTACGTGCGCTTTGCCTCGGATAAAACCTCGTACGTAAGCTTGTTTATTCTCACCGTTTCGCCCGCGGCAGCCGCGTTGAACTTGTATATACACGAGGTCTCCACCGCTACCGAAAGCGAGTTTTCGACTTCGGCAAGATACGCCTTGATATTTTTATTCAGCGTTGCGGCGCGAACCACCACGTCGGTATCGGTAAAGTCCGCCGTGATTACGAGATTAGCCGCCGTGTCCATTACGAGCGTACGCGAAACGCGGCTTTCCGTATTGTCCGTGCAACCGCAGAAAAGCACCGCGGTTGACGCGACCGCAACCGCCGCCGCGCAGGTTAAAAACTTTTTCATATTTCAATTATAATAGAATTATCGGCGATTTGCAATAAAAAAACAGGTCCGCTGTAAAAGCGGACCTTTAAAATTACTTTCTGAAATTTTTAAGCGCGTCCTGAACGGCTAAAAGAAGCCTGCCAGAGCTTTGAGTTGCGCCCGTGATAATAACTTCTTCGCCGAAATCCACGAAGCCGCTTTCGTCGGACGCGAGAGGAACGTCGCCGTTCAACGCGACCGTCTTTGCGAGCACGTCGTCAACGTACAGTCCGCGGTAAGAGTTGAGAAGCGACTGCACGTTGCTGTTCCACTTCGCCGCATCGGGATACATCGATTCGGGAGAAGTCGCGGCGTAACCCGTCGTATCGTCTATCGTAACTTTGCGTATTCTGTCGCCCTTTTCGTCCGTCTGCACTTCTACGATTACTTTAAAGCCGTAGGTCGAGCCGTACTGCTCGTACGAATAATCGCCGTTGACCGTTTCGGTCTTGGCACAGCTTGCGAATACGACCGCGCAAGGTACGACGAGCATAGCTACCGTCGCCGCCGCGACGAGTTTGGAAAGTTTTTTCATAAAATCCTCCGTTTAATATATTTAAAATTATTCCGTTCTCAATGCAACTACGGGGTCTTTCTTCGCCGCCGCAGACGCGGGGATAAGTCCCGATACTAGGGTAAGGCATACGCTTAAGATTATCATTATTCCCGCCTGCCACCAGGGAAGCGCGACTATGCCCCAAATTCCCGCAAAGCTCAATACTATTACGTTAATGATAAGCGAGAGAACGTAGGTTATCAATATACCGAACGCGCCCGCCACTAAACCTATAATAAAGGTTTCGGCGTTGAAAAGCCTCTTTATATCCTTCTTTCGTGCGCCGACTGCGCGGAGAATACCTATTTCCTTTATTCGTTCTACGACGGATACGTATGTTATTATGCCTATCATTACGGTGGAAACGACGAGCGAAAGCGCCGTAAACGCGACGAGGGCGATAGTTATCATCTGTATCATAGTGTTGACCATATTGATAATAAGCCCGACCGTATCGGAATAGGTTATTTTATCCGCAACAGAAAGCGTGATGACCTTTTCCGCGCCGTTCTCCGTATAAGTATAGGTTTCCCCGTTTTCGCACATCGTATTCCACGCAGTGAGATAATCGGTTATAAAATTTTTAGATTCGAAGTCAACGGGATAAATTCTTGCGGAAAGAGGTAATTCCGCACCGCCCAAAAGTGAAGCCTTTACACGATACATTTCGTTTTCGCCGCTTCCGCTGAGTCCCAGCATAAGCATATCGAGAATACCGCCGCTATCGTAAACCAAACCCGTGCCCCACTTGGTTTCGGACTTGACTATTTCGCCGCCGTCGTTCCTTTCGAATACCTTGTATTTGAAGCTGTAAGGAAGCGTATCAATGTAGTCTTTTCCGCTCTCCTCCGCGCTCTTATTTATGGATTTAACTATATCGCTCTCCCTCGCGTTGGCGCGGGCGTATTCGGAAAGAGCGTTCGTATAGTAGAAGCCGCTGTCAAGACAGCCGTAGGAAATATCCTGCTTCTTCTGCAATATAAGCTTTACGCCAAGCTCTAAGCCCTCGCCCTGAATATCGTCGAGGGGCAATTCTATTTCCTGCTCGCCGTATATCGGGTGAGTAAAAGTAGTTTTGAATTTATTGCCCGCCTTATAGGGCTTATAAATGTACGCGCCGTTGACCTTCTGATAAACTTCGTCGTTGGAATACCACTTGAATTTCTTCGAGCCGCTGCCTATGAACTTGTCAAAGTCGATACCGTCCTTACCGACGAGCCCGACGGATTCGTCGAATAAAGCGTCGTCAACCGCGTCGTACGCGTAGTTTAAAAATTCCTTTTCGGTAAGGTAGCCGAACTGACCGGTTACGAGGTCGGTTACTTCGTTTTCGGAAACTACCATAATAAGGCTCTGCTTATCGGCGAAAAGCGCACGGAGCGCGTCCTCGTCCGCTTTGGTGGGTTCGTAAACTATTTCACCGTTCATATCCGCCGCGAGAACGTCGTACTGGCTCATAATAAAGTCGTAATTATTCGGCACTTCGATAAAAGTCGCCACGGTGGAAATCGTACCCGCAAAATCCTTATACTTGGGCTGTTCCAGAAGTATCTGCGTGTACATACCCCTTATCGCCGTTACGGAAAGCGTGCCGCTCGCGTCGTCGTCCGCCGTTCCGTCAACCGAGAAATCGGTATAAATATTGTTCGCCACTTCGTAGCCGTATCCGAACTTAATTGCGTTGTACTGCTCGTCGGGAATTTTATTGATATAATCCAAATACGACGACGTTATCTTGTTCGTTCTCGAAAACCCTTCGGAGAACTGACCGAGGGTGTCCATAAGCGACTGCACGTACAATTTGTCTTTTAGCTTGGTTATATCCAAATTAGACGAGGTCGTCATAGACATATTCATCAGCGCGTCGTAATCTATCGCCGACTGAGTTATTGCCACGGGATTGCCCGAAAGCATATCGTCCTGCATACTCTGTATGTAATCCTGAACGCCTGCGGAAATCGCAAGAACGAGAGATACGCCTATTATGCCTATCGAGCCCGCCACGGAAACCATAGCCGTGCGTCTGAATTTGGATAAAAGATTTTTAAGGCTTAAACCGAACGCCATAAGAAGGGGCATCGAAGAATTCTTCTTTTTTGCCTTCTTCTTTTTGCCGTTTTGAACTCCGTCGTCAACCTCTGCTTCTTCTTTAACGGGCAATTCGGCTTCCTCGCCGTCGTATGGCATGCTGTCGCCCGTAACAAGTCCGTCCAAAAGGCGGATTATTCTCGTCGAGTATTTCTCGGCAAGCTCGGGGTTGTGAGTAACCATAATAACGAGCCTGTCTTTGGAAATCTCCTTTAAAAGCTCCATTATCTGCACGCTCGTTACGGAGTCGAGCGCGCCCGTAGGCTCGTCGGCGAGAACGACCTCGGGGTCGTTTATAAGCGCACGGGCGATTGCAACCCTCTGCGCCTGACCGCCCGAAAGCTGGTTGGGCTTATTGTGAAGCTTGTCGCCCAGTCCGACTTTTTCGAGAGCTTCCACCGCTCTTTTACGGCGTTCGTCCTTGCTCACGCCCGAAATAGTGAGCGCGAGTTCGACGTTCTGCAAAACCGTCTGGTGAGGTATAAGGTGATAGCTCTGGAAAATGAAGCCTATCGAATGGTTACGGTAAGTATCCCATTCCTTGTCTTTATAGGTTTTCGTGCTTACGCCCTCTATTATAAGGTCGCCCGAAGTGTACTGGTCAAGACCGCCTATAATGTTTAAGAGCGTGGTTTTGCCGCAACCCGACGCGCCGAGAATGGAAACGAATTCGTTCCTCCTGAATTTCAGGCTGATGCCTTTAAGCGCGTGAACGGCTTCGCCCGCTACGGCGTAATCCTTTTTGATATCTACAAGTTCCAACATATATAATTCCTCTTAGAAATCGTGTTTAAATAATATCACCCGACCCCGTTTTTGTCAACGCGGTCGGGTAGTGTCATAGATAAATTCACTCAAATTTAAGTTATTTCATTAAAGTTTCACAATATTTTACCTGCGTTGAGGCGAGCAAGCGAACGGCTCTTTCCGAGTATGCCCATTATCGTGCATAAATCGGGCGAGTTAGCCATACCCGTAACGGCAATTCTGAGAATTTCCGCGACGTCCGCAACGCTGCCCTTATACGCCTCGGGATTGGCTTTATATTCGCTCATCTCCGCGGCAAAACCGCATTCCGCCGCTACCGCTTTAACCTTTGAAAACCACGCCGAATTGTCGTCGTTTTCGTCGTAAACCGCGGCGAATTTTTCAAGCACCGCGTTGACTTCCTCTTTGCCGTAGCGGTACGAATATGCGGGAGCGAACGCGTCGTCGAAGAAATAATTAATCATTGCGACCGCCGTTTCCGCCCTCTCTATATCTTTTCTGCGCTTCTTGCCGCCCGCGCCCGTGATAAGGGTCAGTATTTTTATTATATACTCTTTGTCGGCAAAATGCGCCTCGTCTTTTTCCGTGCCGAATTCGTTTACCCAACCGCATAAAAAATCGTAAGTTTCTTCTACGGTGAGTTTTGCAAGCTCGGTTTTGGAAATATCGCACAGCTTTTCAAGGTCGAAAAGCGCGCCGCTTCTGCCCATTTTTTCTATTGAGAATTTGAAATCCTTATAATCGCTCTGCGGGTTTTTCCTTTCCCATTCCTCGAAATTGGAATTAAGAATAGTCATAAGGTACTTCACGACTGCGACGGGGTAATAGCCCGCCCGTCTGTAATAGTCCAAAGACAGCTCGGGGTCTTTGCGCTTGGAAAGCTTGCGCTTCGTGCCGTTGTCCATTTTCATAAGCGACGAGGTGTGTCCGTACGCGGGCATATCGAAGCCGAGAACTTTGAAAAGCTCTATATGCACGGGCAGGCTGGAAAGCCATTCTTCGCCCCTTATTACGAGGGTCGTGCGCATAAAATGGTCGTCTATGGCGTGCGCGAAATGATAGGTTGGAATGCCGTCCGACTTTAAAATTACCACGTCCTGGTCGTTTTCGGTGACGGTTATTTCGCCCTTGATTCTGTCGCGGAAAGTTATCTTGTTCTCCGTACTGCCCTGCGATTTAAGGCGGATAACGAAGGGTTTTTTCTCGGCGAGATTTTTGTAAATCTCCTCCTCGGAAAGATTTCTGCACTTGGCGTATTTTCCGTAATAGCCCGTGATAAGCTTGTCCGCGGTCTGCTCCTCGCGGACCTTGTCCAGCTCCTCCGCCGTGCAGAAGCAAGGGTACGCAAGCCCTCTTTTAATTAAATCCTTTGCGAACGCGCGGTAAATTTTCGCCCTTTGACGCTGATAATACGGACCGTAAACATTGAGCGGGGAATCAATTTCCGCGCCCTCGTCGAAATTTACGCCGAAGTATTTCAAGGAGCGTATGACCGATTCGACCGCGCCGTCAACCTTGCGCTTCTCGTCGGTGTCCTCTATGCGGAGATAGAACACGCCGCCCGTCGTGTGCGCCGTGCGCTCGTCGGCGAGCGCGCTGAAAAGATTGCCCAGGTGTATAAAGCCCGTGGGCGAGGGCGCAAGGCGGGTTACTTCCGCGCCCTTTTTGAGATTTCTTAAAGGATAAACGCTCTCGTATTCGGCGAGCGGAAGAAAGCCCTCGTCGGGAATGAGCGTTTCGGCAAGTTTGTCAAGATTCATTTTTATTACCTTTTCCTTTACCGTTCCTGTGGCGGAACAGAAATTTTCTCTGCGGATGAATAAGCTGAAAGAGCGTGGTCACGAAAATTAGCGCGACCGCAATCGCGAGGAAGATTATTCCCGCTTCCGTTATCCACTGCATAGCGGTAGCCCCGTCGCCCGTTGCGAGCGCGGCGAGCGAATAATAAAGCTGACGCCCCGGCACGAAAACTATTATCGCGGGGACGAGAAATATCGTTGACGGGGCTTTGAACACCCTAGCGAACACTTCCGCAACTATCGCGGAAAGCACCGTCGCGACGAAGTAATTCGTGAACATATTTTCCACGAACGCTTCCATTACGAGATAGAGCGCGAAGGTTACTATAACGTTTACGAGGCACAGCGGAAGCTTTTTTACGTTGCCGTTGAACATAAACGAAAAGCCCGCACTGCCAACGACGCATATCAGCATCGAAACGACGTAATAGAGCGCGCCTTCGAGCTTTATCGGGTCGTGCGCGACGATTATATCCTTTAAAATTACGGAAGATACCGCGTAACCGCCGACGACGGAGATTGCAATCAATATACCGTTAAGAAGCTCGAAAGTGCCCGAAAACAGGTCGCCCGCAAACATATCCCTTATCGCGTTGCACACCAGAAGTCCGGGGATAACGACCATTATCGTGCCGATAATCACCATTGACGAGTTGCAGTCCGCGCCGCACAGGCTGAAAAGATAGCTCGTCGTTATCGAAAGCACGCCGCCGATTACCGACAGAAGGAAGGTTCTCGCGTAGGCGTTGAAATCCCTTACGGAAAGCAGGCGGTTGAGATAGCACATAAGAAGTCCTATCAATAGCGCCAGAATCGCGTCCATATAGCTTCCGCCGAATATCACCGTGTAAGCGCCCGCGGCAACGCCGCCGCCCGCGACGGATACCGCGGCTATGCAGCAAGGATTTTTTAAAAGGGCGTCCAGCTTCTCGCGCGCCTCGTCCACCGGCATTTTCTGCGAGCAGATATCGCGTGAAAGCTGATTGATAAGCTCGAGCTTATAGAAATTGTTTCCCGCGCCCGAAACCCTTTTCATCTGCGAAGCCTCGCTGCCGTCGGCGAGCTTGACGCTCGCTTCGACTATTGACGGAAAGGAAAAAACGTTCACTTCCGCCGCGCCGTACGCAAGGCATATGCGCTGTACCGCTATCTCCACCCTGCTTACCGCCGCGCCGCACAGCAAAAGCCCGCCCGCCAAATCGAGGGCGAGCGAAAGCACTTTGTCGAAATATTTCCTCTCCCCCGCGTCGGGGAAGACTTTTTCGTCAGCAGAATTATCCATACGGATTAATTATATAACAATCGTTGATTATGTCAACCGTTTCGCGCATATGCGCGCGGGGAAAAAACCGATTTATCTTTCCTTGGCGTGGAAGATAAGACCTATAGTGCCCGGTCCGCAATGCGCGCCGATAACCGGACCTACGGGCTGAAGCTCGATTTCCGCTTCGGGGTATTCCGCGCGGATATCCTCGACGAATTTTTTGCCCGTTTCCTCGCAGTCGGCGTGGAGGACGAAAACCTTGTAATTCTTTACGTCGTCCGCCTTTTCGCGCATATAGGCGCGAAGCGCTTCCAAAGCCTTTTTAAAGCCCTTAGCCTTGGCGATATTTATAATTTTACCTTCGTCGTTGAAGCATAGTACGGGTTTAATCCCCAAAAGCTCGCCGAATACCTTGGAAACGCCCGACACTCTGCCGCCCCTGTGCAGGTACACTAGGCTTTCAACGGCGAAATATATCGCGGTATGCGGAGCAAGTTCGTTTACAAACGCCTCCAGCTCGTCCATGGTCGCGCCCTCTTTATATTTAAGCGCGGCGTAGTAAGTTATAAATCCGCTGCCGAGGGATATCGATTTCGAATCCACCGCACGGATTTCCCTGTCGGGATATTTTTCTTTTAAAGAGGCAATCGCAGCGTCCATTGCGTTGAAGGTCGCGCTCATCTGATGGGAGAAAGTTACGTAAAAAATATCGTTCCCTTCCTTTAAAACGGGTTCGAAATAATTGATATAGTCGTACTCGTTGAGCGCGGAGGTCTTAGCCGTCGCGCCCTCTCTCATTGCGTTGAAGAATGCGGAAAAATCCGTATTCTCGCCCATATCGTAAAAACTTTCTTCTCCGTTTAAGGTGTAGGGCATACGGATAACTTCTATCCCCAGCTCCTTTACGGTAGTGTGCCAAAGCTCGCAGTTAGAATCGCAAAAAAACTTAAACATATGATTTCCTTATTGACTTTTTTTATATTTTACGCTTTTGAATTCGCGTATATCTCTATTTAACCTTTCTCAGTGCAAACCACAGCACTATTAATATCTGGAAAGGTACGGCTATCACGTAGAAAAGGTAATACTTGTCGCCGAGCGGACAGAAAACCATAAAGAACACGTGGAATATCGCGACGATGGACCAAACGATTAGCGAGCTTGCGACGCCGTTGGTAATTTTGTTGCCCCACAGCGCCGAAAACACCATTAACACCACGCTCGTCACGAACGGCGCGACGACGTACACGAGGTACGCGTACGCTTCCAAAGCGGAGAAGAAATACAAAATGGAAAACACCGCCGTTGCCACGAACCATACCAGCCCGACGGACAAAAGCGTTATAAGAAGCCTCTTTTTGCCGAGGTTAAGCTTCGGCTTAACCGTTTTTTCGGGTTGCTCCGTAATTATATCGTCCACTTTGATATGATAGAGCGAAGCAAGCTGAATGAGCACGCGCAAATCGGGTATGGATTCCCCCCTTTCCCACTTGGAAACGGCTTTATCCGAATAATTCAGCATTTCGGCGAGCTGTAATTGCGTAAGCTGCGCTTCCTGCCTTAACCGTATAAGATTTTCGGCTATAACGTCTTTCAAATCTTTCATAGTAACATTTTACCATAAATAATCGACAAAAGCAATAAAAATGACTAACTCTACTGTGAGTAGAGTGTGAATTTTCGGCAGTAGAGTTGCTTTTTTATACGGTTTAGTCGCATTTACAATTCATAGAGAGCAGTCGCCGCGCCGTAGGTTGTTATTTTTATGAGGATTGCTTATAATGTAGTTGTAAGATATTGTGCAAGGAGCAATCCGAAATGAATAAATTCGACATTTTTGTGGACTCGTCCGCAGACCTTACGGACGAAATGATAGAAGCTAACGGTATAACCGTTATACCCTATTCCTACATTGTTGACGGCGAAGAACGCCCCTGCTATGAAAAGGGCGTTCCTTTCGAGGAAACGGCGAAACGCTTTTACGACGAGATGCGTGCCGGAAAAGAACCCTCCACCTCCCTCGTAAACTGCGAAAAAATAGTCGCCGCGGTTACTCCGACTATGCAGGAAGGCAGGGACGCGCTTATAGTTACGATTTCTTCGCAGATTAGCGGAACTCACGCGCAGGCAAAAGCGGCAGCGGAAGAACTTAAAAAAACTTTCCCCGACAGAACGCTTTACGTCTGCGACGGGTATAATTCGGGACTGGGCGAGGGAATGCTCGCCATTCAGGCGGCAAAGCTGCGCGACCTCGGCGAAAGTGCGGAAAGCTGTGCCGAATGGGTGAATACGCATAACGTCAATATGAATTCGGTATTCACCGTAAGCGAGCTTAAATATTTAAAGCGCGGCGGACGAATTTCGACGACTCTCGCGATTGCGGGTACTATTCTTAACATTAAACCCATTTTAAGGGCGGACGGAAACGGTAAAATAGTTTTTGCCGGCAACGAGCGCGGCAGGCGTAAGGCGCTTGCAAGGCTCGTAGATACCTTCGTGGAAAACGTTATCGACCCCGAAAATCAGACGGTTGCTATAAGTCACGCGGATTGCATAGAGGACGCGAACGCGCTCGCCGATATGCTCAGAGAGCGCGGCGCGAAGGATATCGTGATAAATATGCTCGATATCTGCTCGGGCGTGCACGCAGGACCGGGAATGCTCGCACTGTTCTTTATGGGAAAATCGAGAAGGAAGGACGCCGAAGCCGAGCCTGCGGTAAAAAAAACGTTTTCGGTGCAAAAGCTAAAAAACAAATTTAAAAAAGATTGATAAAAAACGGCGTATGCTTTGTCGCATACGCCGTTTAATTTTATTTCAATGCCGTCTGTCGTAGTCGAGCGCGGCGGAGTGCTCGCGTTTGATATAGTCCAGAAACGCGCGGCAAGACGAGTATATTTCCCCGTAAGCTCTGTCGAAATCGCCCGTGTACCACGGGTCGTCTATATCGCCGCCGCCCGAGAGAAAGCTTGCGAGCCTGAATATCTTTTCAGAATAATGCCCGCCAGTAAGGCGCAGTAAATCCCGCAAATTCATTCCGTCCATTACGAGAACGTAGTCCGCGTTTTTCACTTCCTTCAAGCTTATTCGGCGGGCGAAATGCTTAAAGTCGTACCCCTCCCTTTCGAGAACGGCGCGCGCGGGACGGTAAACGGGGTTACCCTCCTCGCAGTCGGAAGTACCGTAGGACGTTACCGAAAACGACGAGCTTAGCCCGTCTTCTTCGACCATTCTTTTAAAGACCGCTTCCGCGGTGGGTGAACGGCATATATTGCCGAGGCAAACGAAAACTACGGATAACATTATTCACCCGTTTTCGTGCGCGAGAAAGGTATGCTGACGGGAATATAGTTATCCAGATAATCCAGCGTTTCTTCAATAGTTCCGCAGATTTTATACAGCGTTAAACAGCTTTCGGTTATGAATTTCCTGTCGGCGGCAACGCGCATAAATTTTTCTAGCTCGCCGTAATAATTTTCTATATTTAAAATAACTATCGCTTTATCGTGGCGGTTAAGCTGTTTAAGAGTTATGATTTCATACAGCTCCTCGAAAGTGCCTACGCCGCCGGGAACGACTATGAACGCTTCCGCCATATCCTCCATTATCGCTTTACGCTCGCGCATGGTTTCGGTGTAAACGGTTTCGTCGCACTCGTCGTAAAGCTGTTCGACGCCCTGAGTTTTAAAGAAGGTAGGAACGACGCCGACGATATGCGCGCCGCCCCTCTTTACGCCGCGCGCCGCAGCGCCCATAAGCCCCGTGCCGCCCGCGCCGAAAACGAGCGAATGTCCGCGCTTCGCCATTTCTTCGCCGAGCTTTTCAACCGTTTTAATATAAATATCGTCAATGTGCGCGCTCGCCGCGCCAAATACGCAAATTCTCATAAAGTTACTCCTTTTAACTATTATTAAGCAATATAATACACCAGTAGAGTTTTCGTCGCTTTTTATGAACAAGTATAACAAGGCGAACGAGCATTTTCGACGGGGCGCGTACACAGAGTACGTAACCCGAGAAAAGCGCAGTTCAACACGGTTAGACGCCGTTCAGAAGAAGCGACAATAATAGTATATCATATGCCGACCTTCCAGTCAATACCGCCCGAAATTTGAAAAAAGCCGCCGCGTGAACGCGGCGGCTGATTTAATTTTCATTCACCCGTATATATAGGATAGGTGTAAACGACGTGCGAACCGAAAAATTTTCCGACTATATATTTATTCGCGGAAGCTTCGTTCGTTACCGCCACCCTTCCGTTTACGACCGTCAAATCCTCGCTGAACGCGGGAAGCGTGAGCGTCTTTACCATCGTCGCCTCGCCGAGATAATACAGCGGCACGGTTTTTTCGACGGCTTGAGTATTTCTACGGAATTTAACGGATATAGTCGCTCCGCCGTCCTTTGGCAGAGAGTGAAATTCGAGCGAGGAATTTACCAACCCGTAAGAACGGGACAGAATTGCCGTGCCGTTCTCCAAAACGAACCCCTGCACCAGCCCCGTTACAGATATACAGTATTCTGGGTACGGCTGACCGTTTTCTTCTACGAGCAGTCCCTGCGCGTCGAGCTTATAGCAGGACACTATCGCCTTGTTATCCTCGCCTTCGGGGGTCGTATAATAATGGGATTGTTCTGTTTCGTAATTGCCAGCGCGGTAAAATTCGCCGACGAATAATTCCGTATCGTTGCTGTGGCAGTACGCGGCGTTATTATCAACCGGGTAGGAACGCTTAACCTTAACCGCCGTATCCGCGTCCGCCGCGGTAAGCTCCGCAAGACTGAAAAGCTGTAACTGCGCGCCGTTTGCGATATAAACACAATCCTTGGTGCAGGTTACGCCGCCCGCGTGACCTTTAAGCGTTTCACCGTTCTCGTCGGCAAGCTTTACGCGCCTCGCGTTACCGTTTTCAACTATATATAAAAGCGTAACGTTGTCCGAACCGTAGCCCGTCTGGATATACAAATCCTTCTCCTTGCTGTACGCAAGACCCTGCGGCGCTATACCTTCGCTTATTCCCGCAATATCGCAGGCGTACTCGCGCACGCCGCGCGCCTCGCCGTACGACCCCGCGCCGATGAGCGCGAGAACGAGATACAAAAGTAAAAACAACCCGACCAACGAGCCTACGACTATGCCCGTAATTTTAAGGGCTTTTTTTGCCGTCTTATTCATCTGTTATCCCCCGTTAAGTGAAATACTAATACATTATACCCTTTTCTCGCCGAAAAATCAAATTAAAAAACCGACAAGTAAATACTTATCGGTCTTTATTTGGTGGAGCAGCGGGGACTTGCACCCCGGTCTTACACGGTTCAAATGAGCTTTCTACATACTTATCCCGCCGATAAATCTTTCCGTAACCCGCGCCGACGGGCGGGCACAAATTACGGGCATACCGCTGAAATTCAACCCGTCGCCTCGCGGTAGGCGACGACGGGCGGACCGCGTTAATTAACGTCCTTCATACCTTTGCGGTGAAAGTAATCGGGCGGACCGCTTTTAAGTTAAGCGGCGCAAGCAAGGCTCTGACCGCCGAAAGCGGGGAAAGCCATTACTTTGTTAGAATTCTTGGATTCTGCATTTAAATTTAAGTTTTCGTTTTTACAAAGCCGAACCTTTGGTATGCTTACTTCACTATTCCCGAGCAATCGAAACTGAAACTGCCCCGTAATTCGTCAAGTGATAATATTATACGCGTAAAGGCTGTAAAAATCAAGTCAAATCAGTTGACATCTTTTTGCAAATAATGTATTATAGTCCAGTAAATTGCGGAAAAGCAATACAATTCAATACGGGGATATAGCACAGTTGGTAGCGCGATACGTTCGCAACGTATAGGTCAGGGGTTCGAATCCCCTTATCTCCACCAATAGCGACATAAATCGAACCACTTTCGGTTAGGTCGCTATTTTTTAAGGGCACAAACTTCTCGTTTGTGCCCTTAAATTTTAATTACTATCCTTCTATTCCGTCAGTCAATTCCTCAAAAGTTATATCGAGTACTTTCAATATCTTAAGTATATTAAACAATGACGGCTCGACCTTGTCACACTCCCATTCGCTTACTCGCTGTTGCGTTGTCTGTAATCGTTCGGCAAAGTCCTTTTGATTTATTTTATTGTTTTTACGCGCAGCTTTTAAATTTTGCCCAAACGTATTCATATAAATATTTTACACTAATCGTCGTGTTTTTATTTGACATACACTAAATTTAGTGTTAAACTTCTAATAATTGAAACATATAGCGGAGGATAAAAATATGAGAGAAACGAAAATTATTCAGGTGTACCCCAGTGATTCGGCTATAGAAAAAGCCATAAACGAATGGGAATCGTTCGGCTGGGAAATGACAGACAATCAAAGATTTTCTAATAAGCAAGATTTATGGTCGCCTGTTGGCACGACTGTTAGAACCACAACCTACAATAAACTGACATTTTCGCGCGAAAAAAGCAGTCCGTGGTATTCTGAGGTTAAATCGCTCGAAGGTCAGTACGATGCTGTACAGCGTGATATTTCCGTAATAACGGGACAAAAACCCATAAAAAAGGCGTTAGGCTACTCTGTAATGGACTGGGTTACGCTTTTAATTCCTATTCCGTTTTTTTCGTTTATTGTGTATCAAATAATCAAAAGTGTAAGATTCAAAAAGACGCTCAAACGCTATGAATCCACATCAAGAGTAAGGTTGAACGAACTAAACGAAAAGGCAAAAGACATTAGACAAGCCGCGCGAAAAATCGTCGAGGCGGTATAATCATCATAGGAAATTGCGAGGAAGCAAAACTCGTTTTGTGCAGGTATGCGGAGCCTACCGCAGACCTGACGGCAATAGGTTTTTGCTGTCAACCGTGCGCGTCCGCTCAAGGCGCAAGTCCCCTCATCTCCACCAAAAAAGAGTAGCCTCGAATGCAGGCTACTCTTTTTTATATCGGATTTTACGGCAAAATCTTTTTAACGAAAGGTATTCGCTGAATGCACCACACGATAAATCCGCATAGTATATATACGCCGACGACGCCGAACGTACGGAAATAAATATTCGTTGCGTCAAACGGCAATTTGCCGATAAAGAACGTAAGCACCAAATTATGAATTAAATATATCCCGAAAGTCATAGGCGATATGAACTTACATATTTTATGCGTTACGTCAAACGCCTTCCCTTTCTTTACGTATCTGAAGAACACGAAAATCGCCGACGCATACAAAGCGGATGGTACGTTAGTGTAACCTTTATAAGTCGATATTATATAACCCGCTTCATAAGACGCAAAATGCGTTCCCAACAAATGCGTCAGCAATCCCGCTACTCCGAGAACGTAAATCACTATACGGGAAACCAATTTTATATCGTATTTGTTTATATAATAACCGAACACAACGAACAACAAATATCCGCCGCCCGTGAAAGGTATTTTCAAATCGTTGCTGAAATTAATACTCAGAAATCCCAATATGAACGGAAGAAAAGAAATCGTTATAAAACCCGCGATTATTAAAAACAGGAAAGTCTTTTGTTTATGTTCTTCGGGAATGAGCGACAACACGATTATACCGGCGTAGCAACCGAACAACGGAATAAAGAACCAGTACGTGGACGAGAAGCCCGCATTCAATATTCCGTTGACGAAAAACCGAAACGTAAAATCTTCCGCCTTGTACTGCCCGTCAATGGTTAAGGCGATAAGCCAGATAAAAGACCAGACGAGGTACGGAATAAGCGTTTTAAACACTCTCTTCTTTACGTAAGTTTTAGTATCGTAACGCGCCCTGTAATCGATAAGCGTCGCACCAGAAATCATAAAGAAAATCGGAACCGCAAAGTAGAAAAGACTTTCGATAATATTTGCGCTTATCCACCTTGAGCCCGTATCAAACGCCCAGAAGCACGAGTTTGCGTGAAGAAAAACCACGGCAAGACTTGCTAAAACGCTTAAGACGGTTATATATCTCGTATCTTTCATAATCCACTCCTCATTTTCCTACGAAAATTTTCAGCAATGCTTTATCATAAGTTTTATTATTTCTTCGTCGGTTGAACGCATTCCGTTACGCGCAATGTCGCCGACGTTGTCTATCGTGTTTTCCACGCAGTCGCCCAGAACGCCGTCGCCGCCGCAGAACTCGCTGCCGCGCATTGCCATTTCATACCCGAGTAGCCCCGCTTCCACCGCCGATGCAATCTTTGCCGCACAGCTCGATTTCGCGCCGTCGCAAATTATGCCCGAATCGATTGCAAGCGCGTTTACTATCGTGCGCGACACGTCCCCGACTTTTCCACCGCTGAGATAGCATATGCCCGAGCCTGCGCCGCAGCCCGCGCTTACCGCTCCGCAATATGCGGATAAACGCCCTATGCCCGACTTTAAGCGTATAGTCACGAGGTTGGACACTACGAGCGCGCGTATCAGCTCCTCCCTGCTTTTATTAAGATGCTTTGCATATACGATGACGGGCAGAGAAGCCGTCATTCCCTGATTTCCGCTTCCCGACACTATAACCACGGGCAAGCTGCAACCGTTCATTCGGGCGTCCGAACCCGCCGCCGCGGTTGCCTTGGCAAGGTTGTGAACTCCGTTGCCGAACGCAGACAGAAGCACCTTTCCCACCCTTGCGCCGTAGTCGTTTTTAAGTCCGTCTTCGGCTATTGCGGTGTTGTACCGTATCTGCCTTTCTATGAGTTCTTCGACGTCGCCGAGCGCTACGCAGTCGGCAAACTCTATTATTTTATCTACCGAGAGAATATCCCTGTCCGTACGGCAATCCGCCCGTTCGTCAACGAACTTTTCATCTATCGCGCAGACGCCGTTTTTATCTATATGAACCACGTTGGTATGATGCCCCGCGATACGCACGCACGCGCTGTCCTCGCCGTTAAACACCTTTACGCAGATATCGAAGATACAGCCCGAATGAGATTGCTCGACGATAAAAGGTGTTTTTTGCAGATACTCAGATATTTTTTCTCTGTCCGAAGGCGTAACCGAAGCGAGAACTTCGAGCTTCTTTTCGCAGTCGCCCGCGACTATACCCGCGGCTGCCGCCGCGGCTATTCCCTTCATACCGCCGAGATTGGGCACTACCACGCTTTTAACGTTTTTAAGAATGTTTCCGCTGACCGAAATTTCGGCTTTTCGGGGCATTACCCCCAGAGTATGCCTTGCCAAAGCCGCCGCGTACGCAACGGAAATAGGCTCGGTACAGCCCATTGCGGGCAACAGTTCTTCCTTTAAAATCTTCAGATATCCGTCGTAAATTCTTTTATCCATGGTATATCCATCCCCGCCGAACGGCAAGTTTTCTCATCTACATTATATCAGAAGCGTAAGCCCGTGACAACTCAATTAACGAATGAATATGCGCGTTTATTAAATTTAACTAAATTTGAAATGATACTTGAAAAAATCGGTATTATAGTATATAATTGTTAAAAACAATCAGGACGTGCTTATGAAGACCAAAATTAAAGATATTTACACGGGTAAACCCGACGCAAGAGACGAAATAATGCAGCCAGACTCAACCTTTTTCAAGAGTTTTATCATGCCGCCGAATTTCGAATTAGACGATTTGATAAACGGTGATAAATGCTTTATAAAGGGCTATAAAGGCTGCGGAAAAACCGCGTTACTGCTTTACATAAACGATTACGTTCACAACAACTATCCCGACGCGGTTTCTTCCTTTCTGTATTTTAAGGAATACAACAATATCGACAGAAACCATATGGATATCGTCACCGCAAAATACAGAAATCAGACGGAAGAAAATATTATTTTCGATAAAAACACTCTACTCAAAGAACAGAGCTTTATTTACGTTTGGCGGTGGATTATTTTCTCGAGAATAATCGAGGACGATTCAAACAGCGCGACCCCTCTTTTCGAAAGAAACGAACAGTGGGAAGCCTTTACCAAAAAGCTGAACAAAATCACCTATAAAAAAATGGGTGACAAAACCTCTAAATTCCCCAAAAAGCTGGAAATCTCTATAGGGTACGATAAACTCGTACTCTCGTCCGAATTATCGTTTTCCGCAAAAAACAACGTAGACGCATACGAAACGTTTGTAAATATAATCGACGAAGCCTCCCACCACTTTGCGAATCTGACGAGGACGGACACGCCTTACTATATTTTCCTCGACGAGCTGGAAGCATATTTTTCCGACGAAACGATTTTCAAACGCGACCTTACAATGCTTCGCGACCTGATTTTCGTTACGAAAGAAATAAACAACGTATTTTTAATGTGGCGTAAGCCGCACACGAAAATCTTGTGTTCGGTAAGGACGGAGATAATCGAAAGCATCAACAAGCATATCCCCGCAAACGAGCTGAACAAAGCTACCGGCGGTTACGAAAAAATATTGTCCTGGAACTATAACAACACTATCTCTTTTAAGCATCCGATTTTCCAAATACTTTTAAAAAGAATCGAGATAGCCGAAAACCATAACGGCGTTACTTTTGAAAACCAAAACGAACTGATTAAAAAATGGTTCTCTGAAAAAATAACCAACAGCAATCCCGTTTTGGCAATCATAAACCATACCTGGAACAAACCGAGGGATATAGTAAGACTTTTGCTTGCCGCGGAAAACAGCATCGCTTGCAACGAAAACGTATTTTCAAACAACGTTTTCGCGCAGTCTATTACCGAATATTCAGCCGAAAGTCTCAAAGAAATAATAGAAGAACTGAACGCGCTCTACACCCCTGACGATATAAATTCTATTATAACGCTGTTCAAAGGCTTCCGTGCGGTATTTACTTTGCAGGAACTAAACAAAAGAATAGAAGAGAATTTTGCGGGAACTATCTGGGGAGAGAAAAAAATCGATATTCTGACCGATTTATACAGAATAGGTTTCCTCGGAAATTCCGAAAAAGGAACGAAAACGCCCGCCTGGCAATATATGGGCTACAACGGACCTATATTCAGCGACGATTGGTTTTTCGTCGTACACAGGGCGCTGAGAAAAGTTCTGTTAATAAGCACGAAGCAGGACGAAACGAAAAAGCGTTATCCCAAAATAAATATCGGCGACGTTTATACCGTTACCGTAGTAAAGGTTTATCCGAGCAGAATAATAACGTCGCTGGTAATCGGCGATTACAACTTCAGCGGAGCGGTTTTAAACCCCAACAGGTATTATTACGAAGAGGGTCAAGAACTGAAGTGTGAAATAGTCAAATACGACAGCGAATATAAAAAATGGATTATGAAGGTCGTTTAAACGAAACTAAAACGGGCGGCGCGGAAAAATTTCCGCGCCGCCTCCCTATTCGATATGAAGTTATTACCACAGACGCGGGCTTGACTTGCCGTAAACTATCAGTTATAATAACATTAATCGTCATAATATGATATTATGCGACTTATTGCGATATTTCGATAAAATTTTATCGAATTGTGTTTAAAGCGAAATTACGGCGTTTATATTATAATTGTAAACGAATTATCGGGAGGCTTAATATGGTTGAATGGTATTCTTCTCTTACCGTTATGGAACAGATATTTTTCTGGCTGGGAATAATATCTTCGGTATTTCTCGTAGTGCAGATTGTTTTAATGTGTTTTTCGGCGTTCGGCGGCGACCTTGACCTCGACGGCGACGGCGATATCGACGTCGATACCGACTCCGGCGTTTCGATTTTTACGGTTAAGTCGATAACGGCGTTCTTTGCCGTAGGAAGCTGGGCGGGACTTCTCACCTGCACCCTTTCGCCCGATAACCTGAAATGGCTGGGCATAATAATCGCGTTAATCGCGGGCGGCGCGGCGATGACCGCCGTAGCGTTCATTATCCGCGCGATGCTGAAATTGCAGTGCAACGGCGCGTTGCAGACCGAAATGCTTATCGGAAAGACGGCGACCGTTTACGTTTCCATTCCCGCCAAGCGCGGCGGCAGGGGAAAAATAACGCTCAACGCGCAGGGAAAGTTTCTCGATTTGGACGCGATGACGGACGGCGACGAAAAGCTCGTTACGGACGAAACGGTGGAAATAATCGCAACCGAAAACGAATGCGCGCTTGTAAAAAGGCTTGAAAACAAATCCGAAGCGGCTGCCGCGGACGAACAGAACTAAATGGATACCACTAAGGAAGTTATCGGTCGTAAAAACGAACGATACCGCACGAGCTTTATCGTTAATATCTGTATCTGCGCCGCAATTTTGGCGTCGATGATACTAATTATTATCGTCGGCAGAGGTGAATTCGAATGGCCTATGTGGATAGTGTTTTCCACCGTGTTTTTAGTTGCGTTTTCGGGCGTTCTGCTATCCGCGGTCGAGCTTGCGGCTTACGGCAAGCTCCCCGAAGAATGTATTATACGCAAAGGTACGCAGGTTTCGTTCTTTGCCGATAACGGTTGGCATGACCGTGAAATAGGCGAAATCATTAACACCGAAGTCTTTCCCGCGACCTGGCAAGAGACGGTCTTTCTGCCGCTCGCCTGTCACGGATTATATTACCGTTCGCTCAGATTTTCGGGAAGTCTGAAAATCAAATGCTCGGACGGCTCGGTTTACGAAGTAAAACTGCTTAAAGACGTTGCGGACGTTAACGCTAAGCTTAAAATTGCTTCCAATTCTTATAACTGATTTTTGAAAATATTTTAAAGGAGAATATATAAATGTTCAATTTGCTTGACGCAGGCTCGACCATAGGCATAGTTCTTGCCGTTGTGCTCGTGCTCGTGCTCTTTATGCTGTTGCTTGTCGTACTCGTAAGGTACAAAAAGTGCCCTTCCGACAAGGTTATGGTTATTTACGGTAAGATTTCGCCCAACAAGGACGGCACTTACCGCAGCGCGAAGTGTATTCACGGCGGCGCGGCGTTCATATGGCCGTTCGTTCAGTCGTACACTTTCCTCGATTTAACCCCACTCTCCATCTCGGTTGACTTAAAGAGCGCCCTCTCCAAACAGAATATCCGTATCGACGTTCCCTCCATTTTCACGGTCGGCGTTTCCACCGACCCCGCTATTATGCAGAACGCGGCGGAAAGACTTTTGGGCTTGGAATTAAGACAGGTTTCCGAGCTTGCGAAGGATATCATATTCGGTCAGCTCCGTTTGGTTATCGCGACTATGGACATTGAAGAAATCAACACCGACCGCGACAAATTCCTCGAAGCGATTTCCCGCAACGTAGAAGGCGAACTTAAAAAGATAGGCTTAAAGCTTATAAACGTTAACGTAACCGATATTTCCGACGAGAGCGGATACATAATCGCGCTCGGTAAAGAAGCGGCGGCAAAAGCTATAAACGACGCGAAGATTTCCGTTGCGGAAGAAAACCGCAAGGGTGCTATCGGTGAAGCGAACGCGCAGATGCAGCAGCGTATTAACGTTGCCGACGCGGAAAGCAAGGCGATAGACGGCGAAAACAAGGCGAAAGCCGAAATCGCGCAGTCCCGCGCACTTTTAAGACAGCGTGAAGCGGAAGCTATGAAAATAGCCGTAACCGCCGAAAACGTTCAGGCGGCAAAGGCGAAAGAAGAAAGCTACGCAGCCGAACAACAGGCGGAAATTGCGAGAGCTTCGCGCGAAAAAGCGACGAAGGAAGCCGACGTTATCGTAGCATCCGAAATCGAAAAGAGAAAGATAGAAATTCAGGCGGACGCCGAAGCGGAAAATATCCGCCGCAAGGCAAAGGGCGAAGCGGACGCTATCTACGCGAAGATGGAAGCCGAAGCGCGCGGCGTTTACGAAACGCTTTCCAAGCAGGCTGAAGGTATGGATAAACTCGTCAAAGCGGCTGGCACGAGCGACGAGGCGGTACGCCTTATGATTGCCGACAAGCTCGAACAACTCGTTGCGGCGCAGGTCGAAGCTATCAAGAGCATTAAAATCGACAAGATTACCGTTTGGGACAACGGACAGAATGCTGAAGGCAAGACGGCTACCGCGAACTTCCTTTCGGGTATGCTCAAATCCCTCCCTCCTCTCGACGATTTATATTCCATGGCGGGGTTGAAGATGCCGAGCATAGTTGCCCCCACCTCCGCAGAAACCGAAAAGAAAGACGAAGAAGAATAAATTAAAATTAAAAAAGGCGTGCGCTTTCGGCGCACGCCTTTTTAGTTTATTTGATTATTCTTTACCGTTCCAGCAATAGGTGCAGAGATGGTCTGCGGGCAGACCCGTGGAAGCTATCATATCGTCGAGCCTGTGGAAGCCGAGCGTAGTGAAATGAAGCTTTTTGCAGATTTCGTCCACCATCTTTTTGTACTTCTCGCCGTCGGGGTCGCAGTACTGTTCGAGCACCTCGCGCGAAGGGTCGCCCCCTTCCAGCTCGCGGATAACCCTGCGGGTAATAAGCTCCATTTCCGAGGTCGAGCGGGAGAAATTGAGATATTTGCACCCGAACACGAGGGGCGGGCACGCGAGCCTGATATGTACCTCTTTCGCGCCGCTGTCGTATAAAAATTCCGTCGTTTCGCGCATCTGCGTTCCCCTTACTATCGAATCGTCGATTAGAAGAAGTCTTTTGCCGTCGATTAAATCGTGGACGGGTATGAGCTTCATTTTCGCGATAAGGTCGCGCTTGCTCTGCGTAGGGGGCATAAACGAGCGGGGCCAAGTCGGAGTGTATTTTATGAAAGGCCTTGAAAACGGTATGCCCGACTGGTTGGAATAGCCTATCGCGTGAGCCGTGCCCGAATCGGGAACGCCCGCGACTAAGTCGGGGGTTACGTGGTCGCGCATAGCGAGGAATTTACCGCAGTTGTAGCGCATTTTTTCCACGCTCAAACCCTCGTAAGACGACGAAGGATAGCCGTAATATACCCAAAGGAAGGTACAGATTTTCATATCCGTGCCGGGGGCGACCAAAGTCTTTACGCCGTCTGCGGTTACGACGGTTATTTCGCCCGGGCCTAACTCCTTGAAATCCTTATAGCCGAGGTTGAGATAGGCGAAGCTTTCGAAGCTCACGCAATACCCCTCCTCTTTCCTGCCTATAACGACGGGCGTTCTGCCGAGGCGGTCGCGCGCGCAATACAGCCCTTTCGCCGTAAGAATGAGCATACTCAGCGAACCTTCGACTATTTCCTGCGCGTATTTGATACCTTCTATGAAATTGTCCTTTTGGTTGATTATCGCCGCCACCAGCTCGGTGTTGTTGATTTCACCGTTCTGCATCTCGAAAAAGTGAGTGCGGTTGTCGATTACTTTATTTAAAATTTCGTCGGTGTTATTTATTTTCCCGACGGTGGAAATTGCGAAAGTGCCGTGATGGGAACGGACGAGTATGGGCTGAGCCTGATAGTCCGAAATACAGCCTATACCGAGATTGCCGCGCATCGAATGAAGCTCGTCGGTGAATTTGGTTCTGAAAGGCGCGTTTTCTATGCTGTGAATCGCCCTGTCGAAACCGCGCTCGCTATCGTACACCGCAAGCCCCGCGCGGCGCGTGCCGAGATGGGAATGATAGTCTGTGCCGAAAAACAAGTCGAATACGCAATCTTCTTTGGAAGCAACCCCGAAAAATCCGCTCATATGTACCTCTTGATTTTTAAGTAAACTATTTAAAGCTTTTTTATTTTAACATACCGCGCAACCGATAGTCAACTTCAACGGCGGTAAAAATAATTGACATTTTTTTTGAAATGTTTTAAAGTTAGATTGTTTAAAGTGCGCATAATTTCGGGCGCGCAAGGGAAAAGCGATGATTTATACCGTAACGTTTAATCCTTCGCTGGATTATTACGTAAAAGTAAACAACATAAAATCGGGGGCGGTGAACCGCACCGCGAGCGAGCGGCTTACGATAGGCGGCAAGGGTATCAACGTTTCTTTGGAGCTTAAAGAGTTAGGCGAAGAAACCTGCGCGCTCGGCTTCGTTGCGGGATTTACGGGAAACGCCATACTCGACGAGATAGAGCGGCGCGGTCTTGACGGAGATTTTATTAAAGTCGAAGGTCAGAGCAGAATTAACGTAAAGATTAAAAGCAACACCGAAACGGACGTGAACGGCACGGGCGCTAGCGTTACCGACGAGGACGTGGACAAGCTGGTAAGAAAGCTTAAACGCAAAATCAAGGCGGGCGACTGGCTGATAATTTCGGGCAGCGTGCCCTCCACCCTGACGGAAACGGCTTATGCGGACTTTCTGAAAAAGCTTAAACTTCCAAAGGGCGTAAACCTCGTCGTGGACGCGTCGGACGGGCTTTTGACGAAATCGCTCGAAGCGAAGCCCTTCTTGATAAAACCGAACCTTTACGAGCTTTGCGAAATTTTCTCCGTTCCCCCCACTATCAACACGAAAGAGATAGCCGCGCTCGCGCGGAAACTGCAGGAGCAGGGCGCGCGCAACGTAATAGTATCACTCGGCAGCGAGGGAGCGATTATGGTAACCGACACCAGCCAGTCTATGTTCGTAAGGGCGGCGCGCGGACAGCTCGTAAACTCCGTCGGCGCGGGCGACTGTATGATTGCGGGGTTCATTCACGAATATATCAACACGGGCAACTATTTCAAGGCCCTGAACTTCGCTACGGCGGCCGGAAGCGCGTGCGCGTTTACCGACAGCTTAGCCACGAAAGAACAAATAGAATACGTAGAAAGCTTAATGCTTTGAGATTGCAGGGAATTGCCCCTGCAATTTTATTTTGTCATTCATTCGTTTGCAAAACTCTATGAAGAATGATATACTGAAACTATGATATGTTTCGTTATCGCGCTCAAAGGCGAAGCCGAACCCGTAATTAAAAATATGGACGGCGTAAAATCCTATAACTATTGCGGTATGACCGTATTTCGCGGAAAGCTTAGCGGAAAAAAGACGGCGGTAGTCGTATGCGGCGTGGGCAAAGTAAACGCCGCCGCGGGCACGCGCTACGCCGTGGACACGCTTAAAGCCAAAGCCGTTATCAATATAGGCAACGCGGGCGGGCTTAACGGAAGTCTTACGGTCGGCGGGCTGTACGAGGTGAAAGACGCCGTTCAGTACGACTTCGACCTTGCGGAAATCAACGGCACGGAGGTCGGTCGGCTTAACGAATTTAACGAAACCTTCCTGCCCCTTTCCGCACTCGGATTATATCCCGAAAAACGGCTGGGCACGGGCGACAGATTTAACGACGATAAAAAGGATTATGCGTTCCTTACCGAAACGCTGAAAGCCGATTTGCGCGATATGGAAGGTTGCGCAATCGTGCAGGTGTGCTTAAACTCGGGCGTTAAAGTTTATTCGGTAAAAGCCGTGTCCGATTTGGCGGGCTCGGGCAGTACGACGAAACAGTATCTCGAAAACCTTAATCTGTGCGCGGAAAGCACGGAAAGAGAAATCAAAAGAATTTTCGAAGCCGCAGCTTCGCGCGGGGTTTAAAAATGGAAAAGATAGCGTCGTTTAAAAAAGACCACGACAACCTTACCACGGGGCTTTACGGGAGCGGCACGCTGCACGGCGTGACTACCTGGGATTTACGCTTTAAAAAGCCGAACGGCGGCGACTATATCTCACCGAAAGCGCTGCACACCGTGGAGCATATGCTTGCGACCGCACTGCGCAATTCGACGAAAAAGGACGAAATAATTTATTTCGGACCTATGGGCTGCCGCACGGGGTTTTATCTGCTTACGGTAAATCTCGGTTTCGCGGAAACGCTTGCAGTTATCAAGGAAAGCTGCGAAAGCTCGCTGTCCTACGCCGAAATCCCCGGCAACAAGCGCGAGGAATGCGGGAATTATTTGGAGCACGACTTCGACGGTGCGAAAGAAGAAATAAAAAATTATCTGGAAATACTTAAAAAATATGATTAAACTCGGCGGCGGTTGGGACGAGGCGCTCGCGCCCCTGTTCCAAGACGAAAGATACAAAAGAATACGCGAATTTTTAAAGACGGAATATTCGACGCGGGTTATTTATCCCGATATGTACGACCTTTACAACTGTTTCAGGTTCACGCCTTTAAACGAAGTGAAAGCCGTAATATTGGGGCAAGACCCCTACCACGAATACGGTCAGGCGCACGGGCTTTGCTTTTCGGTTAAAGCGGGCGTGGAGCTTCCCCCCTCTTTGAAAAACATATTTAAAGAAATCGAGAGCGACCTCGGAATAAAAGAGCCGAACTGCGGCGATTTGACCAAGTGGGCGCAAAGCGGCGTTCTGCTTTTGAACACGACCTTAACCGTTAGGGAGCACGCGGCGAACAGCCATTCGAAATGCGGTTGGAGCTGGTTCACCGACGAGGTTATAAAAACCGTATCGCGCGAGCGCGAAAACGTCGTATTTATTTTATGGGGCGGAAACGCCCGCGGGAAAGCTCCGCTTATAGATAAAAGCAAGCACTTGATTTTGCAGTGCGCGCACCCCTCGCCTCTTTCCGCATACAACGGATTTTTCGGATGCAAATTCTTCTCGAAAACCAACGAATACCTCGTTAACCACGGCATATCCCCTATCGAATGGGATTTGAATAAATAAAAAAGGAAAATTGAAATGAAATATATAGTAGTTCTCGGCGACGGAATGGCTGGCTGGAAAATGGAAGAACTCGGCGGAAAAACCTGCCTAGAAAAGGCGGATACGAAAACGCTGGATAAGCTTGCCCCCCTCTCCGAAGTGGGACTTTGCAAAACCGTTCCCGACGGAATGAAACCTGGAAGCGACGTCGCGAATATGAGCGTGCTCGGGTTTAACCCGCACGATTATTACACGGGGCGCTCGCCCTTGGAGGCGACCTCAATGGGAATAAAGCTGACGGATAGCGACGTTACGCTGAGGTGCAACCTCGTTACCCTTTCAACGGAAGCAAAGTATGAGGATAAGACGATGGTCGACTATTCGGCGGGCGAGATTTCCACCGAGAAAGCGAAAGAGCTTATAGAATTTTTAAAGGGCTATTTCGACGACGAAAAATTCACGCTTTACCCCGGTATTTCTTACAGACACTGCCTCGTCGTAAAGAACGGAGAAACGGGGCACGCGCTCACTCCCCCGCACGACATTTCGGACAGAAAAATTACGGCGTACCTTCCCGAAGGCGCGCTTGCCGGTAAATACCTTACGATGATGAAGAAAAGCTATGAGCTGCTCTCCTCCCACCCCGTGAATTTAAAGAGAGTTGCGGAGGGCAAAAACCCCGCCAACAGCGTATGGTTCTGGGGTGAAGGAACGAAGCCCGCGCTGTCCCCCTTTAAAACGCTGAGAGGGTTAAAGGGCGGTATTATTTCGGCTGTTGACCTCGTGAAGGGCATAGGTATGCTCGCCGATATGAAGGTCATCGAAGTTGACGGCGCGACGGGCAATTACGACACGAACTTCAAAGGCAAGGCGGAAGCCGCAGTAAGCGAGCTTTTGGGAGGGCTGGATTTCGTGTATATTCATATGGAAGCGCCCGACGAATGCGGTCACCACGGCGACGTGAAAAATAAGATTTATTCGATAGAGCAGATTGACAAAATCGTAATTCCGACGATTATCGGAAAGCTCGAAGCGGCGGGCGAGAAATACGCAATGCTCGTTTGTCCCGACCACCCCACTCCCTGCGCGTGCAAGACGCACGTTTCCGACCCGATACCCTACCTTATTTACAGCAACGCGAAAAACCTTGCGTGCGGGGCGGTAAGGTACACCGAGGACGAGGCGGCGAAGACTGGAATTTACGAACCCGACGGATATAAACTTATCGAAAGGCTGCTTGCGGTTAAATAATCGGGAAAAGATTTCCTGATAGGCTCGAAACGACGGGATAATAAAACGCGGGAACGGTGAAAACCGTTCCCGCGTTTTTTATTACGCCTTCAACTGTTTGGAATTTTTCTTGAAAGTGTCGTTCGTCTGGTCTATCATCTGCTTCTGAGCGGGTGCGGGCTTGTAATAGCCGCGGGAGCTCATCTGCGTAAACAGTGAGTACTGATTGCCCGCAACGGATAACAGGTTCGTGGAAAATTCCTTTCTCACGCTTTTCGTACTGCCCTCGAACAATGCGGTGGCGTAGAAAGAAATAAGCTGTTTCTCGCTTTCGAGCATATCCTGAATAGCGTCCTTTTCGTTGAGCTGAGTATCGCTTTTAGTCAGTTTCATTGCGCTTAACCTCCTATGATTTTCAGAAGCGCGTTGTAGCGCTGTTCGTGTTCGTCGGCAATCTTGGTCATACACTGAGCAAGGTCAACGTCGGTTAAGGTTTTGGAATACATCCTCGCCTTTTTGCATATAAGCCCCTCGAACGTCAACGCGTCCGATATCATCGTAAGTTCTTTAGACGTGATTTCTGTCATAAAAAAATACCTCCGTTTACGAAGGTATTTATTGACGAGTTATATTTTATTTATTCAGTCCGCCGAAAATATCGATATCGCTCGCCCCGTGCGATTTTATCATATCGTAATACGGGTCGCCCGAAAAGTCGCGCGGCTTGTCGTACGAGCCGCCGAGAGCCTCTATCGCGTATTTAAGCTCCTGATATTCGACGTAAGGTATTCCCTCCTCGTCTATCTTATCCAAAAGGTACGGCAGAGCGCGCTCGTCGCCGTATGCGGCGAGATAGCTCGCGTGCATGGGAATATTGTCGCCGTCGGCGCGGAATTCCTTTAAAAGGATTTCGAAAATTCCGTCCTCCTTTTCCTTACAGCGCGACAGTATTTCGAGCATATATTCCGTCCTGACGCCCTTTGAATAGTAATCTTTCGCCTGCTCTTTTACGAGGTCGGCAAGCTCTTTCACGAGGTCCACGCAGGTGTTACGCACCTCCTCGTCCGCGGAGTTTACCAAAAGCTCCATATACTTCCCGACCGCCGCGGGGGTCGCGCCCAAAAGGTTCAACGCATAGCTCACCTCGTCCGCGCTTCCGTCGAGGAGGGGAAGCAAAAGCTCGGCAACGTCCCTCTTTTCTATCGCGTTGCAGAGATATTCGCTGACGGGAACGGACTGCTTAATATGCGCGCGGAGGCTCTTTATTAGGTCTTCGTCGCTCATTTCGCCGTAGTATTCGTTGGGCGTTTTGCCGAGAGATTTTATTTTGGTGTCGCCGAAACGGTTGTAAAGCTCGGGAATAACGTTTTCCCATTCTTCTTCCTTATACTTGTCCGCGTGAGTGCGAATATACGCGGCGAGTTTTTCGTCGAACATTCCGTCAAAGTCGTAAAGTTTCATTTTAAGTCCCCTTAATCAGTCCAGAACGGACTGTGTTTTATCCTTGTCCGCGCCGAGAAACGCGCAGATTTCTTCTAAAGTTGCGCCCGCTTCCTTAATACCGCTTAAATACAGTATAGCCGCGGTAAGCGCGGGAAAATCTTCCGCCGCGGAGAGCTTACCTTTTTCCGCGAGGTCGTAATAGAGCTTTTCCGCCGCGTCGTGCAATTTTTCGACGTAATCGTCGCCCACGATGCCGAAACGCGACACCAAAGCGGCGTACGCCTTTATGAATTTTTTGCGCTTCGCCGCGGGAATTTCGAGCTTAATAAGCTGCACCCGCCTGTAAATATTGCACAGCACCACGCCGTAAGTTCCGCCGTTGTTGCGGCAGGCGATTTCGGAAACGGTTTCTATTTTAAGTCCGTCGGGAAGCTCCGCGTCAAGCAGAATATCGCGAAGCAGTCCGTCAAGCTCGGCTTTGACCGCGCAAGACGCGCCGAGATATTGAAGCTCCGCCGAGCCGTTGCCTTCCCTCTCGTCGAAGCACCATAAAATATTGTCCGTAATATCGATATTCTCGCAAAGCTTTGCCGCCTCCGCCTTGTTGAGGGAATGGAAAGCCGCAAGAATTTTTAAGTTTGATTCGCGCTCGGTCTGAGGCAGGCGGTAAAAATACGGAATATCCCCGCCGTTGCCGCCGTCTATCGAATTTCTTACTATCTGCCGCGTATAGCGCGCCGTGACCGATTCGGGATAGATGACGAGCAGTTTATCGAAAACCTTTAAGCTTTCTTCCGTCCTGCCCGAATTGTACGCCGCGACGGCTTTGAAATAGAGAACGGACAAATCGTAACCGAGGTCGCCTTCGAGCTTTTCGAACAGCGAATACGCCTCGCCGTGCATACCGTTTTCACACGCGACGGTGGCTATGCGGTATATCTCGTCGGGGTCTTTGACCTCCAAAGACATAAGCTTTTCCGCCAAAGCGCGGCTTTCGGAAAATTTCTTTTGCTGTGTTTTTACCGCGGCGAGTATGGAAATCGCCTGAATATCTTCGGGATTTCTTTCGAGCGATTTAAGACATTCGGCTTCCGCCTCGTCAAGCCTGTCGCAAATGACGAAGCACATCGCTATATAATTGCGGGCGGCGGCAAACTTCTCGTTACCTTCGCCCACCTTGGAAAATTCCGCGACCGCGCCTTCGAAATCGCCGCCGCGCATAAGCTCCACACCCCTCTCCATTTCCGCCGTATAATCGGCGAGCGCGGGCGGATAAGCGACTTTAAGCGAAGGCTTTTCTGTTAAAAGAAAGGATTCGATTATTTCGCGCCTGTCCGCGTCGGTAAGCTCCGCGTCCGTTTCCAGAAGAAGTTTATTGTAGTAGAACGCGGCGAACCCTTTTTCGCCCATATTGAGAAAATCGACCGCCAGCCCTTCGTACGCGTCGGCAAAATCCGCACCGTCCTCGGCGCAATCGATATATCTGAACCAGAAATTAACGCTCCGCTCGTACAGTCCCATATCGTCGAAAATTTCGGCGTACGTCATATAAGCCTCGGCGTCGTTGCCGTTAAGCTCCGCATTCTTGTTGAGCATACGCAACGCGTCGAGGTAGTTATGAGCGTCGAGATGCCGCGACGCAATGTCGAGCAATCTGTCCGGACTGAAATCTATTGAAAGCGTTTTACCGGTCCTTGAAAATTTCATCTATATCCTTTATGTAGAAAGTATAATCGGTATTACAGTAATGACAGTGAACGTCCACGCTGCCCCGCTCCCTTATGATATCGAGGCATTCGTTTTTACCGAGCGCGGCGAGAAGCCCCGCGATTTTTCCGCGGGAACAGTCGCAGACGTAGTCGGGGTGCGTAAGCGTTACGCCCTTGTCGAAAATTTCGTCCTTAAAGCTTTCCCATATTCCGTCAGCGCCGAGCGTTATCAGCTTTTCCGCCGCGTCCGTATATTCTTCCAGACGAGCCGCCGCCGCTTCCGCCGCCTCGTCCGAAGCTTCGGGAAGAAGCTGCATAACCACGCCGCCCGCGGCTATGCACGAGCCGTCGTCGCCGAGCTTTATACCGATAGAAGCCGCCGTGGGTATCTGCTCGCTGTAAGCGTAATATTCGTTGAGTATATCCGATATATCGTCGGAGTTGACGGGGCAAGTACCAACGAACGGACGGGAATATCCGTCGTCGCGGATTACGCTGAGCGTACCGCCCTTGAAATCGCCGTCACCGTCGATATAGCCGCGTATGCAGAGGCTTTTATCGCCCGATACGCAGACCGTGGATTTGCCGTCCGCGGATTTGAGCGTGAGAGATATAGAACCGCGCATATCTTTAAGCCCGTCCGACATATACGCGCAACAGGCGAGCATACCGCCGAGCATAATTATGTCCCGACCCATTATTCCGTGAATTTTTATCGCTTTCGCGACGAGGTCGCGCACGTCGAAAACGCACAGCGAAACTTGCTTTCCGAAAGCGAGCGCCCTGTAAATTTTATTCTTCATACTATCACTTAAATACTATTTTTCCGCAACGAAGAAAATCCTTTCCGTCTTTTCCCCGCCGAGATGACCTTCGGAAGTTACTTCGTTAAAGCCCGCTTCCTTTAAAAGCTTTACTATCTCCTCCTCCGAATACGCGAACTGTTCGTGGCGCTCGTCGAAGCGGGAAAATTTCCCATCTTCGCCCTTGACGAAAAAAGTCAAATCCATTAAAACGCCGTTTTCCGTCTGCTCGTTGAACCACAGATAAGTTATATCGTCGCCGTCGTCGGCAAAGAGATTGTTACCTAAAATATTGCGGATTTTATGCTCGCTGCTGATATCGAAAAGGAACTTACCGCCCGCTTTCAACGCGGAATATACCCGCGCGAACGCGTTTTTCGCCTTATACTTGGGCAAGTAGTTTATTACGTCGTTTACCGCCGTTATAAAATCGACCTTCGCGCCTAATTTCAGTTTGGTTATATCGCCGAGGAAAAATTCGCACCGCACGCCTTCGCTAACCGCAATCGTCTTTGCAACCGACAAAGCCTCGGCGGAAACGTCCACGCCGACAACGTCGTAGCCCGCTTTATTCAGCGCGCGCGTAAAGTAGCCGTTGCCGCAACCGACGTCCGCGCCCGTCAAGCCGGCGCCCGCCTCTTTCAGCTTTTTAATCAAATACTGCGACCATTGAAAATAGCCGCAGTCCCGATTAAGATATTCAAACCAACTGCCGAGGGCAGAATACTGCTTTTGCACCTTTCACCTTACTTAAACAGATTTTGTGAGCTTATCTTTTTCTTTTTACCTTTTTTATCGGTAGTGAGCGCCTTTTCGCGTTCGGCGAAAAGCTTTTCGTATTCGACGAATTTGGCGTCGCCCTTATGCTCCTCGAAATACGACGAAACGCCGTTTTCCATTTCTTTTCTGTCCTTTTCCACCCTGTCCATTTCCGAGCGGTCGAAAATTACGCCCAGCTCGGGGATACAGATTTCGTCGGATATGGGCTTGATGGGCTTGCCTATAAGCTCGCTCCTGCCCGCGGCGAGAAGCTCGCGCGCGGCGTTCTTCTCCTCCTCGCGGCGGAGAGCTTCCTTCTGTTCGGGGGTCATTTTTGCCTGCGCGGCTTCCTTCTCGTTCTTGATTGCGGGATTTACGAACGCGTCGAATACCCACTGCGTGAAAGCGAACCAGACGAGGAAAATGAACGAAAACCCGATAAATATAAATATCAGACAGCCGAGAACCGTAAACAGCGTGCCGGGAATCAGCATAAGCCACACGGGAATGAGCGCGAAGCCTATCATAAACAGCGACTGAATAGACGAGCCGACGAGCAGAGTGAAACTGTTTTTTATAAGATGTCTGAATTTCACCTTATAGCTGTTGCCTACGGCGAGCACCCACATAGCGTAAATACCGACGAGAACGGTCGCCAAAATCATAAATACCTGCGCCGTTATCGCGCCCGCGGCGTTGCCGCCAGTCGCTATCGTGAGAGCCGTCCAGTCGCTTATCAAGAAAGAGCCGAAAAGGAACAGCATAAAGAAGGTTACGCAGAACGCGGTGTTTAAGAAGCAAACCTTAACGCCGTGGAAATAGCCCTTTATAGTGAAATCGCCGTGGGTGTTGATTAGCTTTTTAACCGAATAAGTACCGCCCGCAACGCCGACGGAAGCAATAAGTCCCATTATTATCAGCAGACCGATATACAGAATATCCGCCGAAAGCACTATGCTTTCCGCACCGCCCTGCGTGGCGGGCGTGGGAAGAAGGCTTACGCCCGACGAGAACGGGAACGCGAACCCCAGCCCCGCGATATAACTCGTGCGGAAATATACCACCGCTATACCGGGCACGAAAAACAAAAGCGTTAAAACGTTGATTATAACGAGCTTTACGAAATTGCTCTTGAATATATTCCAGGTATCCGACCACCTGCTCTTGGGTAATTGAGTGCGGACGTAATCGTCGGCAAGCTCGTTACCTTCGAGAGCGGTTACTCTGCTTTTTTCCATCTATGAATATCCTTATAAATTGAATTGAACGGCGGCGTTCAGCTTAAAGCCGTTACCGCTATTTACCATTATACAGCATAAAGACGATTATTTCAATTAATTTGCCCGAAAGAATATAAAATTTCTTTGACTTTTCTTTACCGTTATGATATGATTTTGACAGTCGAATAGAGGAGCGGGCGAGCAAGAGTACCCGCGGCGTGAAGCCTTGGGCGGCTTCCCGTCGCCGCGGAAGAAAGGGCGTCCCCGCCGAGACTGGGGTTGCCCTACCCCTTGTCGGGCGTTCGGGCTAATACCCGTGCGACTGTCGCTTATCGCGTTGAGCTATTTGCACCATTTCACAGAGAATGACGCAGTACGCCAAGGCGTATTGCGTTTTTTGTTTTGAATTAACCCTTTCCTTAAAGGAGGAATATATATGAAAAAATACAAAGTCGGCGTTATAGGCGCGACGGGTATGGTCGGGCAGAGATTTTTGCTCCTGCTCGAAAACCACCCCTGGTTCGAGGTTACGGTACTCGCCGCCTCGTCCTCGTCGGCGGGCAAAAAATACCGCGACGCGGTAAGAAGATGGCACTTAGCCCCCGCTATGCCCGAAAAGTTTGCGGATATGACCGTTCGGGACGCGAACGCGGATAAAGAAAAAATCGCGAAAGAAGTCGATTTCTGCTTCTGCGCGGTAAATATGAACAAAGAGGAAATCAAGGAACTCGAATATGCGTACGCTAGGCTCGAATGTCCGATAGTTTCCAACAACTCCGCTCACCGCTTCACGGACGACGTGCCTATGGTCGTGCCCGAAATCAATCCCGAGCATCTCGAAGTAATCGCGGCGCAGAAAAAGCGCCTTGGCACGAAGCGCGGGTTTATCGCGGTTAAGAGCAACTGCTCGCTTCAATCCTACGTACCCCTTTTGCACCCCCTTAAAAAGTTCGGGATAAAACAGGTTGCAGTCTGCACCTATCAGGCAATATCGGGCGCGGGCAAAACTTTTGATACCATGCCCGAAATTTTGGATAACGTTATCCCCTACATCGGCGGCGAGGAAGAAAAGAGCGAAAGAGAACCGCTTAAAATCTGGG
>CAZRCE010000001.1:39614-46531 GCA_964598465.1 uncultured Clostridia bacterium | reverse complement strand
GCTTACAAGCGCAATCCTATGCGCAGCGAGCGTATGGGTTCGCTCGCGAGGTTCGTTATCTCGCTTCCCATGAATACGGCGATTACCGCGGGCACGCAGTGGTTCGAAAGAACGCTCGACGATTCCGCAAACAGAAGAATAGTAATCGCTCAGGCGTTCCTCGCGCTCGACGGCATTTTGAATATCTATCTCAACGTCAGCGAAAATCTCGTCGTTTACGATAAGGTTATTGCAAAGCACGTCGCGGCGGAGCTTCCTTTTATGGCTACCGAAAACATAATGATGGAATGCGTAAAGCAGGGCGGCAACAGACAGGAACTGCACGAAAGAATACGCGTGCTTTCTATGGAAGCGGGCAGAAACGTAAAGGAAAAGGGGCTTGATAATAACCTTATCGAGCTTATCAAAGCCGACGGAATGTTCGCGCCCGTTCACGGAAAGCTCGACGAAATTCTCGACGCGAAAAAATTCGTCGGCAGAGCGCCCGTTCAGACGGTTGAATTTATCGAAAACGAAATAGACCCGATACTTGCCGAAAACGGCGGCGACCTCGACATAAAAGGCGAAGTAAAGGTTTAATGGAACGGTTTCTTACCCCGTCGGCGGTAATCGTTGCGCTTTTCAAGGAAATCGACGGCAAAAAATGCGTTCTGTTACAGCGCAGACAAAACACGGGATTTGCCGACGGCTCTTGGGATTTATCCTGTTCGGGACACGTCGAACGCGGCGAAACTATGACCGCGGCGGCGGTGCGCGAGGCAAAAGAGGAGCTGGGCGTAAACCTCTGCGCCGAGAGCTTGCGGTTTGCCGTACTCGTGCACAAGCGCGATAAAGAATTCGTATATATCAATCCGTATTTCATCTGTACCGATTTCGACGGCGAGCCTCAAATATGCGAACCCGAAAAATGTTCGGAAATGAAGTGGTTCGATATCGAAAATCTGCCCGAAGATTTAATCGACGACCGCAGACGGGCGTTGACGGCGTATCTCAACGGCGAACGCTATATCGAATACGGTTGGGAGTAAGCTATGTTCGACAAGAGAAAGGCGTTGACCTGCGCAATACTTTTTTACGTGTTTGCCGCATTTTTTGCGGTATTATATATCGTATTAAAAGTAAAGCTTGAAAGAAATATAATCCCTTTAATTGCGGTTGCCGTTCCTATGTTTCTCGTAGGCGCAGTGGTTATGACTATCGTGTTTTTTAAGTTAAATAAAAGGCGCACGATAGGAGAAATGATTGCCGAAAAGAAAAAGCTTGCCGTAAAGTACAACAGCGGTAATCCTACGGGGATTGCGATAGAAACGACGAAGGACGGCGCGCCTATTTTCGTCGGTACTTTCGATTTGGGCGAATTGGGCACGGTTAAAGGCGAAAACGTGGATTTGCATTTCGAAACGGCTATTTTAAACGAAGATGCAAAAGAATATGCGCGAAAAACTGTTGAATTAATACAGGCAAAGCTCGTTAAATACAGTCATAATTTATTGAATTACTTTTTGTTGCAAGCTTTATACGAGGCGTACGATGCGTGCAACGAAGTCTGGAAGCATTACAGAAAATGCGAGGATAAATATACTGACGAGCAATGTCTGGAAATTTTCGATAAAATTATCGAGAACGAATTTAATTTAGAAGCCGAACAGAAGGCTTACGACCAAAAAGGACTTACCGCTAAATTCGATATTGATATAGTTCGGTTCATTAAAGAAAAATTCGAATTTTTCGACGTCGATAAGCTTATTGAAAGTTTAACGGTCGAGGATTTGAATATTGACGGCAGCGGAGCGTTTTCTATTCAGATTTCCGATAAAACGAATGAAATATTCTGCGGAGCGTATGAAGAATTCGAAACGGATTTAACGCCGCAGGAGTGGAATAACTTTTAAAAACAACCGTGTTCTCGTCGGTCAACCCCATACAAAAAGCCAACGCATTGCCGTTTGGCAATGCGTTGGCTTGGCAGGGGAGACGCGACTCGAACACGCAACAGACGGTTTTGGAGACCGTTGCTCTACCATTGAACTACTCCCCTAAATTCTTAACAACGCAAATAATTATATAGTAACCGACGTTTTTAGTCAACTGTTTTTGGAGAATTATTATGAAAAAGCAATTTAAACTCGGCGTAATCGGCTGCGGAATTATGGCAACAGCTATACTGCGCGGCGCTATCGAGAGTGAATTTTTAAAGAGTAAAAAAGTTGGAGTGAGCGATAGGGACGGCGATAAACTCGACGAAATAGAAAGCGAGCTCGGCGTTTTCGCCACTCAGGACAATAAGTATTTGGCCGAAAACAGCGAATTTTTGCTTTTTGCAGTCAAGCCGCAGTCCTTTCCCGAAGTGGTTAAAGAGCTCGGCGGCTATTGCCCCGAAAAGGTCATATCGGTTATGGCGGGCGTAAAAAAAGCAACGATTAAAAATTCGCTCGGCGTGGGGCTTATAAAAGTCGCGCGCTGTATGCCAAACCTTCCGTGCAGCGTGGGCAGCGGTATGATGGGCGTTGATATGTCCGACTTCAACAGCAATACCGACGACGTAGAATTTATTTACAAGCTTTTCGACTGTATGGGGCAGGTGCTCAGTATTTCCGAAGATAAAATGCACGCGGTTACTGGAATTTCCGGCAGCGGACCTGCTTACGTTTTTATGTTCATAGATTCACTTATCGACGCGGGCGTAAACGCGGGGCTTACGCGCGACGAGGCTCACACGCTCGCCGTGCAGACCGTCTTAGGCAGTGCGGAAATGGTGAACGTTACCGAAAAGCCCGTGTCCGAACTCGTTATGAACGTTTGCAGTAAGGGCGGCACGACCATAGAGGCGGTTAAGGTTTTGGAAGAGAAGGACTTCCGTGGAACGGTTGCAGGCGCGGTTGAAGCGTGCATAAAGCGCTCGAAAGAGCTTTCAGAATAATAATGAAAAAGGTTACGTTATATACCGACGGCGCGTGCTCGGGAAATCCCGGGGTCGGCGGCTACGGCGCGATATTAATTTACAACGGTTTCGAAAAGCGCATTTCGGGCGCTGAGGGAGATACTACCAATAACAGAATGGAACTGACCGCAGTGATTCGTGGACTTGAATGCTTAAAGGAAAAGTGCGAAGTCACCGTGTACAGCGATTCGGCTTATACCGTGAACGGATTTTCAAACGGTTGGGTTTACGGCTGGGAGGCTTCGGGTTGGAAAAAGGCTGACGGCAAAGCCGTACTTAACGACGATTTGTGGAAAGCTTTGCTCGCGCTCACCCGAACGCATAAAGTGGATTTCGTTAAAGTCAAGGGACACGCTGACAACGAATACAACAATCAATGCGACAAACTCGCGACAGACGCGGTTAAAAATTTTAAAATAAGCGGCTAAGCTACGGCTTAAAGCCGCTTTTTTCGTTCGTGCGTTATAACTATTTCGTAAAAACGGTATAATAGTAATAATAGTTTATAAGTGCGAGGATTAATTTTTGAGTAAACGGAAGGGTGAAACGACCGCAATTATTGCGGTAAAAGGAACAATAAATATATTATCCGCCGTAATTCTCGCTTTGGTTGCGCTGTTGTTCGCCGTTTACGCGTACAACTATAAAAGCCTCGTATTCATTGCCGAAAACTACGCGCTTACAGTCTGGCTGACCGTCGGCGGACTTGCCGCAATTATGACGGCTTATATTATTTGCTTTTTAATGAAAAAACAGTCGGCGCACAGGCTTTTATTGTGCCTTCTGATATGCCTTGACTTTGTCGCGGTCGCGTTCTACGTCGTTTGCGTTACGGGTATTATAAATAAAATTACAAGTATAGAAGCGTTACGTGAATATATCGGCAGTTTCGGCGGGCTTGCTGCCGTGCTTTATATTCTGTTTTCGTTTTTGCAGGTGGTCGTACTCCCGATACCCGGTTCGGTGACGGTCGCCGCGGGAACGGCGCTTTTTGGTCCGTTGCTTTGCGCGGTTTACAGCTTTATCGGTATCGTTTTAGGTTCAATCGTCGCGTTTGCCGTGGGCAGGGTGATAGGATATAAAGCGGTTTGCTGGATAGTGGGCAAAGACGACCTTGACAAATGGCTGTTAAAGCTTAAAGGTAAAGATTATTTAATACTTTCCATAATGTTCTTGTTGCCGCTTTTCCCCGACGACGTTTTATGTTTCGTTGCGGGGCTGTCCTCGATGACCTGGGGATATTTTCTGATAATGATTGCGATAACGCGCCTGATATCCGTTTTTACCACCGCGTATTCGTTCGATTTGATACCTTTCAATACCTGGTGGGGCATATTGATATGGCTTACTATATTCGCTTTGATTGCGGTCAGCTTCTATCTCGTGTGTAAGTATTCGGACGAAATCGATAAGTTTATAAAAAGAAAATTCAAATGGAAAAATTCAAACGCGGATAAATAAAAAGGTCTGCCCTTCCGAACGACGGAGGGGCAGTTTTTTCTGTATTAAAAAATTACAAATATTCTCAAAATTATTTTTAATCAGTTGATTTTTTCGGGGGTGACTGCTAAAATGTTATATGTAGGAATTTGGCATCAGGGAGTAAAGTATGGATAAAATAAAGTTATTGCAGGCGAGAAGAAGTCAGCTTACGGACGCAGGCAAAACGATTCGTGAAGAAATCAATTCTATTATAGACAAGGAAAGTTTCGTTGAATTATCCGCTTTTTCGTTTTCCGAAAACGAATTTTACGGCGACAAAGCCGAAGGCGAGGGTGTGGTAACCGGTTTTGCCACGATTAACGGCTTTCCTTTTTATATTGTCGCTCAGAACGCCGCGGTTTTTAACGGCGGCGTAAGTAAAGCAAATTGCGAAAAGATTGCAAAGTGCCTCGATATGGCGGAAAAGAACGACGCACCCGTCGTTTACCTTTTATCGTCGCTCGGCGTAAGAATAGGCGAGGGCGTCAACGTTTTAGAGGGAATGGCTAAGCTTATGCTTAAATCCGCACAGCTTAAGGGCACCGTTCAGCAGTATCTCGTCGTAAACGGCGAAGTTTACGGTCAGCTTGCCGTACTTGCCGCGACGTGCGATTTCACTTTCTTTATTAATAAGAAAAGCGTACTTTCCGTCAACAGTCCGCTCGTTCTTGCGGCTTCGTCGAATAAGAATGCCGACAAATTTGCGGTAGGCGGCGCGCAGGCTCTCGGAAAAGCTCAGCTCGCAACCCTCACGGTCGGAAGTCTTGACGAAGTAAGAATCAATATTATCAAGCTTTCCGACCTTGCGTATAATCCCGTAGTCGATTGCGAAAACCTTAACGCTTCCTTGACGGCGCTGAATAAAAAATGCGGCGCAAAGGAGCTTATGGGCGTTTTCGATAAAGATACGGCAATCGAACTCGGCGCGGGCTTTGAGGCGGAAGTAAAATGCTTGCTCGGCAGAGTGGGCGGAATTGCGGTAGCTGCCGTAATGTTCGACAACGCCGACGGCGTTTATCTCGACGCCGCGAAAATGAGAAAAATAAAGGATTTCGCTGAATTTGCGTGCTGTCACGGCTTGCCTTACGTAACCTTCGTAAACACGCTCGGAATTAATCCTACGATGGATACTAACGACAGCCTCGTGCTTAAAGAAATCGCAGAATACGTAAACATTCTCGATTGCGCGGACAGCAAAATTTCGGTCATATACGGAAAAGCCGTAGGCTTGGGCTATACGGTATTTGCCGCGAAATCGATGGGCTACGATTATTCGTACGCGTTCGCAACGGCGAAAATCGCGCTTTTCGACAGCGCACAGGGCGCGGAAATAGAATTTGCGGAAGACAAGAAAGCGGATAAAGCCAAGCTCGCCGAAAGGTATGCGGACGAAAATTCCGACCCCGTAAACGCGGCTAAGGGCGGATATATAGATAACGTCATCGAGCCGTCGTTTGTAAGGCAGTATCTTATTGCTTCCTTGCAGATGTTGGCTAAGTGAGGTAATAATGTATAATTTATTGGACATTTTGCCCGGTAACGGCAGTTATTTCGCGGGGCAGGAACAAAGCCCCTCGAATTATTATTTCGATAATTTCGGCGAACCGTTCATTTACGCTTTAATAGGCTTTCTCGTCGTTTTCGTCGGAATTATTCTTATCATTTTCATTATCTGGCTCGTCGGACTTATTATGAGAAAGACGAACAACCTCGAATTTCTTATGAAAAAGCGGGAGAAGAAGCCGAAAGAGGCTAAGATTACTCAAACGGCTTCGGCAGCGGCTTCCGACGAGGAGATTCCCGACGAGGTTAAAGCCGCAATCGTCGCGGCGATAATGGCTTATTACAGCGAAAAAGAAGAAAAGTGCCAGTTCACGGTAAAGAGAATTAAGAGGATATAAGGAGTATATATATGCGTAATTTTGTAGTAACGATTGACGGAAAGAGCTATTCCGTCGGAGTTGAGGAAGTAGGCGAGAGCGTAGCGGTTACCGATATCGCACCCGCACCTAAGGCAGAGCCCAAGGCAGCGCCTAAGGCGGTTTCGGCTAACGGTGAAAAGGTTTTATCGCCCTTCCCCGGACTTATTAAAAAATTATTGGTAAGCGAGGGCGCTTCCGTAAAGAAAGACCAGCCTATTTTGGTTCTCGAAGCTATGAAAATGGATAACGATATCACCGCGCCCTGCGACGGCAAGGTTTCTTTCGCCGTTGCAAGCGGAGCGAACGTGGAAACAAACGCAGTTCTCGCGGTTATAGGTTAATCGGAGGAAAATATGCAGTTTTGTTTACTCGGCGTAGATATCGGCGATATTTTTAAAAATCTTTACGATTCTACGGGGTTTGTAAGCGGTACGTGGCAGAATTACGTTATGATTCTGATTTCGTTCGTGCTTATGTATCTCGCGATAGTGAAGAAGTTCGAGCCGATGCTGCTGCTTCCGATTGCGTTCGGTATGTTTTTGATAAATATCCCCGGAGGCGAACCCGTATTG
>CAZRCE010000001.1:0-39604 GCA_964598465.1 uncultured Clostridia bacterium | reverse complement strand
CCCGAAGGCGATATGTCCGCCGACGCCGTCGAACCCGCTTCGCGCGGACTTTTATGGTATCTTTATTTCGGCGTCGATAAGGTAATTTACCCGCCGCTGATATTCCTCGGAATAGGCTGTATGACCGATTTCGGTCCGCTTATCGCCAACCCCAAGAGTATGCTTATCGGCGCGGGCGCACAGCTCGGAATTTTCGTTGCGTTCATTCTCGCCGTTCTTTTGGGTTTCTCGGTTGCCGAAGCCGCGTCGATTGCGATAATCGGCGGTGCGGACGGACCTACGGCGATTTACGTTACGAGTAAGCTCGCCAACGACTTTATCCCGATGATAGCGATAGCGGCGTATTCGTATATGGCGCTAATTCCGATAATACAAAAGCCGATAATGCGGCTTATGACCACGCCGAAAGAGCGCACGATAAAGATGAAGCAGTTAAGGCAGGTCAGCAAAATCGAAAAGGTTTTGTTCCCGCTCGTCGTAACGCTGGTCGTCGGTATTATTCTGCCGTCGTCGCTCGCGCTTTTGGGTATGCTTATGCTCGGCAACCTTTTCAGGGAATCGGGCGTAGTCGAAAGGCTTTCTTCGCAGGCGCAGAACGGACTTATGAATACTATCACGATTTTCTTAGGTATCGCGGTAGGCTCGAAGGCGAAGGGTGAAATATTCTTAAGCGTCCAGACTCTCTATATAATAGGTTTGGGACTGTTCGCGTTTATTATCGGTACGGTCGGCGGACTTCTCGTCGCAAAAATTATGTGCAAAGTCACGAAGGGCAAGATAAATCCCTTAATAGGCTCTGCGGGCGTTTCCGCAGTACCGATGGCGGCGCGAATTTCGGAGGACGTCGGCAGAGAGTACGACCCTCAGAACCATTTACTTATGCACGCTATGGGACCGAACGTCGCGGGCGTTATAGGCTCGGCGATTGCCGCGGGAATTTTGCTTGCTTGCTTCGGCGGTTACGTCGACGGAACTGCGGCGTCTGCGGTTGTTTCGGCAATTATCGCTTGATTTACGGAGTAAATTGATATGGAAAAGAAAAAGATACTTATTACGGATACGATACTTCGCGACGCGCATCAGTCGCAGGCGGCAACGAGAATGAAATTCGAGGAAATGGAGCCCGTGCTCCCGATTCTCGACGATATAGGTTATTATTCGCTTGAAGCGTGGGGCGGAGCAACTTTCGATTCCTGTCTCAGATTTTTAAACGAAGACCCTTGGGACAGATTGCGCAATTTAAAGAAATACCTCAAAAAGACGCCCATTCAGATGCTTCTGCGCGGACAGAACCTGCTCGGATACAGACATTACGCCGACGACGTCGTTGAAAAATTCGTGGAAAAATCCATTGAAAACGGCGTAGGCGTAATAAGAGTATTCGACGCGCTCAACGACCCGAGAAACCTCGAAGCTTCTATGAAAGCGATAAAGAAATACGGCGCTGGCGGCAAATGCGTCTGCGAAGCGACGATTTCATATACTACAAGCCCCGTTCATACCACCGAATATTTCGTTAAGCTTGCGAAACAGTTCGAGGATATGGGCGCGGACAATATCTGTATAAAGGATATGGCAAACCTTTTGTTGCCGTTTACCGCGTACGACGTCGTAAGCAAGATTAAAGCCGAATTAAAACCCGAAACGAAAGTGCATCTTCATACGCACAACACCTCGGGCACGGGCGATATGATTAATCTTATGGCAATTCAGGCGGGCGTCGATATCGTTGACTGTGCGCTTTCGCCGCTCGGCAACGGCACTTCGAACCCCGCGACCGAACCTTTGGTTGCTACTTCAAAGGGCACGCCTTACGATACTGGAATAGATATCGAAAAGCTTCTTCCCGTGGTAAAACACTTTAACGGCGTCGCCTCAAGGCTTGAAAAAGACGGTTTCCTTAACCCGAAAGTAAGAAAAGTAGATATAAACACGCTCATTTACCAAGTTCCCGGCGGAATGCTTTCCAACCTTATTAATCAGTTGAAGCAGGCGGGACAGGAAGATAAGCTTATGGATTGCCTTGCGGAAGTTCCCAAGGTAAGGAAAGACTGCGGCTATCCGCCTTTGGTTACGCCGACGAGCCAGATAGTCGGCACGCAAGCCGTCTGGAACGTGCTTCTCGGCCGCTATAAGATGCTTACGGCGCAGTATAAGGACTTAATTTTGGGTAAATACGGCGCAGTTCCCGGTAGCGTTGACGAAACGGTTAAGAAAACGTGCACGCAGAACGGCGAAGAAATTATTACCTGCCGCCCTGCCGACCTTATAGAGGACGAAATGCAGACTCTTACCGATAAGGTTAAAGCTGAAGGCTTCTATGAAAAAGAAGAAGACGTTCTTTCGTACGCTCTGTTCCCCGAAGTTTCTACAAATTATTTCAAATGGCGCAAAGCCAAAAATACGGGCGTGGATAAGGACATGGCGTCCAACCCCAATAAAGTTTATCCCGTCTGACAAATAACGAACGAATACGGCGGGTGATTTGCCCGCCGTATTAAGGTTTTTATGAAAGTTGCTGTAATAGGTGCGGGCGCGTCCGGTTTAATGGCGGCATACGCCGCCGCGCAGAACGGAAACGACGTCACAATCTACGAAAAAAACGAAAAATGCGGTAAAAAAATTTATATAACGGGCAAGGGAAGGTGCAACGTCACTAATAACGTGCCCGTAGCCGACTTTTTCACAAACGTAGTAACTAACCCGAAATTTTTAATAAGCTGCGTAAACGCGCTCTCGCCCGAAAAGACTATGGAGCTTTTTGAAAGCCTCGGATTAAAACTCAAAACCGAGCGTGGAGGAAGGGTTTTCCCCGTTTCCGATAAAGCGAGCGACGTAACGGCTTGCCTTGAAAAGGCTTGTAAAAAATCGGGCGTAAAAATGCTTTTTAACGCAAAAATCGATAAAATTTCGATTTTGGATAGTTCTGTGCGTAGCATAATAAGCGGAAAAATAGTCAAAAATTACGATAAAGTAATAGTATGTACGGGTGGATTGACTTATCCCGCGACGGGTTCTACGGGCGACGGATATAAATTTGCGGAAGAATGCGGACATACGGTTACCGAGCCGAGGCAGGCTCTATGCGGACTTAATATTATAAATTGCAGCAAAGAGCTGCAGGGACTTTCGCTTAAAAATATTAATCTTAGCGTTTATTACTGCGGCAAGAAAATCAGAGATTTTTTCGGAGAAATGCTATTTACGCATTTCGGCGTGTCCGGACCTACCGTTTTGTCGGCGTCGAGCATAATTACGCGTTTAGATTTGAAAAAAACTGAGCTGTTTCTCGATTTGAAGCCCGCGTTGACGGAAGAACAGCTTGATAAAAGGCTTTTGCGCGATTTCGAGCAATTTGGAGCAAAATCTATCGCTAATTGCCTTAAAAATCTTCTTCCGAACGCAATTATTCCCGTAATTTTGACCCGTTCGGGCATTTCGGCGGATAAAAAGGCTAATTCGCTTACCAAACCCGAAAGGTCGGCTTTGGTTAATAATATCAAAAAATTCGGTATGCGCGTTGCGTCGCTCAGGGATTTTTGCGAAGCGATAATTACTTCCGGCGGCGTTGACGTAAATAAAATAAATCCCAAAACTATGGAAAGCAAGCTTATCAACGGGCTTTACTTCTGCGGCGAAGTGCTGGACGTGGACGCGTTCACCGGCGGCTTCAATATGCAGATAGCCTTTTCAACGGGCTATGCGGCGGGAAATTCAATAAGGTAGTTTTATGAAAGCAATCAGAGGTGCTACAACCGTAAAGAGCGACACTCCCGAAGAAATCAGGGGAAAAGTCAAAGAACTTCTTTATGAAATAAAGAAAAAGAACGCAATTTCCGAAACCGACGTCGTTTGTATGATGTTTTCTTCTACGGAAGATATCCGTTCGCTGTATCCCGCGAAAGCGGCGCGCGAAGCGGGGTTTGCGACCTGCGCGCTCTATTCTTCCTTAGAACCCGAAATGGACGGCGCGCTCAAACTCTGCATAAGAGTAATGATTTTGGTCGAGAGCGAGAGATTTCCCGTTCACGTTTATCTGCACGAAGCTGCGAATTTGAGGAAAGATTTGACGAGCGTAATCAATATCGCAATCGACGGCCCTGCGGGGAGCGGCAAGAGCACGGTTTCCGCAATGATTGCAAACCGATTGGATATTCTCTATCTCGATACGGGTGCAATGTACAGGGCGGTTGCGTTAAAGTGTATAGAGGCGAACACCGATTACGCGGATAACGACTCGGTAAAAAGGCTGGTTTCAAGTATTGATATCAAAGTCGAATACAAAGACGGAAAACAGCTTACGCTTCTCGACGGTAAGGACGTTTCCGATAAGCTCAGAACGCCGCAGGTTTCCATGCTTTCGTCCTTCGTTTCGGGTTATAGCTGCGTAAGAAACAAGATGGTCGCTCTGCAGCGCGAAATCGCCGAACGCGTTTCTTGTATTCTCGACGGCAGAGATATAGGTACTAACGTTTTACCCTCGTGTCCCTTCAAATTCTTCCTTACGGCTTCAGCGGAGGTAAGGGCGAAGCGCAGATACGAGGAGGACAGGTTGAAAGGTTCTTCTCAGAGCTACGAGGAGGTTCTCCGCGATATCAACGAGAGGGACTATCAGGATAAAAACCGTGCCGTCGCTCCGCTAAGATGCGCGTCGGACGCAGTTACGGTCGATACTTCGGATTTAACCGCAGAAGAAGTTGCGGAATTCATAATACAGAATATACAGAGTAAAATATGAAAGAAAAAAAAGTAAAAAATAAGCCCACGAAATACGAAAAATGGTTCAAAAAACTGCATTTTATCAAAAAAACGATATTTAAAGTCGTTTTTCCCTGTAAATTGCACGGTTGCATACGCAAATACAACGACGGCGCAAAACTGTTCGTCGGCAATCATTTCAGCGTGTTCGACGTAGTTTTTCCCGCGTTGTGCACGGATAGACCCATACATTATTTCGCAAAGGACAGCCTTAACAAGGGCTTGATGGGCGTATTCGTAAGAAAATGCGAGAGTATTTGCGTAAAGCGCGACGGAAGCGACGTTGGCGCTGTCAAGCTTGCTATGAAGTATCTCAAAAACGGCGAACACGTTTCTATTTTCCCCGAAGGTACGCGCAACCGTTCGTACGACGATTTGCTTCCCTTTAAGGGCGGCGCGGTAGCGCTGTCGATTAAAACGCGCACGCCTATCGTGCCCATAGCAATAATTCGCAAGCTTAAAGCGTTCAGAAGGACGGACGTGGTATTCGGCGAGCCGATAGAATTCAAAAAGTACTACGGCAAGAAGCTGACGGCGGAAGATATGGAAAGGTGCGAAAAAGAATTGCGCGATATAATTAAAAATATGCGCCTTGCGTTTATAGAAAAAAATAAAACCAAGCTCGGCAAAATATAAATGAAAGTAATAGTCGCAAAGAACAGCGGATTTTGCAAAGGAGTGCGCAACGCCGTCGATACGGCAATGAACATTCCGCCCGAAAACGTTTACGTGCTCGGCGAAATAATTCATAACCCCGAAGTGGTCGAAAACATTAACTCCCGCGGCATAAAGGTCGTCGATACGCTCGACGAAATTCCCGACGGCGCGACGGTTATTTTTCGTTCGCACGGCGTGCCCGAGGACTACTACGGGATATGCAAGGCGCGAAATATCAAAGTCGTCGATTGTACCTGTAAATTCGTAAAAAACACGCAAAATATCGTAAAAAACGAGTATCTTAAAGGAAATCAGGTCGTTATAGTGGGCGAGGCAACGCACCCCGAGGTAATCGGTCTGCGCGGCTGGTGCGACGACTCGGCGGTTATCGTTACGAACGTTGACGACGACTTGAAAAGTATTGCCGACAGAAACGTAAGCGTCGTTGCGCAAACTACGTTTTCAGCCGAAAAATTTGAACAAATAGTTAAAAATATTAAAAAACTGTGTGAAAAAACAGTTGCTGTTTTTAAAACTATTTGTTATACTACTATTAGTCGTCAAATCGAAGCTGGTGAGCTTGCCAAGCGGTGCGACGCAATGATTGTTATCGGCGGATTGAACAGCAGTAATACCAACAAGCTGTACGATATCTGTTTAAAATCGTGCAAAAGCGTATTTAGACTTGCCGCCGCCGACGATTTAAATTTTACGGAATTAAAAAATTATAATATTGTAGGTGTCGTTTCGGGGGCTTCGACCCCTGACTCGCAAAACCGGGAGGTTCTTTTAAAGATGGAAGAAAAAAGCACAGAAGTAAACGTAACCAGTTCCATGGCGGACGTGGTTGCTAAGATAGACAGCGAATCGAAGTTCAGAAAGGGGCAGGTCGTAACCGCAACCGTTTCGGACGCAAATGCGGACGGATTGCAGATACTTTTGCCTTTCTCGAAGAAGGAAATTCTTTTGAGCAAAGACGAACTTGACTGCGAAAATTACAACGCAGAAGATTACGCGGCTAAAGTCGGCGAAACTATCGACGTAATCGTCGTAGAGCTTAAACCTTCTTTAAAGTTGTCCCAGAAAATGATAAAGCTTTTGGCGGAAGAAGAAGCGCTCAGCGCCGAAATCGAATCCGGCAAAGAATTTCAGGTAGTTTGCACGGGCTCGAATAAAGGCGGCCTCGTCGCAAGCCTCGGCACTTACTCCGTATTCGTTCCCGCAAAGGAAATTCGTCCCGGTTTCGTTAAGGACCTTACCAAATACGTAGGCAAGACGCTCCGTCTTCGCGCTCTCGAAATCAAGAGAGACCGCAAAAAGGAAATTATCGCTTCCCAGCGCGTAATTTTGCAGGAAGAAAAGGACGCTCGCGAAGCCGATAAAGCAGCGAAAGAGGAAGAATTCTTTGCTTCCGTATCCGTAGGCGATATCGTTGCAGGTAAGGTTGAAAGGGTAACTTCTTTCGGCGCGTTCGTTTCCGTAGGCGGTTTCGACTGTCTTGCTCACATTTCCGATTTGTCCTGGACGGGCGTTAAGGCCGTTACGGACGTTCTCACTATCGGCAAAGAATACAACTTCAAAATTCTTAAAATCGACAAGGAAAATAAGAAGGTTTCCATCGGCTACAAACAGCTTCAGCCTCAGCCTTGGGATACGGCTACCGAAAGGTACAGCGTAGGCGACGTTATTCACGGCAAGGTAGTAAGAATCGTTCCTTTCGGCGCGTTCGTCGAAGTTGAAAAAGGTATCGACGGTCTCGTTCACGTTTCGCAGGTAAGTTACGAGAGAATCGAAACTCCCGCAAGCGTGCTTAACGTAGGCGACGAAGTTGATGCAAAGATTATTGCGCTCGACCCCGAAGCCAAGAAGATGAATCTTTCCATAAAGGCCGTTCTTCCCGAACCCGAAAGAAAGGCTAAGCCCGAAAAGGCGGAAGGTGAAGAAAAGCCCGCAAGGCGCAGAAGCGCACCCGCTAACGACGGCGAGCTTTCCGCCTGGAACGAAGGAAGCATTTCCGTAGGAACTTCCCTCGGCGACCTTATCGCTAACGCAAAAAACAATAAGTAATCAAAATATACGAAAACCTCCCGTAATCGGGAGGTTTTTTGTTTTGTAATCGTTTAACGCGTGAATCGAACGTTTATATAATTAATGTTATAAAACGGAGGTAAAAGCAAGTGAAGCAGGGAAATATTAAGATTTCAAGCGAAAATATGATGCCGATTATAAAAAAATGGTTATATTCGGACAAGGACATCTTTTTAAGGGAAATCGTCGCGAACGGTATAGACGCGATAACGAAGTATAGAAAGCTCGTCACGCTCGGCGAAGCGACGGAGGACGAGGGCGGCTACCGCATTAAAATCGAAGTTGACAAGAAGGCTAAAACGCTTTCCGTCGAGGACAACGGTATAGGTATGACCGAGGAGGAAGTTGAAAAGTATATCACTCAGATTGCGTTCTCTGGCGCTTCCGATTTCCTCGATAAATACGAAAAAGCCGCTGGCGACGGAATAATCGGTCACTTCGGTCTCGGCTTCTACTCGGCGTATATGGTTTCCGAGAGTGTAGAAATTTTCACGAAGTCGTATAACGGAAGCCCCGCAGTAAGGTGGGAGTCGGACGGCGAATCGACTTACATCATAGAGGAAACGGACAAGTCCGAGCGCGGCACGAAAATCGTTATGCATATTTCAGACGACGAAAAGGAATTTCTCGACGAGAACGCGATAAAGTCGCTCGTCAAGAAATATTGCTCCTTTATGCCGTTCGAAATCTTCGTAAATTTCAAGGGCGACGGCAAGGATACCGCGCTCAATACGACTTCTCCGCTCTATGCAAAAGCCCCCAAGGACTGCACGGAAGAAGAATATAAGGACTTCTATACCGACACTTTTATGGATTACACCCCGCCGATTTTCTGGGTGCACCTCGATATGGATTATCCATTCAAATTGAAGGGTATTCTGTATTTCCCCAAGGTGAAGAACAAGCTCGAACTCGAACGCGGTAAAGTTAAATTATACTGCAATCAGGTTTTCATTGCCGACAACATAAAGGAAGTAATACCCGAATTCCTTATGCTTCTGAACGGCGTTATCGATTGCCCCGATATTCCTTTGAACGTTTCGCGCAGCTTCCTGCAAAACGACAAACAGGTTCAGCGCATTTCGAAGTATATAACGAAAAAGGTTGCCGACAAGCTTATTTCGCTATTTAAAAACGACCGTAAGAAGTACGAGGAGTGCTGGGAAGATATATCCAACTTTATCAAATTCGGTTGCATAAAGGACGACGACTTCTATAAAAAAGTTCAGGACGTCATAATTTATAAGGATATCAACGGCGAATTCAAGACGATAAACGAGGTCTGCGGCATCACGGGCGACGAGGAAAAGAAAGAGGACGGCAAGGAAGAAGCAAAAGAACCTACGACCGTTTACTACGTTTCCGACGAGCATCAGCAGGCGCAGTATATAAATATGTTTAAAGAGGCGGGACTGAACGCAATCTGCTGCGATACTTTTATCGACCCGCACTTCGTAAGCTATCTCGAATATAAAGCCCCGCAGAAGCTCAAATTTATGAGAATCGACTCAGACGTGGCTGGCGCGCTGAAAGAGGACGACGCCGAGGACAGCGTAATCGTAGATATCTTCAAGAACGCAGTCGGCGGTGAAGTTACTTTTAAGACTCAGAAGCTTAAAAACCAAAGCGTTCCCGCGCTGATTAACGTGGACGAATATATGAGAAGATATACCGAAATGGGACGTTTCTACGGTATGAGCGACGGAAGCGTAGCGCAGACGGTAATAATCAATACCGCCAACCCGATAATAGGAAAAATTAAGGAGCTTGACGACGAAAGGCAGAAATTCGTGGCAAATTACGTATATTCGCTCGCGCTTCTCTCGTTCAAGAAGCTTTCGCCCGAAGAACTCGACAAGTTTATCGAGTCGAATATGACGCTTTTGAATGGATACACGAAATAAATTAAATAAATTACGAAATAACCGCTTCGGCGGTTATTTTTTTTTGCGCCGAAAAATAGATTAAACTATGAATTTGGACTTTCTCCCCGCGGAGGTCGTACAAGCCGTAAACAACCTTAATATTAACAATCTTTCGGAAATAAGGCTTCGGAACGGTCAGCCCGCCGTTGTCGAATACAACGGAAAGTACGCTTTTCTCGGAAAATCCGGCTTGACCGAAAACGCAAAATTAGCGGTAGTTTGCGACGAAGTGGAGAAGATTTTATCCAAAGCGATGCAGTACAGCGTGTATGCTTATTCCGAACAGCTCAAACGCGGATTTATAACCGTAGGCGGTGTTCGAATAGGTATTGCGGGCGAATACGTAACGGAAAAAGGTGCGGTTACCGCACTCAGAAACCCGACTTCCGTAAATATAAGAATACCGCACGAGGTTAAAAATTGCTCGTCGGAAATTTACGAAACGCTGTACGGCGGCGGTGCAAAAAGCACGCTGATTTTTTCGCCTCCCGGTTACGGCAAAACCACTATTTTGCGCGACCTTGCACGAAAAATCGGTTCAAAAATAGGCGTTAACTTGCTCGTTTTCGACGAAAGGGGCGAGTTGTCGGCTGCGGAAGGCAACAGGTGCGTTTTCGACCTCGGCAAATTTACGGATATAGTGAGGGGGTCGGACAAGAAATCGTCGTTCGAAAACGCGGTCAGGGCAATGAAGCCGCAGGTAATTATTTCGGACGAACTTTACGGCGAAATTGACGAATCCGCCGTGCGTTTCTTAGCCGAATGCGGAATAGCCGTCATTGCCTCCTCGCACATAACGGACAGAAGCGTACTTGCGCGAATGCCGTTCGAATTTTTCGTCGAACTGACGGGCATAGCCCAAAGACCTTTGATATATGATAAAAATTTTAATATTGTCAGCGATAATAATTTTGTCGGCGGCGACGGGGTACTTTCTGTCGGCGGCTAAAAAACGGAAAATGCAGGAGTTTGCCGAGCTGTACGAGTTTAACGAGCAGTTGATACTAAATCTGAAATACGGCAAAATGAAGCTTTCGGAAGTTACGAAAAATTACAAATACGTAAACGGACTTTTATCGGGTGAAATCGAAATAGAAGGCGACGGCGGAGAATTTATCAAAAGCTACGCCGAAAACCTGGGCACGACGGACGCGCAGTCGCAGATAGAGTATCTTAACGAACGAAAGCAGCTTCTGAAGAAATATAAGGACGAAAGCTTTGACGAGTACAAAAAATACGGTTCACTTTACTTGAAAATTTCGATTATGGCGGGTATTTTGGTCGCCGTCCTTCTTGCGTAATGGATATAAGTATAATTTTTAAAATTGCCGCTGTCGGCATAATAACAACGATTATCTGTCAGATACTCAAAAAATCCGACAGGGACGATATCGCTACGGTAGTCAGTCTCGTCGGACTGATTATAGTTTTAACCGTCGTGATTACTATGATAGGCGAGCTTTTCGAAAAAGTTAAGCTTTTATTCGATATATTCTGATGATAATTTTAAAGCTGTGTTGCGTGGCGGTAATAACGGGAGTAAGCGCGCTGATTTTAAAGACCAACAAGTCCGATTTAGTTCCGCTCTGTCTGACCGCCGGCGGAATTATTCTTGCGCTGTTTACCTTCGATTATCTCGCCGCGAGCCTAGATTTTTTAAAGGAATTTGCCGCGCAGACGAATATCGATTCGTCGGTGATGCGTATCGTGTTCAAGGTAATAGGCATAGGCTATCTTATAGAGCTTACCGCAAGCTCCGTTAAGGATTTAGGATTCGACGGACTGTCGGACAAGCTGATTACTTGTGGAAAACTCGTAATTTTCGTTATGGCGATACCCATTTTAAAGGCGCTTTTCGAAGTGATATCGTCGCTGATTAAACTTGTATGACGGGATTAAAGACGGTTAAACGCTATACGCGGACGAACAGAACGGCTGTTTATATGAAATTACTCGTCCTCGTTGCGGCGGCATTTATAATTTTATTGCTTACGGGAGGCGGAGCGTACGCGAGCGCGGACGAGGGGCAGGAATTATCCGACACCGTTTTAAAGCTTCTGGACGAGCTTGACCTAACCGAATTGCAGAGCTATCTCGACGCGCACGGCAATTCGTTTATAGGAAGCTTCGGGAATACGGCGAGGGAAATAGTGGAATATCTCGTCCGCGGCAATCTGAACGTGGATTATTCCAACTATCTTGGCGAGCTGTTTTCCGTGCTTTTCAAAAACGTTATTTCGCTCGTGCCGGCTTTTGCCCAGATTGTCGCGATATCGATACTCTGTTCCATAGTTTCGGGCGCGGAGGGGGGTATTCTCGGTAAATCTACCTCAAAAGTCGTGCGCCTCGCGTGTTATTCACTTATCGTATTAATAGTAACCTCGATGCTCGTGGGTATAGTCGGGACGGCGGTAACAAGTATTTCGAACGTAAAGCGGCAGGTGGAAATAATTACGCCGATTATGGTAACGCTTACGGTGCTTACGGGCGGTTCTGGGTCGGGCGCAATCTATCAGCCGTCGGCGCTATTTCTCAGCAGCGGCGCGATTGAAATAATAAGCGGCTTCGTTTTCCCGGCTACGGTTGCCGTAGTCGTTCTGAATTTTATGTCCAAGCTCAATCCGCAGATTTCGTTCAGCGGAACGGCTAAGCTTATAAAGAGCATTTTAAAATGGGCGATAGGCATAACCGTAACGGTTTTCAGTCTGTTCCTTACCGTGCAAAGCTCGGCTTCCTCGCTGTTTGACGGTATATTCTTTAAGGCGACGAAATACCTTTTGGGAAATTCCGTTCCCATAGTCGGCAATTTCTTGTCGTCGGGCGTGGATATGATAGTTTCCGCGGGTTCGCTTATCAAAAGCTCGGTTGGTCTTTGCGGAATAATAATTTTACTTTCGGAAATCATTCAGCCCGTAATTCTGTTCGCCGCGTTCTCGCTGATTTTGAAATTAGTGGGTGCAATCGTTCAGCCGCTCGGCGAAAACACGCTGTATTCGCTCTTTTCCGACCTGTCTAACGACGTAGAATATTTTATCGCGGGATTAATGACGGCGGCGTTTATGTACGGGCTTATGATTATGCTTATGATTAATTCCGCAACCGATTTCATATGACGCTGTATCTTACAACCGCGGCGTGCGCCGTTTTCGTGACGATAATCGTCGGGTTCATAATACCCGACGGTAAACTGAATAAAATGATTAACTTCGTTATGCGGCTCGTCTGCATATTCATTCTCGTCAGTCCCGTCGTTAAAATTTTCGATATAGGAGGGGCTGCGGGTGAGGACGCGATTATCGATTACGAATACGTCTGTTCGGTATATTCCAAAGCGCAGAGCGGAGAGCTTGAAAAGCTCGTAAAAGAAAATACTGGCGCGGACTGCGTTTGCGAAGTGGTTATCTTATACGAGGAGGGCGCGTTCAAGGAAAACGGAGTTAAAGTCTATACGGATTGTCGTGACGAAGTAACAAAAAATAAAATCCGTGCATATCTTGAAGCCCTCGGCTATATAAATATTAACGTAAATGAAAAAGATAACGGAAACGCTGAAAGCAAATAAAACCGTACTTATCATAATTTCGCTTATACTCGCATTAATATTTATCGTGGTGATTATGAACGGCGGGCAGAGCGAAAGCGTGTACTCCGCCAAAACGATGACCCAAACGGAAGAAAAGCTTACGCGCATTTTAAACAGCATCGACGGCGTGGGTAATACCGAGGTTATGGTTACCGAAACCGAAGACGGAATTTGCGGAGTGGTTATCGTGTGCGAAGGCGCGAATAACCTTATGGTAAGAGGCAACGTTTTAAACGCTGCTTCTACCGCGCTCAATATCAGTAAAAATATTATAGCGATATACGCTATGAATTAATAAGGAGTTTTTTATGACCAAGAAGAAAAAAATCATCATTATGACATCTCTCGTGTTCTTACTCGCGCTGACGGCAGTGCTTAACGTGCTTCTCGTCAACAGAAACGGTGCGGCTAACGCCGATGCGGTTACGACCGCAAACTATTTCACGTCTTACCGCTCCGAACGCACTACCACGAGAAGCGAGGAGCTTTTGCAGCTCGATAACGTTATCGGTCTGTACGAAGAAGGCAGTGAAAAGTACGACGAAGCCGTAGCTCTCAAAATGAAGATAGTAGGCATAATGGAAAACGAGCTCGTTCTTGAAACTATGATTAAATCTCTCGGCTTTGCGGACGCGGTAGTAACTATTGGCAAAGATTCGGATAACGTTATCGTATTCATCAATTCCGAGGAGCTTTATCCCGATACCGCGCTTTCCATTTACAATCTCCTTAAAAACGAAGCGGGAGTAAACCCCTTAAATATTGCGATAATGCCCGTTTATTCACAAATTTAATTCGCAGTAGTTGCAAATTTGCCTTAAACGTGTTATACTTATAAGGAATACGGAAAATCCCGTGTTTTAAGGAGTAATTATGGCACATATCAGGCAGAGTTCTTCCTCGCAGAAAGGTAAAATTTCCTATAATTCGGACATTGTGAACGGCATAGTCGCCCTCGCGATTTCTGAGGTGGAGGGAGTAAGCTTACTTTCTACGAAGAACAAGGGCATTAAACTTACTTTCGACAAACAGGGCATCATCGCCGATATAAGCGTGAAAGTTGACTACGGCTACAACGTACCGTCGCTTGCGTTTAAAATACAGCAGTCGATAAAACATAACGTTGAGTCGATGACCAAATACAAAATCGACAAGGTTGACGTACACGTTCAGGACGTTGATTTCCCCGAAAATACGGTAATCTGAAATTTCGTATTCCCTTAATTTACTTTAAGGGAATATTTCTATTTATAATTAAAGGAAAATCATATGAGAACTCAGGCAAGAGAAACTTTGTTTAAAATAGTTTTCGCTTCTCAATTCGAGGGAGATAACGACGAGGAGCTTCGCCGCGCGATGTATAAGGGCGAAAAGCTCGATAAAGAGGATATCGAATATTGCGAGAAGGTGATAGGAATAATCCGCGAAAATTCCGGATTTTTCACGCAGGTAATAGATAAGCATTCCTATGCGTTCCCCGAAAAGCGTATATTCCCCGCAGACAGAAGTATCTTGCTCGTTGCGCTTGCGGAAATTTACCATATGGACGATATACCCGACAAAGTGAGCGCGAACGAGGCTGCGAATATCGCTTCGAAGTATTCTTCGGAAAAGAGCGCGTCTTATATCTCCGGTCTGATTTCGAGCATTATAGAGGAAAAGAAAAATGTTTAATTTAATCGACGGCAAAAAGCATTCTGCGGAAATAAGGGCACAGATAAAGGAAGAAGTTTCGGCATTCGGTAAAGAAATAGGGCTTGCCGTAGTGCTCGTAGGCGAGGACCCAGCTTCTCAGGTTTACGTCCGCAATAAAATTAAGGGCTGCGCCGACGTCGGCATAAAATCCTACGCGTATTATCTCCCCGCGGAAGCAACTCAAAGCGAGGTGGAGGAGCTTGTCGAAGGACTCTGCACCGACGATAGAATTCACGGCATACTCGTTCAGTTGCCCTTGCCCGCTCATCTCAATTCCAAAAAGATTTTGTCGCTTATACCGAAATCCAAGGACGTCGATGGATTTTGCGAAGAAAATATCGGAAGCCTCTGCCTTGGCGAAAAATGCCTCGTCGCTTGCACGCCTAACGGCGTAATGAAGATGCTCAAAAGGGAAAATATCGAAATCAAAGGTAAAAACGCGGTTGTAATAGGTAGGTCGAATATCGTCGGAAAACCTATGGCTATGCTCCTTCTGAACGCTGACGCTACGGTTACGGTATGCCACAGCAAGACGCGCAATCTTAAAGAAATAACGGCAAATGCGGATATCCTCGTTGCGGCGATAGGCAAAGCCAAATTCGTCAAGGCGGATATGGTAAAAGAGGGCGCGGTCGTTATAGACGTCGGCATGGACAGGGACGAAAACGGTAAGCTTTGCGGCGACGTCGATTTCGAAAGCGTAAAGGACAAGTGCTCTTATATAACTCCCGTACCCGGCGGCGTCGGACCTATGACTATTACTATGTTGCTTTATAACACGCTTACGGCGGCAAAAAGGAGCGCAAAGAATTGAATTTCGATAATAAATACGGCGAATACCGTAATTGCTTCGAAAATTATTTAAAAGAATTTAGCGAGGGGCTTGCTTGCGAGCCGAAGCTACTTTACGACAGCCTCGTTTACAGCCTGAATCTCGGCGGAAAGAGAATACGGCCCGTGCTTATGTTTGCGGCGGGCGAGATTTGCGGGGTCGGCGCTGATAAATTGAAGAATTTCGCGCTCGCTCTCGAATTAATTCACACTTATTCGCTCATTCACGACGACTTGCCCGAAATGGATAACGACGATTTTCGGCGCGGTAAGCCGTCTAACCATAAGGTATTCGGTACTGGAAACGCCGTACTTGCGGGCGACGGGCTTTTGAACACCGCGTATTCGCTTCTGTTCGACGAGTGTTTCGACGGCAAGGACAGCGTGGCGGCGGCAAAATATATCTGCGAATGTGCGGGAATAAACGGTATGATTGCGGGGCAATCTGCCGACCTATTACATGAAAACGACGAAATTTTAGACGAAAAGGTGCTTGATTTTATTTACGCGAACAAGACGGGCAAGCTTATCGTCGCGGCACTCTGCACGCCGTCAATCTTAGCGGGCGGCAGATATTTTTCCGAGTTTAAGGCGTTCGGACAAAATTTAGGCTATCTTTTTCAGCTTACGGACGACGTTCTCGACGTTACGGGCGATTTTTCAAATCTGGGCAAAAGTACGGGTAAGGACGAAAAAGAGGGCAAGTACACGAGCGTACGGCTTTACGGACTTGAAAAATGTAAGCTTCAGATAGATTTGATAGGCGACGCTTGCCATAAAATCCTGGAAGGTATCGACGGCGACGTTAGCTTTATGCACGAATTTGTAAATTACGTAAAAAACAGAATAAGCTGATTATGACCGAAAATATAACGAGCGCACAATTAAAGAAAATGGATTTACCTCAGCTCGAAGCGCTTTGCGACGAACTGCGTGAAATCATAATAGAAACCGTTATGAATAACGGCGGTCACCTTTCGTCCAATCTCGGAATGGTAGAGCTGACCGTCGCTTTGCATTACGTTTTCGATTTTCCAAAGGACAAGGTTATTTTCGACGTCGGACATCAATGCTATTCCCATAAACTGCTCTCTGGCAGAGCCGACAGATTTTCCACCATAAGAAAGAAAGGCGGACTTTCCGGCTTCCCAAAACGGGAAGAAAGCGAATACGACTGCTACAATACGGGGCACGCCGGCACTTCGATTTCCGCGGCGCTCGGAATAGCTAAGGCACGCGATATCAAGGGCGAAAATTTTAACGTTATCGCCGTAATCGGCGACGGTTCGTTCAATAACGGGCTGGTCTATGAAGCTTTTAACAGTCTGCGCCCGCTCAATACGAATATTCTCGTCATACTGAACGATAACGGAATGTCCATCACGCCGACCGTCGGCAGTATGCACGAATATCTCGAATTGCTCGGAAAGGACGAGGCTCACAACGCAAAAAAACAGCGCCACGCTAATATTTTCGAAAAATTCGGGTTCGGCTACGACGGCGTTCACGACGGAAACGACCTCGCGGGAATGATTGAAAAGCTTAAAGAAGTAAAAGAGAAGCTTAAAACGCAGTCCGTCATATTACATATCTACACGAAAAAGGGGAAGGGCTATCAATTCAGCGAGGACGACCCTGTTAGCACGCACGGCGTTCCTTCGGTTGGGAGAGATATCAGCGTAGAGTATTCGACCGTTTTGGGTGATACGCTCTCTAATCTTGCGGAAAGCGACGGCAAAATAGTCGCCGTAACCGCGGCTATGACGCCCAGTTTAGGTTTGGGTGGATTTTTCGAAAAATTCCCCGACAGGGCGATAGACGTCGGCATCTGCGAAGAACACGCGACGATTTTGTGCGCATCTCTTGCAACGCAGGACTTAAAGCCATATTACGCCGTTTATTCGACCTTTTTGCAGCGCTCGTTCGATGAAATACTGATTGATATTTGCAGTCAGAATTTGCCCGTTACGCTGTGCGTGGACCGCGCGGGTATATCGGGCGCGGACGGAGAAACCCATCAGGGTGTGTTCGATTTGTCCTTTTTGAGTTTCGCGCCAAATCTTACCGTGGCAGTGCCTAAGGATACGGAAGAATTTAGGCAGATGCTTAAAGACAGCACAAACTTCGGTTATCCGCTCGCAATCAGGTATCCGAGAGAGGGTAACAGCGTTTTTGCGACGAAATGCGAAAACCCTTTAACCGAATGGGAAAGGCTTATTTCCGTAAAAGGTGATTTCGTTATACTTGCTTGCGGCGAAAGAATGATAAGGATAGCGTACGCGGTGTGCGAAAATCTTAAAAAGAAAAATATCCCCGTTTCGCTCGTCAACGCGAGGGTAGTTAAGCCGCTCGACAAAAAGCTTCTTGAAAGTCTTACCGAAAAGTTCGTCATCACTATGGAAGACAATATGCTTTGCGGCGGTTTCGGCTCGCTAGTTGACGGATATTTCAGCGAAAGCGATAAAATAGTTAAAAATTTTGCGTACAAAGACGAGTTCATTCCGCAGGGCGGCGTTCAGTCGCTTATGGAAGACGCGGGCGTTTCGCAGAAAGCGGTGTACGATTATATAATTAAAAATGCGGTTAGATAAATACCTTGCCGAAAAATTCGGTTCGAGAACGAAGGCGGCGGAAGCGATTGCAAAAGGCGCGGTTACGGTAAACGGAAAACGGGTAAATCCGTCCTTCGATGTTACGGAAAACGACGAAATTGAATTTCTCGAAAGGGAGAGCTTCGTTTCGAACGGCGGCTATAAGCTCGCGAAAGCACTTAAAGATTTCAACCTTTCCGTAAAAGATAAAATTTTTGCGGACGTCGGCGCGAGCAACGGCGGCTTTACCGATTGCCTTTTAAAAAACGGCGCAAAAAAGGTTTATTGCATAGACGTCGGGGAAAGTCAGCTCGACGATTCGCTTAAAGGCGAGCGCGTCGTAATTATGGATAACTTCAACGCCAGAAATTTATCGAAAGATAATTTCGACGAAATTCCCTACGGCGCGGTGATTGACGTAAGCTTTATTTCGCTGACTTATATTCTAAAACAGGTAGCCGATTCGATTGCGGACGACGGATTTATAATCGCGCTTATCAAACCGCAGTTCGAATGCGAAAGGAAACAGATAGGCAAGCGCGGGATTGTGAAAGACCAGGCTCTGCATAAGGCGGCAATAAAAAAGATTTGCGACTTTGCCGCCGAGAACGGACTTTCGGTGGAAAATCTTACCAACGCGCCAATAAACGAGGGAAAAAACAAGGAATATTTAGTTTTATTAACAAAAAATAACAGCTCAATCGATGCGCATAAACTCATAAAGCGGGTAATTTTATAAAATTACCCGCTAATATCTTGCATATTTGTATATTGTATGTTATAATTATTCATATGAAAGTCGGTCTGTATTACAACGCAAACTTTTTATCCGAAAATCTCGCTTATATCGAGCTTGTAACGGCAAAATTCAGCGATAACGGAATAAAATGCAGCTGCGTTGAAACGGTTGACGACCTTGACGGACTTGACGTTTTGATGGTTTTCGGCGGCGACGGCACGATATTAATGATGGCTACCGAATGCGCGCGGCGCGGCGTAAAAATTATTGGCATCAATTACGGACATATCGGATTTTTGGCCGAATTCGAAAGGGACAAGGCGGAATACGCCGCCGACCTTTTATGCGGCGGAAATTTCAAAACCGTTTGGCGGTGCTTGCTCGAAGTAGAAATCGACGGCAAAATTTTTTACGCTTTGAACGACCTCGTAGTCCAGCGCAGCACTTCGGGCAGTGCGTTCAGAAACACCATAAGCTTAAAAGCCGAAATCGACGGTACGGTGGTCGATAATTTTATAGGCGACGGTCTTATTGTAAGCACGCCTACGGGTTCGACCGCATATTCCTTATCCGCCGGCGGCCCGATTATGACGCCCGACATCAAAGCGTTTTCACTCACGCCGATTTGCGCCCATTCGCTGCATTCGCGTCCGATAGTTTACAGCGACGGTTCTACTTTGGTTATCACTTCCGAAGAAAAGGGGACTTTGAACGTAATTATCGACGGAAAAGCAGTGGAAACGGTGTCAAAATCCCGCAAAATCAAGGTAACCAAGGCAGATTTTGCCGTAGGGTTCGTCACCGACGAAAAGGCTGATTTCTTCAGCAAATTACAACTGAAATTAAATAAGTGGAGTAAATGATGCACAGAAACGCAAGACAAGCTACAATTTTGGAAATTATTTCTAAGAACGACATAGAAACTCAGGAAGAATTGTGTGCCGAACTTAATAAGCTTAACTTCAACGTTACGCAGGCTACTATTTCGAGAGATATTAAAGACTTGAAATTATACAAGGTCAAAGGAACGACGAAGAAGTATAAGTACGCTTATATCGAGGGCAGGGGCGAAGCGATTAACAGCAAAATGCGCACGCTTTTCCGCGAATGCGTTCAGACGATAAATTATGCAAATAACATAATTATTATCCGCACGATGCGCGGCAACGGCGCGACGGCAGGTACTTTCGTCGATTCGTTGCAGTTCCCCGAGGTTATAGGCACGGTTGCGGGCGACGATACCGTTCTTATCGTTATAAGCAGCAACGAGAATACGCCTATAATCGTAGATAGACTTAAAGAATTTATAAAATAAATGTTATCGCGACTTTACGTAAAAAATATAGCGTTGATTGAAGAAGCGGATATCGTTTTCGGTAACGGATTTAACGTGCTCTCAGGTGAAACGGGCTCGGGTAAGTCCGTTATTCTTGATTCTATCAATTTCGTTTTAGGCTCGAAAGCCGACAAAACTATGATACGGTACGGCGAAAGCGAAGCCGTCGTTAAAGCCGAATTCGTTATCGACGAAAACAGCGAGGCAAAAAAAGCGCTCGACGAGTTGGATATAGAAACGGACGGAGAGGTCGTAATCACGCGAAAATTTTCTTCGGACGGGAAAAGCTCGATTAAGATAAACGGGAACGGCGTAACAGCAACTATGCTTAAAAGCGTAACCTCGCATCTCGTTGACGTCCACGGACAGAGCGAACACTTTTTCCTTTTGAACGAGAGCAATCAGATTAAGGTAATCGACGGTTTATGTCCCGAAATTCCTGCGCTTAAACTCGAACTAGGCGAACTGATTGCCCAAAAAAAGGAAATAAAGCGCAATATAGAAATGCTCGGCGGCGACGAACGGCGGCGCGCGGACAGGCAGGATTATCTCGAATATCAGATAAACGAAATCAAAAAAGCGGATATCCGCGTCGGCGAATACGACGAGTTGAAAGAAAAGCAAAATCTTATTCGCAATACCGAGAAGATTTTAACCGCGCTCGGCGCAATAAAGTGCTGTTTCAGCGACGACGGAGGTTGTATTGATACGCTTTCAACGGCAGTAAGGCAGTTTTCGTCGGTTTCTGATATAAAGAGTGAATATTCCGAATTATATGAAAGGCTTGAAAATTTACGCGTCGAAGCGGAGGATATAAGCGAAACCGCGGAGGATTTTGCCGACGAGCTTTCGTTCGACGAGCAGGAAGCTGCGGCAGTGGAAGAGCGCATAGCTATAATTAACGGGTTGCGCAAAAAATACGGCGCGAACGAGGCGGAAATACTTTCCTATCTCGAAAAAGCCGAAACCGAATACGACGATTTAACCAACGCTACGGAAAGAATAGAAAAGCTCAATAAAGAAACGGCGAAAATTAATAAGAAAATTTACGATATTTGCCAAAAACTTACTAAATTACGCAAAAATCAAAGCGAAATTTTCAGTAAAAACGTAATTAAAGAGCTTAAAACTTTAAATATACCAAACGCCGAATTTGCGGTTGAATTTAACGATTATGACTTTGAAACGGCTAATCTTGACGGTAAAAACGGCTCTGACGAGCTGAAATTCACCTTCTCGGCAAATAAAGGCGAACCGTTAAAACCTCTCAGCAAGGTAATAAGCGGCGGCGAAATGAGCCGATTTATGCTTGCGGTAAAGACTCAGCTTAAAGAGCTCAACGGCATTTCAACTTACATATTCGACGAAATCGACGCGGGAATCAGCGGATATACAGCAAAATCCGTTGCGGAAAAGTTCAAAGCGGTAAGTAAGTCAACGCAGATTATCGCCGTATCGCATTTGCCGCAAGTCTGCGCAGCGAGCGATAATCAGTTCCTTATTTATAAAGAGGACGAAAAGGGAAAGACCGTTACGCATATAAAAAAGCTGACGGACGAAGAAAAAATAGACGAAATCGTGAGGCTTACTGGAAGCGTAAATTCCGCGGCGGCGCGTGAACACGCAAGCGAGCTTATCTCACAATTTAAAAGTTAATTAAGGGCGGATTTATATCCGCTCTTTTGCATATATTGCGTTCAACTGCGCACAATACTTGTATGTTTTACACAAAAAAGCTTACAAAGTTCTTTTTGACGGCGCTTACCGCAATATTATGTATATTATGTATCGCGCCTTCGTACGCATACGCCGCACCCTCCGACGGACTTTATCTCGGCGGATTTCCGGCAGGTTTCGTCCTTAACACGACGACGGTCGAAGTAGTAGGGCTGTGCGAAGTAATGACGGACGGCGGTATGACCTGCCCGGCGAGAAACAGCGGAATAAAGGCGGGCGACGTTATAAGAAAGATAAACGACAAAGACATTAAATCGAGCTCTGATTTAACTATGGCGATTGCGGACGATTACAGGCAGTATTCGGTTACTTTCGAAAGCGAGGGAGAAACCAAAACCGCACAAATTACTCCCGCAATAGACAAATCCAGCGGCAAAAAGCGCTTGGGACTGCTCGTTAAAGACAGCGTAAACGGGATAGGTACTGTAACCTACGTTGACGCAAAGACGAGAAAATTCGGCTCGCTCGGTCACCCGGTAACGGCGCAGGACGGTTCTCTTATCGAAATTAACGGCGGAAGCATTTACGGATGCGCCGTTTACGACGTAAAACGGGGGCTTAGGGGAAATCCCGGTGAGTTGAAGGGCGCGTTCGATAATTTCAATATGATAGGTAAGGCATCGATGAACTGTAATTGCGGTATTTTCGGCGAATTATCCTCCGATTTCAATTTCGGCAAGCTTAAAAGAGTAGAAAAGGCGGAAATAAGTGAAGTTACGATAGGAAAAGCGGAAATTTATTCCACGCTACACGGTGACAATGCCGAAAAATACGAAATAAGTATAGTGAAGGTTGATGAAAACAATAAGGACAACAGAAATTTCGTAATAAAAATCGACGATAAAACGCTGCTCGATTTATCCGGCGGAATAGTTCAGGGTATGAGCGGCAGCCCAATAGTACAAAACGGAAAGCTCGTCGGCGCGGTAACTCACGTTTTCGTAAACGACCCGACGAGGGGATACGGAATAAGCATCGATAAAATGTTAAGTTCATATTAAAATACAAATCCTCATATAATTGTATATGAGGATTTTTGATTTTAAGAAAATTCAGTGGGATTTGAAGTATCTTTTGTGCTTCGGAATAGTCGTCTTAACCTCTATTATATGTGGCATAGTACTTTACATATTCTCAAATATTAACGTTTATTTCATAGAAAATGCTCAAAATTACGTATTTTTCGTGTTTAACTTCAAAAATACGGAATTATTCTTCGCGCGATTTTTTGCCGATTTACTTTATCTTTATCTGTTCCTTATTTTGTCTTACTGCACGAAATTCAAGTATCTGACGCTTATATTTTTGTTTATTCGCGGACTTTTTATGACGATTTACGCGTGTATTCTGTTTGCATTGTGCGGTTTCGGCGGTGTTTTGGCTGCGTTACTTATTTTTATTCCGGCTTCGCTTTTATCGCTCGCATTATGCTATTTTATCGCGGAAAGCTGCAAAGTCTGCAACAGAAGGTACGTTTTTTTCTTGCCGCTCGTAATTTCGCTTATTGCAAGTTTGGTATTTTTGATATTTCATAACGTGTTTTTCCGTATTATTATCATTATCGTATAATTTTTCGGTTAATACCCATATTAATCGTATGAAAAAATTATCGGCTGTTTTACTGTCCGCGTCGTTATGCGCCGCAGGATGTGTAGGCGCGCAGACGAAACTCGTCGCAAGCGCCGACGTTTTAAAGCTTACCGACGGTTGCAAGAGCGCGTATCTTGCCGACGCCGTTTCGGGTGAATGTATTTATAAAGAAAACGAAACCGCTCGCTTTCCCATTGCAAGCGTTTGCAAGGTCATGACGCTTACTTTGTGTCTCGAAGCGGTAGATGAGGGTAAAATTACTCTCGACGATACGATTACGGTCAGCGACCGCGCGGCGGGAATGGGCGGCTCTCAGGTTTTTTTGCAGAGCGGACTTTCTTATCCGCTTCACGAACTCGTAAAGAGTATCGTCGTATGCTCTGCAAACGACAGCTGTGTTGCCGTTTCGGAAAAGATTTGCGGCAGTGAGGAGAATTTCGTAGCTAAAATGAACGAAAGAGCGGCGGCTCTCGGCTGTAACGACACGCTGTTTGCAAACTGCACGGGATTGCCTAAAGAAACGCAGTATTCCTGCGCAAAGGACGTTTCGGTTATGTTCCGCAACCTGATTACGCACGAAAGCTATTTCGAATTCAGCAAAATCTGGTTAGAGGATTTCTCTCATCCCGACAACAGAACGACCACAATTACGAATACGAACAAGTTAATTAAAAAATACGGATATTGCGACGGCGGAAAGACGGGTTTCACCAACGAGGCAGGCTTCTGCCTTACCGCGACGGCAGTTAAAGACGATTTGAGGCTCGTTTCAGTAGTTTTAGGCGCGGATTCGAGCGATAACCGCTTCAAATCCACGATGCAGATGTTCGATTACGGGTTTGCGAATTACAAAAATAAGATAGTTCTGGATAAAAACGTGAACTTAAACGACAAATTTGCGGTAACTTGCGGCAAAAAGAAGGAACTTGCCGTTCGTCCCGAAAGAAACTGCTACGTTTTCTCCGCAAAGGACGCAACGCCCGAAATATCTTTGAATACCATTTTCGAGCAGGTGAAAGCGCCCGTTAAAAAGGACGAATTCGTCGGAAAAATCGAAGTGTACAAGGACGGAATTTTGTACGACACGGTTAATCTAATCGCTTCCGAGGACGTGGAAAGAGCGGGTTACGGCGACAGACTTCGCGAGGTAGCTGAAAACTGGTTTATATAATATAGTTTTTATAGTCCGTTCAAATAATTGACTAATTATACGGTCTCTGCTAAAATAAAAATATATTATTTTAGCAGAGGCTTTTATTATGAACGAAAGAGATACGCTTAAGGTCAACGAAGCTGGACACCTTGAAATCGGAGGGTGCGACGTTTTAAATCTTGCCGAGCAGTTCGGCACGCCGCTTTACGTTTTCGACGAAGCGTATATCAGAAAAATGATACGCGTTTACCGCGATACCCTTAAAAGGGAATACGGCGGTAACGGTATCGTTCTTTACGCTTCAAAGGCCTTTTCTTGCAAGGCGGTTTACCGCATCGCCGACGAGGAAGGGGCGGGAATAGACGTCGTTTCGGGCGGCGAGCTTTATACCGCGCTTTCGGTCGGTTTTCCCGCCGAAAAAATTTATATGCACGGCAACAACAAGCTGTACGAGGAGCTTAAATTCGCCGTCGATAGCGGCGTTGGCACGATAGTAGTGGATTCCTTCCGCGAAGCCGAGATATTAAACGGACTTGCGGCGGAAAAGAAAATAAAGCAAAGCGTTCTCGTAAGGCTTAATCCCGGAGTGGAGGCGCATACGCACGCTTTCGTGCAGACGGCGAGAACGGACAGTAAATTCGGCTTTTCCTTATCCGACGGCACGGCAAGCGAGATTATAAAGCACGTTTTAAGCCTTGAAAATCTTAAATTGAAGGGCTTCCATTGCCATATCGGTTCGCAGATTTTCGAAAAACAGTCCTTCGTGCTCGCGGTCGGTAAGCTTATGGATTTTGCCGCGAAAATCAAGAAAGATACGGGTTTCGAGCCCGAAACGCTCAATATGGGCGGCGGCTTCGGCGTGTACTACACCGACGACGACCCTAAGCTCAAAGAAAGCGACTACGCGGAGCATCTCGGCGCGCTTATTGCCGAAGTAAAGAAAAAAGCTTCGGAACACGGACTTTCTTTGCCGTTTATCGCGCTCGAACCGGGGCGCTCGATTGTAGGCGAGGCGGGTATTACGCTTTACACCGTCGGCGCAATCAAAGATATTCCCGCGGTAAAAAAATACGTGGCGGTGGACGGCGGTATGTTCGAAAACCCGCGCTACGCGCTGTATCAGTCTAAATACACCGTTGTCAAAGCCTCCGACGTGAACGGCGAATGCACGCAAAAAGTAACGATTGCCGGCAAATGCTGCGAGAGCGGGGATATAATCGCCGTTGACGTGGCGCTTCCCGAAGTCGAGAGCGGGGATATCATCGCCGTGCTCACGACGGGCGCGTATCATTACTCGATGGCGAGCAATTACAACAGAAATTTAATTCCTCAGTCCGTTCTCGTAAAAGACGGAAAAGCGGAAACTATTATAAAGAAGCAGACTTACGAGGACCTCGTCCGCAACGACGTAGTTCCTCAAAGGTTGGTTAAATGAATTTAGACGATTTGGTTTATTATCTCGCCGCAATATGCGCCGTCGTGTTCGTTTTTGCACCGCACGAATTTGCGCATGCCTGGGTAGCGTACAAAAACGGTGACGGAACTGCTAAGATTAACGGCAGACTGTCGCTCAATCCTATGAAGCATATCGACCCTACGGGGTTCGTTGCGTGCGCTCTCGTAGGTTTCGGCTGGGCTAAACCCGTACCCGTAAATCCCGCTAATTTCCGAAACTATAAAGTTGGACTTTTTACTACCGCGATTGCGGGCGTCGTCGTGAATTATATAATCGCATTCATCGCATATCTGATTTACGTACTGATTTTGCGCTACGTCTATTGGGCTAATATTAGTTTCTTTTTGGATAATCGGAGTGCGGAAACGATTTTATCGTTTTTTACCAATTTCTTTTTTATACTGTTTTCTTACAGTCTTTGCTCGGTGGTATTCAACCTTTTACCGCTATATCCATTGGACGGTTTCAGAGTAGTGGAAGCGTTTACGAGAAGCGTGAACCCCGTACAAAGATTTCTGCGCGAATACGGTCACGTAATTTTAATCGTACTGATTGTAGAAAGCTTTCTTTGCGACGTTCTAGTAAGATTTGGCGTCGGTTGGGCTGATTACTGCGATATTTTGGGTTATATAATGTGGTTTGCGACCGAAATTATAGGCAAGCCTATTCAATATGCATGGGGGTGGATTTTAACCGTATGATAAGCGATAAATACGCAAATTTCGAATCGGTCGTTGATTATAATACGGTTCTCGACGAATTCGAAGGTCCTTTGGATTTGCTGTTGCACCTTATAAATATCGCACAGATAAATATAGAGGATATTTTCGTTTCGAAAGTTACCGAGCAGTTCCTCGACTATATCGAGTTTATGAAAACGCAGCCGAGCCGCGACGTAGATAAAGAGAGCGAATATCTCGCTATGGCGGCGCAGATAATTTACATAAAGTCCAAGTCGATGGTTCCCGCAGTGGAAGTTGCGGGTGAAGAAATGGGCGGCGCGGAGGAAGAAAAGAGGGCGCTCATCGAACAGCTTAAACAGAGGGAATTCGAGCTTATCAGGGAGCGCACTCCCAAGCTAAAAAAGCTTGAAACCATAGGTTACTTTTTCAAAGACCCCGACAAGGATTTCAGTCAGGTAAAAATCGTATATAAGGATTTCGACCTCGACGCGATGCTTAAAGCGTTTGCTAATTTACTTTTGAAGAACGAAAGTATGCAGCGCGAAAAGGAAAACGTAAAGGAAATCCCCAAAGACGAATTTACCGTAGAGGAGAAGGTTTCCTATATAAGAGAAAGGCTTATCGAAAGCGAGGAAATAACTTTCAGCAGTTTGTTCAAAACCTATTCCCGCACGGAAGTCATTACGACTTTCCAGGCCCTTCTCGAAATGCTTAAATTTCAGTACATTATGGTAAACCAGACCGATTCTTTCGGCGAAATAACGATAAAAGCTAATCCCGAAGCGGATTTAAAGGACGTGGACAGTGGACAATTTGACGAATATAATTGAGGGAATAGTGTTCGCTTCCGGCGAGGCCGTGCAAGTGAAATACATAGTTGAAAAATTCGAAATTCCTTTAAAGCAAGTGAACGCGGCGATTGAAAAGCTTAAAGAAAAATATTCGGGTGACAGCGGCATTCATCTTCTGACATTTAACGGTAAGGTACAGTTTGCCACGAATCCCGCCTATAAACAGCAGATTTCGTCAGTGCTTACGCCCATTAAAGAAAAGGAATTCACGCGAACAATTCTCGAATGCGCGGCGCTTATTGCATACAAGCAACCCGTAACTAAGGGCGAGCTTGAAGAAATAAGGCAGGTAAGTTGCGATTACGCGATACATACCCTTTTGGAGCTCGAAATGATAGTTCCGTGCGGAAGAAAGGACGCGATAGGTAAACCCATTCTTTACGCAACGACGGACAATTTTCTTAAAAGGTTCAGGCTTAATTCCATCGACGAATTGCCCGACTACGACGAGCTTATGTCGCAGATAGCCGAGCTTAACAGCTCGATTCTCGACGAGGACGACAGCAATTACCTTTACAGAAAGGACGAATACGTCGAGGAAGAAGCTCCCGCCGCGGAGAGCGCCGAGCAAGCGCCGACGGAGGAAAAAGTGGTCAAGACCACCGATGACGGTTACGAACTGCCCGATTTCCTTGACGACGGCGAGGAACTTATTGAAATTAAATAATAACTAAAATGATATAAACCGACAAGCTTGCTTGTCGGTTTTTTTATATAAGAATAAATCCGTAAAGATTACAGATAATACTACCGTGAACGATTTTTTGGTGTACGCCTCACTCGTCGGCTTTTTCCTGGCGGTTTTTCCCGTACATATATATAATTACGTATATGTCAATACGAATGAAAAATACGCGAGCGTCAACGTCTGTGCGTTCAGATTTATAAGAATATTCAATGCAAACACGGTAAAAAATTCGCCGAAAAAGATGCAGGTCAACGGCAAGGAAAAAGACCTAAATCTTTCCGTGCTGAAAAAAAGCGCACTTAAAATATTCAACAGCTTATGTATAACGAGAATCGTTCAGCTTGAGGATTTCGGTCTGCAATCTGAATACAACGCCTACGCGGCGATACTGCATAACGTCGCAACAAACGCGCTGTACGCTTTCGTAAGGATAAACGGCGGAAGAACGAAGCTTCGCAATTACACCGTTCTGAATATGGAGCACGGCTATATCAATTACTATATGAAAGCCGTGGGTGTGATAAATCTTATAACCGTCGCGAAAATTTTATTTGTATTATTTACGGAGAAACTCAATGAAAACAAAACTTAAAAAACAGAAAGAAAACGAATTTGACAGGACTTCGCTTCCCGTGGAAAAGGTTGCGGACGCGAATACCGTTATAGGCGAACCCATTATCACCGTAAGCGGCGCGCAGGTAATACCCGTATCGTCGGTAACCGTCGTAAATATGGGCGGCGGCGGTGAATACGGCGATATTAAAACTTTCAGGGAAGCGGACGGTTTTAAGCTCGCAGGCGGCAACGGTACGGTTATTACCGTTAAACCTAAGGCGTTTTTGGTGGACGAAGGCACGGGTTGCCGCCTTCTGAAAATGGAAGAAGGTCCGATAGACACCTTAATAGAAAGGACGGGAGAACTGATTCATACTATACAGGACAATGTTTAAGCGCTATTTGAAACTCGCATTAATTATATCCGCGGCGACGATTTTGTTATTTACGCCCTTTGCAACCGGCGGGCGCACTGCCTCGGCAGACGGACGGGCGGAAACGGTTATAGAGCTTTCTACGGGAAGGGTTCTCGAAGCGAAGAACGCGGAAGCAAAGCTTCCCATGGCAAGCACGACTAAGATTATGACCGCTTTGATAGTCATAGAGGAGTGTAACCTCGACGAGGAAATTACCGTCCCGCGCGAAGCGGTCGGCGTTGAAGGGTCGAGCATTTATCTCAAATACGATGAAAAAATTTCCGTACGCGACCTCGTTTACGGGCTAATGTTAAGGTCCGGTAACGACAGCGCGGCGGCGCTCGCCATTCATCACAGCGGTAACATTGACAATTTCGTTGTAAGAATGAACGAAAGGGCGCGTGAACTCGGCGCAAGCAGCACGAATTTCACTAATCCGAGCGGACTTCCCGACCCTAAACATTACACGACGGCGAAAGACCTCGGGCTAATCGCCTGCGCCGCTATGAAGAACGAAACTTTTGCCAAAGTAGTTTCGACGAAAAATTACAACGGCAATTACAGAAGCTTCGTAAACAAAAACAAGATTCTCAGCAAGCTTGAAGGCGCAAACGGCGTAAAGACGGGCTACACGACCAAGGCGGGCAGATGCCTCGTGTCGTCCTGCGAACGCGACGGAATGGACCTCGTGTGCGTCGTTCTGGACTGTTACGATATGTATGAGCGGAGCGCAAAATTAATCAATAATTGCTTCGACAGATACGAACTCGCAACGGTAAGTAAAGATACCGTTTTTATGGCGGACGGAATACCGTGCTCGACCGATAACGACTACTCGTTCGTTACGGAAAAGCAGTCGGAAATCGAATACGAAATAAAGTGCACGCATATAGGAAAGCGCGTCAATAAGGGCGAAAAAGTAGCCGAACTTGAAATTCGCAACGGAAATAACTTGATTTTCAAAGGAAATTTATATAGTATAATAGAGAAATAAATTTCGGATTCGGGAAATCAAATGCGTATAAACAAATATCTCGCCGCATGCGGTATCGCTTCTCGCAGAGAGTGCGACAACCTTATAAAAGACGGAAAAGTTACCGTAAACGGCAAAAAAGCCGATTTGGGACTGGAAGTTGGAGAGAGCGACGAAGTTCTCGTAAACGGCGTAAAAGCCGTAATGAAGAAGAACGAATACTATCTTCTAAACAAGCCGAAAGGCTATCTTAGTACCGTAAGCGATGATAAAGGCAGAAAAACCGTTCTCGACCTGATGCCAAAAAACGTGGGCAGAATTTACCCCGTGGGAAGGCTCGATTACGACAGCGAAGGTCTGCTTATTCTTACGACCGACGGCGAGCTTGCGCAGCATCTTACCAACCCGAAAAACGACGTTCCCAAAACCTATCTCGTCAAGATAGAGGGCACGATTACCGAGGCCGCGCTCAACCCCATAAGGAGCGGTATCGAAATTGACGGCTACGTTACGAAAAAAAGTAAGGCGCATATCGTCGAAACGAACAAAAGCTATACCAAAATTCACGTGACGATAACCGAGGGCAAGAACAGAGAAATAAGGAAGATGTTCGAAGCGATAGGAAAAGAAGTAACCCTTCTGAAAAGAATTAAAGTGGGGGAGCTTACTCTGCGCGGACTTGACAGAGGCGCGTACAGGACTCTGTCAAAAGAAGAAGTGGCGTATCTTATGTCGATTTAATTTAAAAGGCGAAGCTATTTAGCTTCGCCTTTGATTTTATATGTTTCTCATTAATCCGACGACTTTGCCGAGTATCGCGACCTCGTCGAAAATGAAATCTTCCATATCGTCGTTTTCGGGGTGGAGGACTATTTTACCGTCACGCTTGAAGAAGCGTTTTACAGTTGCGCTGTCATCTACGAGCGCGACTACGATTTCGCCGTTTTCGGCGGTATTTTGCTTCCTAACGACGATTTTATCGCCGTTAAACATTCCGATATTTATCATAGAGTTGCCACGAACGGTAAGCATAAACAAATCGTCGCTTCCGAACATATTCGTAGGAACGGAAAAGAAATCTTCGTAATTTTCCTGCGCGAAGATGGGTTCGCCTGCGGCAACCGTACCGACGAGGGGAACTTTAACGGCGTTCTGCTTGACGGACACAGCGCGGCGCTTGTTTTCGCCGACTTTATTCTTGTTAATCAGCCCTTGCTCGGCAAGCTTATTCATATATCCGAAAGCCGACGCTGTGGACTTTATGTTGCACGCGCGGCATATTTCGCGCACGGTGGGGGCGTATCCGTTTTCCGCTATAAAACTCTCGATAAATTCAAGAACGGCGGCAGCCTTGTCGTTTGTCTTTTTCATTTTGCACCTCTGAACTTATTATAACATATAAAAACACAAAAAGCAAACGAACGTTCCGTATTTTTAGTTGTTTTTATAAATTTTTTATTGTATAATGGCGTTAATTCATAAGAGAGGTATAGTATATGCGCCAAAAAGGTGAGGAGTGCGAGCTTTACGACAGGGAATGCATAGAATGCGGGGAGTGCGATATATGCGACCTCGACCCGAATAAGATATGCGATAATTGCGGGAAATGCATCGATTTCCGCGACGACGCCGTCATTAAAATAGACAAAATCATTCTCGACGGCGAAGATGAGTAATCAGATTTTGAAATCCGTGAATTTATATGCGTATTCCGCGGGAACGGTGATTTCAAGCTCCATTCCGTAATCGGTGTAATTTCTCGAATTTTCCTTCGCGTACTTTGCAACGGCGGAATATTTATCGAAATCGGAGTAGCCGACGCTCAATTTTAAATTGACGATTTTATCTTCGAAGCTTTCGCGTATTTTTGCGGTGAGCTCGTCTATTCCGCGGCGGAATTTAGCCGAAATAAGCACGCAATCTTTCGGAAAGGACGATAAATCTTCTACTTCATCGCATTTGTTTATTACTTTAATAAACGGCTTATCGAACCCAAGCTCCGCCAAAGTGTTTTCTGTTACGCCGAACTGCATATCGTAATCGTCGTCCGCCGCGGCGACGAGAACGGCAAGGTCGCAGTTGACCGCAACTTCCAGAGTGGATTTAAAAGCTTCGACGATATCGTGGGGAAGCTCCTGAATAAATCCGACGGTATCGAATAGCAGAAATTCCGCGCCGTCGATTTCGAATTTACGGGCGGTAGGGTCAAGCGTCGCAAAAAGCGCGTTCTTTTCCATAACGCCCGCACCGGTCAGCGCGTTCATAAGGGTAGATTTACCCGTATTCGTGTATCCGACCAAAGCGATTGTTTTCGTATTGCGCTTAGTCCTTAAACCGCTTTGAAGAGTGCGACGACCGTTCATTTCGGACAGCTTTTTTTCAAGATATTTAATCCGCGTGCGTATGTGACGCCTGTCGGTTTCGAGCTGAGTTTCACCCGGACCGCGCGAGCCTATGCCGCCGCCGAGACGGGACAGCGCCGCGCCTTTTCCTTTAAGCCTCGGGTATATATATTTCAACTGCGCAAGTTCAACCTGAACTTTGCCTTCGCTGCTTACGGCGTTGCGCGCAAAAATATCGAGGATAAGGGTGGTACGGTCGATTACCTTGCGGTCGCCGACCGCCGCTGCGATATTCAGAGTTTGGGAAGGGGACAGCGCGCCGTTAAAAAGAACGGTAACGCCGTCGATGCCTTCCAGAGTTTGTTTGATTTCTTCGAGTTTTCCCGCACCGATATAGGTTGCGGGATTTATTTCTTTAACGTTCTGATAGCACGAACCGCAATATTCCGCACCCGCGCTCTCGATAAGCGACTTAGCTTCGTCGTGCAAAACGCGGTAATTAGCGCCGTGAATAGGTTGAATAACAAATATTTTTTCGCAGATTTCCATATATTACTCGTCGTCGCGCGTTAATTTAACCTTTCCCGCGACCGCTCGGCGGTTATCGTCGCTGATTGCGGCGTAGTGCTTACGCGTCGTATTTACGTCTTTATGCCCCAAAACGTCAGCGACGATATAAATATCGCCCGTCGCCTTGTAAAGCTGAGTGCCGTAAGTGCTTCTGAGCTTGTGCGGGGAAATTTTTTTGAGCGGGGAAACGATTTTCGCATATTTTTCCACGAGATTTTCGACCGCTCTGACGGTTATCCGCTTTTTCTGAGAAGAGAGGAACAGGGCGTCTTTTTCGTCCGTCGGCAAACCCGTTTCTTCCTTATATTCCATATAGCGGGACAACGCCGCCGCAACGTCGTCGTCGAAGTAGAGGATGGCTTTATTTCCGCCCTTGCGCGTAACGATAAAGGAATTATTGCCGAAATTTATATCTTGATTATTGAGCCCGACAAGCTCGCTTATACGTATTCCCGTGCCCAAAAATAGAATTATAATGGCACTGTCGCGAATTTTATTGCGCTCGTGAAAGGCGCGCTGACGCTGCGATAAACCCGTTCCGCTCTCGGCGGTATCAATAATATTGAAGATTTCGTTGCCTTCGAGACGGATAATAGGCTTTTCGTGAAGCTTAGGAGTGGAAACCTTCGCGGAATTGTCCACGGAAATAAGACCGCGGTTGAAGAAATACTTGAACATTGCGCGAACGGACGAAAGCTTTCTCGCTTTGGCTCTGTCGTTGCACGAATGCTCTCTGCCGTCGTATTCATAACGCGAAAGGTAGGCGAGGAAAAACTCAATATCGTTGTTCGTTACTTCTTCAAGATTATTTAAAGTGAAATTTTTAACACCATCAACCGAAGTAAACCGCCTTTTTAGCAAAAAATCGAAGAAAATCTTCAAATCGTTGGCGTAATTCATTCTGGTAAGGGGGCTGGTCTGGCTGTCGATTGCAAGAAAATAATCGTAGCAGAAAAGGGGGAGGTCGTCCTCCAAAAGCCTGTCCAAAGTCGCCAAATTCTTTTTATTTCGCTGTAAATAATAATTGGTTGAAGTAGTTGCCATATCAATATTTTAATACTTTGCAGTATGTAAGTCAAATGCTAATTTTACGAATAATTATATTTATACGACGCCGTATGGTTTAAGCGATTTTTTTATGAAACCCAAATCCGCATCCTCGTAAGTCCAGAGGACGAGGAGGGGGATTTTTGCTGATTTAAGAATTTCCGCGACCTTGGAATCGCGCTTTGCTCTGTTTTTTCCGACGTGAGTTGCGTCGTTAATTTCGATGCAGAGAACGGGATAATAATTTTCGTCGAATATGCAGAAATCGATTACTCTGAAAAGCTCCGTCTTATAATTAGATTGAGAATGCTTCTCGACAATCTGAGAGAGGGGGATTTGCGGAAAAATAATGAAATTATCGCTGATTAACGACTTGATTTTTTCGAAATATTCTTCCTCGCAGGGTGAAATGTATCTCGGTTTGACGGAATAGTAGGCGTCGTACTTTTTGCGTTGTTTCTTATTTTTGAAAAATTTGTAACGCAAAAACAGAAGAAAGCGGTTGTGTCCCTTGTAAGATTGAAGAAAAACCAGAAAAACTACAAACAACAGTACGGCAGAAGCGACCCCGCCGACGATAAGAAGAAACGTTTCCATAAATCAATTATATAAAAATACGAGGAAAAAGTCAAACAAATATTCGTTTTTTCAATGGTGGACTAATCTTCCACGCTTTTTCGACCCGTTTGGAGAGTAAGTCTATTTATTCGTAAAACACAGTGACTTTTACGAACAATTAAATTTATATAATTACATATCACCGCAAACATTTAATTGTTTGTAAAAAGTATGTTTTACGGGATACTTCAATTGGCATAATCTTTGCATTATGGCAGGTGAATGTACCTACAATAAATTAGCCTTCGGAAATTTTTTTTCGGAGGTTTTTTTATGTTCAAAATTTTTTACGAGAAGCGCAAAGCTAAGGCGGGTAATTATTTCGACGTCATTTATGTCGATTTGGGTTATCGTCTTGTTTTCCTTTGCTTCGACCGTTCGGTTATTGCTGAATTACTCGGTCGTTCGGTTGCTGACCTTTACGCGGTAGAACCTGATTATAAGGTTTGCCTCGGCGAAATCGACGGCTCTTTGTTCGAGGCGAAATAATGATTGTATATGTAATTCTGTTTGCGGTGATAGCAGTTATACTTACAGCTTATTATTTCATTCAGCGAAGGGGGGTCAAAAATATGACTTACGACAAACTTATGGAAAAAAGTAAAAAGTTTATCGACGAAGGAAGATTTAACGATTTGAAGTGTTTTCTTCTTAAACACCCGAAGCTTTTACTTGTCCATTTCAACGAACTTCAAACGGTTTTAACCGAATATGCGCAGTCGGTCGAAAATAATAAATCAAAAGGGGGTGAATAAGCGTGTCCGTTGTTTCCCAGATTACCGGTGTATTTACGAGTATAGCTACCTGGATTGCCGAAACCCTTCCGTCTATCGTAAAAGTATTTTACGATGCCGAAACGGGTTTAACTTTCCTCGGTACGCTCGCCGTCGTCGGTCTCGGAATTTCTATATTCTTCTTGCTTATGGGATTAATACAGAATTTCCTGCACCTCCGCGGTTAACCAACAAATCAAAAACGGCGGGGTATTTATCCCGCCGTTTTAATCTTATAAGGAGAAAATTATGTTAACAAACAGTTATCAAACTATTTACAATTTAATATCAAATGCTATTTTTAGCGGTAATCCTGCAACCGCTACTTACGGAGTTTTTTTCTGTGAAGCGTTCGCTACTATTGCTTGCGCTGTACTTCTTGCGCTTCCGTTTCTGATAATTTGGCGAATAATCCGCCGTTTTATATAGGTGGTTTATGATACTTAAAATTATACTTTGGTGTTTAATAGGGCTTATAGCACTATTATTCGTTATATTCAAAATTAAAAAGCGCGCATTTGTGAAACTATTCGAAAGCGGAAACGTTATCGTGTCGGGTTTGCGTGGTCGCGGTAAAGATTTAGCGTTTTGCTTAGTGGTAAACTCCCGAAAGCGTGATTACATAAGCAACATTCAATACAGCGACCCGAAAAAGCGATACAAGCGGTTTCCGCTCGATTTAAAGGTGTGGGAGCTAAGCGGTAATACCTACACGGATATGATAAGCGGAGAAATAAAAAAGTACGTTTACCCGTATCCCGACGGGTTAGACTACTATATTTCGGACGCAGGGATTTACTTCCCTTCTCAGTATCAATCGGAGCTTTGTAAAAAGTATAAGTCCGCGCCTATGTTTCAAGCCCTGTCGCGTCACTTAGGCGAAAGCAATGTTCATTGCAACGTTCAAAATATGCCGAGGCTCTGGGATAAGATAAGGGAGCAAAGCGATATCTACGTTCGAATGGATAAATGCAAATTTATAGGAAAAACGAAGTTTTTCTTTCTGCGTGCTTATTCGTATGCGAGCGAAGAAAGCTGTGTAAAAGCAATCGTTCCGCCTCGGTTCGGAGTAGGCAAAGTAGCGAGAGAAGCAAAGTACAATTTTGAAATCGCTCACGGAAAAATAACGAAATTCAGCTTTATAGCGCGGTTGCCTTATAACTACGATAGTAGGAGGTTTAAAAAGTTACTCGAAAATAACTTAAAGGATTATGAATAAGAAAACTAAAATATTTTCGCTTATAACAGCTTTGCTGTTTATGCTCACAATTTTAATCGGAATAGTATTAACCTGCTTAAACCGTAATAATTCCGATAGCGTTGCTTACGCTTCAACTAATAGTTCCGAAAGTCGTTGGAATACAGACGATGCTGACGACCCTGTTTACGTTCACGCTGTTTACGAGTTTAAAGAATATCTCGATTTAAATTTACTTCGTAACGAATGGTTTACAGACGGTTGGTATTCTGTCGATTTTAACTTCATAGTCGGGTACGGTGATTATTCTTACCTTGGTAAGAATATGTATTTTTCTATTCCTACCGATAAATATACAGTTGCGTACTCCATTTGCCCAGTTTTCTTCCGTTAAGGAAGCTTACCGCATTATAAAAAAGGCATTTGACAATGAGCGTTTACTTAATTTAATAGGTGAAGAATATTAATAGTAGAGGTAGGCTTATCAACCATAAAAAAAGGCAGAGAGATTAACTCCCTGCCTTTATTAATTATATTATGATTTTCCAAACCATTAAACCGTCATATTCTGTATTATCTTTGCCGATTTTAATTAAATCTCCGACGGATAAAGGAAAATATGATTTAAACGGTTTACGCTTACCATATTTATTTTGAATTATATAAACGAAACTTTTCATTATTCTTCGTCTTTTACGATAATATTAAAAACTCTGTCGTAATACTCTCGACCTTCTTTGGTACAAACTTTTCCACTTCTGTATTCTGTTCGCGCTCTCGAAGGCATTTCAAAAGTGTCTTTATCACCTCGAAAATCTGTTATTATATCACCTTTTTTAATTTCTTTTCCTGTTATTTCGTCGTATGCTTTTAACATATTTTTTTACTCCTTGACAAATTGAATTAAATAGTTTAAAATAAATTCAAGTTGGAGGAAGTGGAGCAGGTAGGTTTACTCCGGTGCAACCTCCAACTTATGTAAAGCCGTTTAGCCTTGGTTGGGGAACGGCTTTTGTCTTTTTTAGAAGCTTATGTTAACTATGTACTTATACTAAGTAGCAAGTCAACAATTTCTGTATCTGTCCAACCGACAGAGCGTAAACTCTGGATAAGTCGAACTAACTCGTTGCTTTTCACTGCCATTTCCTTTTTACCTACCTTATTTTTATTTGCCTTTCGGCGGGTAGGCTGCAACATTTTTATGGTTTGATTGTCAAACAATTCTCGTGGAGATTTTTTTTGTTTCAAACTGCCATTTCATTATCAAAAAAAATGCTACGGTTTGACTATCAAAGCCGTAGGCAATAAAAATGTTATACTGGGATAAACGGAAGATAAAGGAATGGGTACAGTAAACTGCTTCGATAATTTTAACATTGAAATCCCCCGGATTACTCCGAGGGATTTGTTTATATTTCTATGTGCTGTTTTATTCTATTTTCTATATAATTTATGTTTAATTCGAAATTAGTCCATAAAGTAATAAGAGGTAGCCCCGCATTGTTTAAAATATTTTGAACTTTTTTATCTCTGATATATCTATTTCTTTGGTGATGCGTTTCGTCGTTAATTTCGATACAGAGTAGGGGGGTATAGTCTTTATCAAATATACAAAAATCAATAACTCTATAAAGCTCACTTTGATATTTAGACTTTTTATTCTTGACAACAATAATTTGAGATAGTGGTACTTGCGGAAATAATATGTATTTACCTTCTAAAATATTTTGAATTGCTTCATAATATTTTAGTTCATAGTAAGATAAATATTTTGATTTAATTTCGTATTTAATAGCAGTAGTTTCGTTTTCAATATTCTGACTTTGTATTTCATTGTTATTCGGAATATATTCAAAATCTTGGTGGGATTGGTTTTGCTTATTTTTATAAATCAAATTAATAATAAAGATTGCAATTACGATAACTACTATTAGGCATATAGATATAATAAAAAATAGTTCCATAGTTTTATTTTAGCATAGTTTAGAAAAATTTCAAACTTTTTTTGTTAAAACTCTTGACTTTTCTCTTAATGAGTGGTAGTATCTTAGAGAAGGTTAATTTATTCGTAAAACACAGCTTTTACGAATAAATAGACATAAAAAGAGCTGTAAACGATGGGTAAGCCGTCGGATTTCAATTAATTATTCGGTTTTAATTAATTTAATCTAATAATTAATCGATACAATTAATTTAATCTGAAAACACAATATTTTACGGTTTTACGGCGCAACGACACAAAATATTGCTTTTTATGCGTGACATAGTACGCATATTTTAAAGCCGCGGGCTGTTGCCCGCGGCTTTATATTTAAATTATTTTGTAAGCGGTTTTAAATTCCAGATATTTTCTGCGTATTCCTTAATACTTCTGTCCGCCGCAAATATTCCTGCCGCCGCGATATTTCTTAACGACATCTGATTCCATTTGAATTTGTCTTTAACGTAAAGCTCGGAAATGTCGTGCTGGGTTTTGTTATAGGAAACGAAATCTGCCATACACATATACGGGTCGGCTACGGGCGAACCTGTTATTAGGTAATTCGCCATGTCGGAGAACGACTGACCGTTAAATCCGATAATCAACGCTTCGATAATTCTTCTTAACTTCGGCGAATCGTTGTAATACGAACTCGAACTGTAACCAGAACGCCAGATATCGTCAACTTCGTTAGATTTAAGTCCGAATATGAAAATGTTCTCGTCGCCTACCGCCTGCGCCATTTCAACGTTCGCGCCGTCCAGAGTACC